>JAHIJO010000022.1 GCA_018898455.1 Verrucomicrobiota bacterium | reverse complement strand
TATCGTGAACACTTTGTAGCACAAATACAGTGCTCATTTGTCTTGTGAATACGGGCCAAAACGCATATTCTGCCCACAAAAGCGGACATATTATCGTGAACAATCAGCACAACGGTCGAGGGCTATGTCAGGAGGTCTGATATTACAAATGTCCTAACCGTGAAAAAAACAGACCCCACCCCCTCCCCGGCCAACAACGAACTGGATTCGTTTGATGGAGATGGTCGCCACCGCGCCCTTGCCTATCTGGCCGGCCAGGTTGGCACTCCGCCGTCCGCCTGCCCTGAGCGAAGTCGAAGGGTTCGGCCCCGGGTGAACATGCATCTGCATTCATTTTTTTCCTTCAATACCCTTGGCTATTCGCCCTCTCACATCGCCTGGGAAGCGCACCGGGCCGGCCTGTATGCCGTCGGCCTGTGCGATTTCGACGTTCTGGATGGCCTGGAAGAATTTCTCCAGGCCGGTATGACCCTGGGCCTCCGCGTTGCGGTTAACCTGGAAACACGCGCCTACGTCAAAGAATACGCGGAGGTGGATATCAATTCGCCGGGAGAACACGGGGTGACTTACATTATGGGCGCCGGCTTCCCACGTTCACCGGCCGCCGGTTCTCCCGCCGCAATGACGCTGGCCAGCCTGCGCCGGCAGGCGGACGAGCGCAACCAGGCGCTGGCCCAACGAATCAATACGCGCCTGCCGGAAATCGCCCTGGATTACGATCAAGACGTGCTCCCCCTGTCCCCGGGGGGATGCCCCACCGAGCGGCACCTGATCCGCGCCTACCGCCTTAAAGCGGAATCCCAATTCCCATCTCATGACAAACTTTATGCCTTCTGGTCCAAGGTCATGAAACAACCTGTGGCAACCCTCGATAAGCTTTCAGCTCGGGTGCCGGCTATGGAGGACGCCATCCGCTCGGCCCTGGCCAAACGCGGCGGCATCGGCTATGAACTGCCCACTGCTAAAACCTTTCCGTGCGTGGACGATTTCATCGCTTGGGTCCTGGCCTGCGAGGCCATCCCGATGGTCACCTGGCTGGATGGCGCCAGCGCCGGGGAACAGGATCTACGCGCCATGCTCAACTGTCTGCGGACCAAGGGGGCCTGCGCCCTGAACATTATTCCCGACCGGAACCACAATATCGCCGACGCGGCGACGCGCGCCGGCAAGCTGAAAAAACTGGACGACGTTGTGCGAGCCGCCGAACAGCTGGAGATGCCAATTAATATCGGCACCGAGATGAACAAGGAAGGCCAGCCCTTTGTGGATGACACCGAATGTGAGGCACTCCGTCCCTATCATGAGGCGTTCCTGCGCGGCGCGCGGATCATGGTGGGCCAGAGCCTACTGGCGCGGTACGCGGGGTTTTCATACGCCGGTTCCGCCGCCCGCGCCGAGTTCGCCCAGGACATCCGGCGTAAAAACAGGCTATTCGACACCGTGGGAAGCTTACCTCCCCTGACTGCGCCCCAAGCGGATCGGCTGGAAGCCATAGGCCATGACAGAGCCTTGGCCTGCCTGCGGGATTCCGCTGTCCGGGGACAATGGGTTCTATAAATCACCCCTGCCGATGCAGTTGAACGAACCGGCGGAACGACCGGTCATAGGTACTCTCAACGGCATCGGGAAAAGCGCAGGCCGGCAATTCATTCATGGACAAATGATACTGCAGACAGGCACAGCAATTACCCTTGCGCGGACACGGTTCGTAGGAACAATTACATCGTTCCTTGTTTTCGATAAGTTTCATGCATTGTACCATGATAACTTTCTTTCCTTGATCCGTGGCTAAAAGCCACGCAAGCCTCATTCCTGAGGGAGGCATTGCTGGCGGTGTTTCATGGCGCGAGCCAAGGTGACGGTGTCGGTATAGGCAATACCGCTCCCCACCGGCAGGCCCATGGCCGGCCGGGTGATCCGGACATTGCGCGCCGCAAGCTGATCGCGTAAAAAACTCGCCGTCGCCTCGCTTTCTACGTCGGAATTCAACGCTAGAATGACTTCCTGGATCCGTTCCGTTTCGATGCGGCGGCGGAGCGCTTCCAGGCGCAGATGGGCAATCCCTTCTCCCTGCATGGGGGAAATTTTTCCCATCAGCACATGGTAACGCCCGCGGAAGGCGCCGGCCGCTTCAATCAGCAGGAGATCGACCGGGTCCTCGACCACACACAGGACGGAACCGTCGCGCGCCGTGTCCTTGCATAACGAACAGGGATTTTCCGCCGACGGTGTAATCGCTCCGCAAACGGAACAGGCGCCCAAGCGGTCCCCCGCCTCCTGCAACGCCGCAATCAGTTCCCGCAACAGGCCGTCCCGCTGAACGACCAGTTTCAGCGCGATCCGCTCGGCAGAACGCCGGCCGATTCCGGGAAGCTTGCTCAAGCAAGCGATCAACCGATCCAGGCTGGGAAATGTTTTCAAATGTCCCTCTGTGAATTCTCCCTACCGTGACTTGGAGCACGAATGTTCTTTTGAAGCGGTGTAATGGACCAGTTATTGGGAGGGGGGATGATTGGTTTCATAGTATGATGATATGCGACTTTTTCAGTTGGAGGGTCCGTTCGTCAGAACCGTCCGTCAGCTGACGGACGGTTCTTCCCGCTGGGATCGGGACGACGTGGCGAACCACCGCTACATCCCCCAAATAACTGACCCATTACAAATCAACATGTTCTCTGAATGCGAGTCATAGCCCCGGAATGTCAGGCAACCCCATTTCAGACGCCAGGTGTTTCATATCCCGGGCACTCATTTCCTTGGCCGCGTCCAACGCGCCTTCCACGGCGGCCAGAACCATTTTTTCAAGAACCGCCGGTTGGGCCGGATTGATGACGCTGGGATCAATCCGAATTGCGGCCACGGATGCATCGCCACGCGCCGTCACGGTCACCTTGCCGCCGCCGCTGGAGAACTCCACCGTCTGCTCCCTGAGTTGGGCCTGGATTTTCTTGACCTGTTTCTGCATGGCCGCCGCGTTTCGAATCATCTGAAACATGTTGCTCATATCTACTCCTTGATATCCATAATGCTTCCGTTAAACATATCCAACGTCTTCTGGACCGACTCCTGAGCCATCCACTTATGCTTGCCCCGCGGTGGACCTTTTCCCGATGCTTTAACGCCCGCCGCCGGGGAAGCTACGGCCGAGTTAGCCGACAACAATTCCGACGCCGCGCCGGCATCACTTTTTCGCCGCTCCATGATCTTAAACTCGGCGACCATCGTCCGATGGAGCACTTCGCTCAGCACTTTTTGCAGCGCGGCGCGATGACGCGGCATCGCCGCCTGCTCCACGCGATCGGGAAATTCAGGATCAAAACCGATCGTCACCTGTCCTCCGCTTACCACCGCGGGAAAGGCATCCAGCAGATTGCCTTTCGCCAGCGGCGCCGCTTTGCCGACCCGCTCAACAATTGCATGCCATTCTTTCTCAAGCAGGGCTAATTCATGGGGTCCAGCCGCCGACGCTTTTGCCACGGGCTCCGGAACGGGAGCGGGCGCATGAACCGGAGCCATGACCGGCCTGGATTCCGCCACCCGACCCGGAACGGAGGCTGGTTTCACCAACGACATCCCACCGCCGCCGGCCTTAAGGGCCTTGACCTGGGCCAGAATTTCACCGAGGGACACCATGACCGCCGCACGGGAACATCGAATCAACGCGGTTTCCAGCAGGGTCTTCCTCGACAACGCAAACCGGAGCCGATCCCAGGTTTCCGTCAGGATATCGGTTATCCGCAGCAGGCGATCGAGGGTCGTCAATGCCGACTGGGTCTTCAGGGCCTCCAACTGCGCGACCGCAAAATCCAGGTCGGTGACGCCCTCGCCCACCTGCAGAAAGACCAGCAGGTTCCGGCAATACTCCAGCAGTTCGAAGAGCAGGCGCTGGAGGTCTTTTCCCTGACGGTCCCATTCCTCCACCAGGCAGATCATCGCCGCCACGTCACCCTTCAGCAGGGCCGTGGTCAGCGCTTCCAGCGCCTGGCGCGACACCAGCCCAAAAACGGCCAGCACATCGTTTTCGGTAATATGCTTGCCTTGGAAAGCAATCAATTGATCCAGTGCGGACTCCGCATCGCGCAATCCGCCTTCCGAGGCGCGCGCAATGGCCAGCAAGGCGTCCTCGTCCAGGGATATGCCTTCCGTTTTGGCGATCAGGAGCAGTCGCTCCATCAGGAGTTTTAAAGGAATACGGCGGAGGTCAAACCGCTGGCACCGCGAGAGAATGGTTGCCGGAATCTTCTGGGGTTCGGTCGTCGCAAAAATAAACTTCACATGAGGCGGAGGCTCTTCGATCGTTTTCAGAAGCGCGTTGAACGCGTCGGGCGTGACCTGATGGACTTCATCGATAATGATAACCTTGAATCGCCCGGAGGGCATGTATTGAATGGTATCCCGCAAGGCCCGGATATCGTCGATGCCGCGATTGGAAGCCCCGTCAATTTCCTGGACGTCGAGATGGGTTCCCGCCATGATCTCCGTGCAGGCCGGACATTTATCGCAGGGTTTTTCCGTGGGCCCTTCCGCGCAGTTCAGGGTCTTGGCCAGAATCCGGGCAATGGAGGTTTTACCGATCCCCCGCGGTCCCACGAACAGGTAGGCGTGGGCCACGCGGTTGGAACGGATGGCATTTTTCAGCGTCCGGGTGACGTGATCCTGCCCGACCACATCCTCAAACTGCTGAGGCCGCCATTTGCGCGCCAAGACTTCATAGGCCATGTTCATTCTCCTGAATGCGACGCAAACCCGCAATCGAATGTTGACAGCGACGTTTCGCCGCTACGTCTCCGAGACGCGCCACCGGCGCGTCTCCACAAAAACCTCTCAACACTTATCGCCCTTCGGACGGATTTATTGGTAGGGCGGCCAGTCCCTTGGCCGCCGTTCTTGGCGCGGCGCGGCCGGCAAGGGACTGCCAGCCCCACCTAAAACCAGGATAACAATTTTCTATTAGATCCGGTTATCATTCGGCCGACGGCGCCGACAAGGCCCGTGCCGCTTGAAAAACATTATCAACCAATCGATCCAGCTTGTCCAGCGGGGTTGACGAAAATGCCAGCCGGACCAGCCCGCTCATGACAATCACACCGGTGGAATAATCGGAAAGCAGTTTCCGTCGGACACGCTCCGGATCCGCCTTAAGCATCTTTAAGCACATAAAATAGCCGGAGTTGAACGGCATTGGCACGAATTCGCCCCGATATTCGGGACGCGCCGCCAGAATCTGCTTGACCTTCTCGTAACGGCGCCGCAACAGCTCATATTTCTGTTGTTTCTCGGCCTCATAGGCCGGCGCCACGAACGCGCCGACCAGTAGAGACTGGCTCAGGTTGGATCCATTGGAAATATTGCCGCGAATCGCGCCGGTGGTTTTGGCCTCGAGCGCCTGATACAGCGGCGGCGCGCCGCCCTGGATGCCATAGGTCATAAAACCGACGCGCAATCCCCAGACGTAATCCTCCTTAGTCGCGCCATCCAGTTTGACGGCCAGCAGGTTGGGATGGAGATCGCAGAGCAGGCCGAAAATCGACTCGGCAAATATGCCGGGCTCATAGACCAGCCCGAAATAGGCGTCATCGACAATGACCACCAGGCGCGACCCGCGCTCGGCGGCTTCCCGAAACACACCGACGATGCCCTCGACTTCCGACCCCGTGGGGGTATAGCCCGTCGGATTATTGGGAAAGTTCAGGCAAACCAGTGTTTTGCGAGGCGGTCCCGCCATCAATTTTTTCCGAAGCCCCTCGACATTAAACCCGGCGCCGGCAAACGTCGGGAAAGGATCCAGAATGGCGTCATAAGCGTTGCGAAAAATCAACTCGTAATTTTCCCAATAGAGATCCGGGAGAATGACGCGATCGCCGGGATCGCAAAACAGGTAACCGCTCATACTGAGTCCGTGCGACAGCGCGCAAGTCACCACGGGCAAGCTGACGGCTTTGCCGGCCAGCGAAGGATTCTTTTTCACCAGCAGGTCTTTCCATGCCTGCCGTAGTTCCGGGCGTCCCGAACTGGGCGCATAGGTAAATATTTTTTCGGGCGGCAATTGAACGCGCTGTGCGATACACGGCAGGCGCATGGGAGTCCCATCCTCTTCCAGCGCAATGCCGATCGTCGCATCGATTTCCTTGCCCCGCGCGTCTGCCGACTGCGATAGAATCCCCATTTTAGGAAAATAAATCGCTCGACCCCGCGCCGAAAGCATAGTCGTGACCGACGGATTTTTCGCCGAGATTTGATCATTCAATTGCCGGGCCTGCAAATCCAAATCCATAACGGGTGACACCTCTAGGGTCCTCTTGAAAATTCAGTCAGGGCACTGCACCCCTGCCGTTCAATGCTGGAAATGTACCCGTTTTTTACCATTTGTAAAGACCTCGTGACGTTGATGGGGTCGGCCACACTTGCCATGCGCCATATCCGGAGTAAAAGAGGACTATTCTCACCTGATATGATCGATGAGAATTTTTACGCCGATTCCGACCAGGATCAGCCCGCCCAGCGCTTCGATTTTGGCTTCGAAGCAGTGCCCCACCCGGCTGCCGATCAGCCCGCCCAGCAGGGATAAAACGAACGTGACCACCCCGATCAGCAGGGCCGGCCCGACAATCAGCACCTTCAACACTGCCAGGCTGAGCCCCACCGCAAGCGCGTCGATACTCGTGGCCACCGACAGCAGGAGAAGCATGGAGAGGCTCATGGAACCGGCATCCGGGTTCACGTCCTTAAGTCGAAACGACTCGACAATCATCTTGCCCCCGATCAACACCAGCAAGCCGAAGGCCACCCAATGATCCACGCCTGAAATTAATGCCCGGAGACTCAAGCCGGCAAGCCAGCCAAGCATTGGCATCAGGGCCTGGAATAACCCGAAGAATATCGCGACCCGCAACGCCTGTTGCAGGCGCATGCGTCGTACCGCCAATCCGCTGGCAATCGCCACCGCCAGAGCATCCATGGACAGGCCGACGGCAATCAGGAAAATCAAAATCAGGTTCATAGCCCGGATTCCATCATTGCGAGTTGAAGTTTAGTTGGCGGCGCCTATTTTTTCTTCCAAGAAAGCGCGGACGGCCTGGTCAGAGGCGGGCAGAACTGTCCGGCGAACGGGAAGGTCATTCAGCGCATCCAGAAGAGGATGATGGGCCAAGTCCCGTCCGGTGGCATCCTGAATCGCCCGGTCGAATTTGGCCGGATGAGCCGTCGCCAGGCAGATCATAGGCTCCTCCGGATCCAGAAACGACTGCGCCACATGAACCCCCACAGCGCTATGCGGGTCCAGCAGATAGCCCCGGCTTTCGTACATGGCCCGAATCGCCGCCAGGCAAGCCGGCGTATCGGCGGAACCGGCCGCAAACAGCGGATCCACGCCGCCGCCCGGCCGGCATTCCACCCGCAATTCACCGGTGGTCCTGAACCGGTCCATCCACTCGCAAACCCGGCGCGGATCTTCCCCGGCGCAATAGTAAAGGTAGCGCTCGAAATTGCTGGCAACCTGGATATCCATCGAGGGGCTCAGGGTCGGGGTTACCCTGCCGCGACGGTAAACGCCCGTGTTGAAAAACCTGGAGAGGATATCGTTCTCATTCGTCGCCAGCACCAGCCGGCCGACCGGCAGACCCATGCGCCAGGCAAGGTATCCGGCGAATATATCGCCGAAATTGCCGGTAGGCACCGTAAACCGCACCCGGTCTTTGCCCGTGCGCTCCATGACGCGGAACGCGGCATAAAAATAATAGACAACCTGGGACATCAAGCGCGCCCAATTAATGGAGTTTACGGCGCCGAGCGCCACGCGATCCCGGAACGCCAAATCCCGGAAGAGGGTCTTAACTATGGTCTGGCAATCATCGAAACTGCCCTCCACAGCCGCCGTAAAGACATTCTCATCCGGCACGGTGGTCATCTGCCGCTCCTGGATCGGGCTGACCCGACCGAGGGGATACAGGACGAAAATGCGCATCCGCCGACGGCCACGGACGCCGGCGATGGCGGCACTGCCCGTGTCGCCGCTGGTCGCGGCCAGGATATTCAGCTGGCGATCCGATTGCGCCAGCACGTATTCGAACAGGCGTCCGAGAAACTGCAAGGCCACATCCTTGAACGCCAGTGTTGGTCCGTGAAAAAGTTCCAGGATATGAAGGTCGCCCAGGGGAACCACCGGCGAAACGTCCGGGTGCCGGAAGGAGGTGATACTCCGATCAATCAGCGCGCGGAGATCCCGTTCCGGCAGATCGGCATAGCGGCGCATGATTTCATAAGCCAGGTTGCCGTAAGCCAGCGTTTTCCACGCTGCGAGATGCGCCCGCACATCCGGAATCCGCTCGGGAATAAAAAGGCCGCCGTCACGCGCCAAGCCGGTCATGACGGCATCCTGAAATCCGATGGCAGGGACTGCGCCCCGGGTGCTGATGTATTTCATATCCGCCTACCGCGATCTCCTGTGCAAGCCCCCGCCTCCCCAGGGCTGGCCATTCACTTCCCGGAGCTTGGGCATGCGCCGCAAAACGGCGGCAATCCAATACCTATCGCCCGGCTGATGGATGTTAAAATCCAGCCAGATGGACTCGATCGGCATGTCCTGGATCGGCGTAATATCCTTCACCTGGGTATGCGCTATCGCCAGATATTTCAGCGGCAGGGCCTTAATCGGCGTCAGATCCTTGACTTCCGTAATGCGCAGATCCAAGGTTACCAGCGGCAGACCTTGAAGCGACGTTAAATCCCGAACCCGCGTGCCTTGCAAAGACAACTCCCGCAAGGACATGCCCTGTAATATTGACAGATCCTTGATCCCAGTATCCGCAAGGCTCAATTTCTCCAGATTCAGACCCGTCAGGTAACTGAAATCCCGGATTTTAGATTGCGCAACCGACAATTCCTTCAAGGGAAAATTTTTCAACAGCGAAAGATCCTTTATATCCAAACCGGAAATATCCAATGCTCTCAACGGCATTCCGATTAAAGGCGATAAATCCCGCACCTTTGTCCGCGCAATATTCAGCCGTTCCAATGAAATCCCTTTCAACGGCGTCAGATCCATGACATCCGTGTCGGTAAGATTCAGCCGCTTGAGCGGCATTTCCCGGAGGGCACTGATATCCCGAATCCGGGTCCCCTCGACATCCAGTTCGTTCAGGGGCATACCTTTCAGATAGGAAATGTCTATGATTTTCGTGGAAGCCAGTTTCAACTTGTTAAGGCGCATACCAAACAAGGGCGTAATATCCTTCACCATCGTGCGGCTGACATCCAGTTCACGCAACGGCAATCCCCTCAGCGGGGACAGATCAGCCAACGGAGCAATGGAATCCTGTCCCCAAGCCAATGCTCCGCCACACAGAATCTCACGCACGTCGGGCAACGCGGCCAGGGGACGGATATCATTCACCCCCTCAGAGAATATCTCAACCCGGATGATTTTTCCCGAATTATCCGGTACAAAGACGATCGCCTCCTCCATGATGCCCGGATTCCGTTCCAGTAATTGCGCCTTCACGGCCTCTGGGGTCGAGGGCTTCACTGGCGACTTCACCTGAGGTGGCAAGATCACAGGCTTGGCCGGCGCCGACGGCTGGGGCACAGATTCGCGCTCTCCCCCTTTGGTTACCGGAACATGGGCTAACGCAGATAACACCGGTTCATATTGCTTTGCATACCGGGTTTGGCCGTAAATCGCACGGTAAGCATCCACCGCTTTTGCCAGCCCCTGGGCATCCTTGGCGGAATAGTTCCGGCGCCGAATGGCGGCCAGGCAGTCTTCACATGTGGGATTGTCTTTCGCTACATCAAGCAACACATTACGCATGATTCCCAGCAGAACGCGTTTGGCTTGTTCCTCGGTATGGATGTTCTTCTTCTCACCCAGTTTGACCGCCAGTACCGGGGCTAACAAGGGACCAGTCCTGGCAAAATACGATTCCGCCGATTCCCAATCCGGTTCCCGGATGGACAGCAGTCCCTGCATCAAAGCAGTTTCCGGGTTGTCTTCGGATCCCAGCCGCAGACGTTTTTCAGAAAGTGCCAGATCGTCAACCCGGAACGATTTCGGCTGACTGGCCTGACCGGCGCCCACCACCACGATTTTTTCAACCTGAATCATGTTGTCCTGGATGTCACGGATGGTCACTTTTTCGACGCCGTTGGTCAGCACCACGGTCGCTTCCTGATCCTTCAATGCCCGAAACGCGTTGAGAATTCGCTGATCCATGAGGGAGGCTTGTGTCAAAAGCGTCACGAGGTTATTGATTTCCTTTTTCCTGGAAACGAGCATCGGCATCGCCGCGCCCTGGCTGGCCTGAGCCAAGGCAGCCTGAATATCGCCATCAACCAACCGGGCGCCAACCCGATCCAGCAATTGGCGCCATTGCTGACCCGCTTCCTCGGCGGATTTCTGCTGGCGCTCCCGGAAAACGCGACCGCGCTCCCGCAGTTCGCGGATTTTAGTGCCACGGCTTTCAGCTGTTTCCGCCGCCCATTCCCCCTGGTACTGTTCGTAGAAATCAGCCGCCTGAGCAAATTCGCTTTTTGCAATCATGGGGATCGCCCGGGTATTCAATGCTTCCATCACGGAGTCAGCCGCCTTCTGTTTGACCGCCTGAAGCTTTTGAATTTCGGCCGTCGCCATCAACGAATACTTGGTGCCGCCGGTTTCATTGGCGACCTTTTCATACTGCCGGATCGCATCGTTGATCCGGGAGGGATTGGTTTCCGCCCATTTCTGGGCAAACTCGAACATCTCACGGGCATTATTCTCCAGGGCTATGGCGTCCACCGGCTGGTCCTGCGTCTCGCTTACCGCCTGGCTTGCCTCCTCCGGGGAAACCAAGGCTGGGGGTTCTGTGACTTCAATGACCGGGGAATGCCCGCCGCGCCATAGACTGCGCACGACCAGTATCCCTAGGACGACCACGGCCAGCGTAATAAGGGCTGCAAACCACCATTCGGGTCTAATCCCGGTCTTCTGCTTCTGTTTCAACGCGAATTGGCGTTCCATGTTCCGGAAGGCGGTGCTGTCAGACGATTTCTCTCCGGATACGATGGGAACCGGCGGTGATACCAAGGCTTTCACCTGGGGCCGAGCGCCGCGCAAAGCGCTTTGCCGCATCGTGCTGGCACCCTTGGACGGCATTGCCCCCAAAGGCACTTGACGGCTCATGACCCGGTTGACATCCACGAGAACAGCGTCCCAATCCGCTTGGCGGTATTGCCGGTCCTTGGCCATCATCTTCTCGATCAGACAGGCGGCTTCGGTGGAAAGCAGCGGATTGACATCCTGCGCATCGGGAATCTGGTCGGTAATCTGCATATCCATGGCCGCCAGAGCCGGAACCCCTTCAAAAGGCATCTTACCGGTCATGCAGTGATACAAGGTGGCGCCGAGTGAATAAATGTCAGCCCGACAATCCAGGTCAGCGTCGCCGCGGGATTGTTCCGGAGAAATATAGTTCGGAGTGCCAAAGACACCGCCCGATGCAAGTTTGGCATGGTCCACAACCGACCGCACACTCTTAGCCAGCCCCAAGTCCGCCACTTTGACGGTACCATCCCCGTCAATAATCACATTATCCGGCTTGATATCGCAATGAACGACGGAGGCGGTTTTCCAGGCGTAGCCCAGCGCTTCCGATACACTTTGGGCAACCAACAGCGAATTATCTTCCGCGAGAAACTGTTTACGCCGGATCCAGTCGCCCAAACTGTACCCGGATATAAATTCCATCACAAAGTAATAAATACCTTCCTCTGTTTTTCCGAAATCGTAAACCTGGACAATATTCGGATGCTTGAGATTGGCGGTAATCCGGGCCTCGGCCAGGAACTGATTGATATCGGCCGATTCGGCGGCGAGCGTCAGCGGCAGGGTCTTCAAGGCCACAACCCGATCCAGGTAAATCTGACGCGCCTTATACACCGTACTCATTCCGCCGCGAGGCATCGTCTCGATGATTTCAAATCCTGGAAATTGAGGCGTATCCATGGGAATCTTTCCTGACAATGCAATACCTGAACCTGGCGCGCACCACGAGCCTATTCGCACCACCGTCCATTTCACAGCAACTTGTTATTTATTTATTGACATCATAGTATTACATATGCTTTAATTCAACACAGAAGATTAGAATAATGTTGTGGAAAGCCAGGGAGGGGGGGGGCATGGCATGCCAGAGGAGTAATGGGAGCCCGTCGTGTCGGGAAGGCCAGGCCATGGTGGAATACCTCGTGGTGACCGGTATCTTACTGGCGTCTCTGGCTATTTTGACTCTTTTTTTGAACACTTTTCAGGAATACGGAAGTCGTATTTTGGATATGGTAGCATCGGACTACCCTTAAAGGAGGACGCAATATGATGCGTAGACTGCATACCAAGCGGGGACAGGCCATGACGGAGTATATCATCATTGTCGCCATTATTGCCTTGGCGGCCTTGGCGGTCTTCGGCCTGTTTGGCGACCGGATTCGCTCCATGGTGGGCGGAGCAACCGAAGAGTTAGGCGGCGATCCGGATTCGGTTGAGACCGCCGTAGGCTCCGAAGGAGATTCGCTTCAGAAACTGAAAGATCTGAAGCCGTCCAGCCAATGATAATTTCACGGCGCGGCATACTTGTCCGCCGAGCCTACTACGTCGCCATGTGCGCCCGGCTCCACCGGAGCGTTTCCGTTGTTGCTAAAACCATGGCGGATAAGTCATTTCAGCGTATCGCGCTTGGGGCCGCGAACACCGGGAGTGGCTCTTGCTAAGGAGGCGGCGCCGAAACCTGTATTCTCTTCCGCGGCAGAGGCGCTGGGTAATCCAAATATGACGCAAAGCATTCCTGGTGACGCTGAAGCCGGGCGGAGCGAGCCAAATATTCTTCGCGGCGCGCGAAGACTGCGAACATTATTGATCCATCTCCACAAGACGGATCAATACCCTTTGCTTGCCAATGCGATCCGGCGATCACAAGCGCCTAATTCCATCGGTGCAGCAGGCCAGTCTCTGATTGAATCCTGCATCGTCATCGGCATTCTATGCCTGCTGCTGATGGCGCTCTTCCAGTTGTCCCAACTCTTCATGGCCCAGGAAATCCTGCACTATGCCGCCGGGCGCGGCGCCCGGGCCAAGACGGTAGGGTTTAACGAATTCATGGTTTTCAAAACCGTCCGCGTGGGCACGATCGCCAATGCCGGCCAAATCACCGCTCCCGAAATGACGGTTCAGACGCCTTCGTCTCTGATATTACAGCTCGGCACGAATCCGTCCAGCCCGAATTATTTTGAAACCAAGTCACTCGGAAGCTATGTCAAAGCGCCGGCCGCCCAGCGTACCTTGGAACGGTCCCGCATTCCGCTGTTCCTGGCCTCGGATTGGAACGGCCAGCTTTCGGCCATCTTGAATTATGAAGACTGGACCGACATCAATTACTCGTATACCGAGCAGGCATCCCCTCCCCAGCTCGATCTCCGCGTGCACCAGCATTTCCAGCTCAAATTTCCCTTTCACCAGTTGTTTTACGCCGACGATTCGATTCCCTTCACCGGCACCGCAACGCTGGATAATCACTACCCCTTGTACCTGGACATCGAATGAACAAGAACCGGACCATTTACATTTCCTCCCGCTCCGGCCAGACCATGATTTTCATGGTCATGGTCCTGATCATTTTATCTTTCATCGTGGTGTGGAACTTCGACCTGCACACGATTCTCCATCTGAAGTCGCGAACCCAGAATGCGGGCGACGCCGCGGCCCTGGGGGCGGCGCGCTGGCAGGGCATCACGCTGAACCTGATCGGCGATTTGAATATCATGCAAGCGGTGGCCCTCAGCGGAGGCGACACCAACACCGCCAGTCAGATCGCCGGCCTGCAGGCCCGCCTCTGCTACGTCGGTCCGGCCATGGGCCTGCTGGCGGCCCAGCAGGCCGCGAAAAACAACGGCATCTATGTGAACCCGGATTTCAGCGCCCGACTCAACGAGCATGCCACTGCCGTGCTAACGGAATACCTGGATGTGTTCACGGAACCCTATTCGAATTGCTGGCAGGAATACGGCGGTATACTTGAAAATATCGCCGTCCAGGGCATCGCGGCGGCGCCCGACAACGCCCATTTATATACGGATTACACCGGCGGCCATATCCTGCTGGAGCTTAATTTTTACGACGCCGTCGCGGGCCGCGATTGGTGCTGGTTTTATTTCAACGCCATGAGCCTGCTGGAATACTACACCGACTATCTTTACTGGCCGGCACTTCCCCCGATGATCCCGCAGATCCAACCGGCCAACAGCGAAATTTTCGGCCTGGGCCTGACGCCCTATGCGACCACCCTGCCCGGCGGACTGAACACCATCCTTCTGATGAATTCGCTCCGGTCCAACCGCAATCTCAGCATGACGGTCATTTCCAACGAAGTGGCTGCAATCGCCAGCGTCTGGTACATATATAACTCGTCGGTCTGGACCTCCTGGACAAACATGTCATTGGTCGGCGCTGACCCGTTCCCGGCGTTTGCGGCCGTCAGAACGCAATATGACTATGCCGGCGCAGATGCCGCCATCCGGATTGAAGCCAGCGCCGACCGGTTGACGCCCGGTTCCAGCGGCAGTATTATCACGTGGACTGCGGCGGCCAAGCCGTTCGGCTACCTGATGGCAGACGGTTCACCGGTCCGGCCTGACACCTATTCGATCGTCCTCCCCGCCTTCCACAATGTCCGGCTGATCCCGGTGGATGCCTCCTCAGCTCCTGCCGGCGGCGCGTATGACATCGGATGGCGCGAACATATCGAAGCCCATCTCCCCCTTTACCTTGAAAATGGATTGGCAGGTCTGGAAGCCAATTGTTGGCAATGTCAGCAATTGACGCTTTGGGAAAATGCGGCGTTTCGCGAGGAAGGCTTGGCTTGGCTGAGCGCCACCAACGACGTCGGCGGCCTGTTACATCCTTGCGATGAAATGGGAGGACCCGGAGGTCCGGGCGGCGGACGCCGGCGGGGACACTGAGGAAAATGCAGAATGAAGAATGCAAAATGTAGAATATCAAGGACCAGACATCGTTTCCCTGCTGACGGGATCGCTGGTTTGTCTACTGCAGCTTCGGCAAAGGCGGGAGGCCGGCAAACTGTGTATCCGTCATTTTTAATTCTTAATTCTAAATTCTTTATTTCTTCCAGCGGCCAGGCCATGGTGGAACTCGCGGTGGCACTCATCATCATTATGGTGCTCATCGCGGGCTTGATCCAGATCGGCCAGCTCACGGGCGCCCACACGCGGACCATGATCGCCGCCCGCGCCGAAGCAGCCCAGGACGCCATGGCTACGGATTACACCCAGGCCTCTGATGCCCGCTATATTTACTCATGGATGGCGGGATCGGACACCCATCGCTACACCCATGATGATATCCCCTCCATCGCCACCAATACCATCCAGGCAAACCTGGACATGGTTGACTTGGCATACCCGGCCGAACTGGCGGCACAGGTTCCCGGCAATGCGCTATCCACGTTGGGAACATCACCCGACATGCTGGATGAGTTCTTCCTGGTCAAGGGACATGCATCGGAATCCTGTCCGACACTGGCGGTGATCCGAAAATTGGTTAATGACCAGGCAACGATCTCGGTCGAAAGCGATGCCTGGTTGGTCTGGACGGAAGGAATTTATTAGTGCCTTAACCATTAGGAACCGCTATAAAAAACAAGATAACCACGCGACGTTCTTCGGAAGTAATTGAGGATGCGGATAATTAAGCCGAAGCATGAGTAACCACGAAACACAGGACACACGAAATGGATGAGGATAAGGTTC
>JAHIJO010000225.1 GCA_018898455.1 Verrucomicrobiota bacterium | reverse complement strand
TCGAGCAATATTCAGGTTTAACAAATCAGAAATCTTCAGAAAGGAGCAAAATTGCCCGCCCTGCGGCGGGATTTAATGGATTGAAAATAAAACCATAGCCGGTATACCCGCCTGCAATCCGTCAGCCGACGGATAGCACTGCGGGCAGGAAACCGGCTCTGCCAGCATAATGCATTTTGGGTAGAGCAGGCCCCGCCTTGCGGGGTAAACTTTACGCTCGCCACGCGTTTGTGGCGTGGCCTGCTATTTTCAGGAGAAATATTCCAATGGCGATAGTAAAATGGTTGCTGGTTGGCGCGGGCGAAATTGCGAACAACCGGGTGGCGCCGTCCTTGGCGGCGGCGGCTAATTCGGAAATTGTCGCGATTTGCGATACGCGGGCCGAAGCGGCGGCGGCGCTGGCCAAAAAGTTCGGCGTTAATCAAATTTACGGCGATTTTGAACAGGCCTTGGCCGAGAGCGGCGCGGATGCCGTTTACCTGGCAACGCCCGTAGCGTTGCACGTGCCGCATGGTTTGCGGGTTCTGGAATCCGGCAAACATCTGCTGGTTGAGAAACCGCTGGGTCTTAACGCGACTGAATGTCAACGGTTGGCGAGCGCGGCACAAGGTTCCAATAAGCTTGCCGGCTGCGCTTATTACCGTCGGCATAGCGAGTACTACAAATTTACCAAGACAATGGTTGAAAACGGTGAATTTGGGCAGATTGTCGGTGGCTATATGAACTATTTTGTCTATCACAAGCCCGATAAATCGGCTCTGAATTACTGGACGGTTGTCCGGGAAAAAGCCGGCGGCGGCCTTTTATGTCATCTGGGTTCCCATATCTTGGATATCTTCATCGGGCTTTTCGATTTACCGCTCAGCGTTTGCGCCCAATGCGGCACTTTGACCAATGACTGGAATATCGAGGATTGCGCCGCGATTATCATCAAGTTACGCAACGGCGCGTTGGTTACCGCAAATTTCAACTGGAATTCCATGACGCCGGTCCGCCATGAGCTTGAAATCCTCGGCACCAGGGCAAAAGTCAGTTGGGGGTGGCCTCACGATTCCGAGCCGCTGCTAAAAACGGTCGGACACGAAGTGCAGAAAATTGAAATTCAGAAGGTCAACAACTTTGGCATACCATTGGTTCAGGATTTTGTTGATGCGGTATTACATAACCGGCAACCGCTGTGCACGGTGGCAGAAGCATTTAAGACAAGTGTGCTGACGGATGCGATTTATCGCTCGGCGGCTGAAGGTCGCGAGGTGAAAGTCATAAATTGACGCATAGGAATTTCAATCCGGGTAGAGCCGGTTTTATCCCGGCTATCCAATCCCGAAGATAGCCGACATTCCGCCATGGCGGATCCGCCTGCGGCGGAAAATTCGGCTCTACCTGAAACAGTTGCGTCGTCGCCGCCTAATTTCAGATTAGGACATCAGTTCTAAGAACATTGAACCTTTTGACCCTGGCCTGATCTAAGGGGCAGTCCGCGCGGCGCGGATGTGGATCTCCATGCGCTGGTTCTCCGGATTGCCGTTCACGGGATCGTTCGGCGCCTTCTGGCGGGAGAAACCGTATCCGACGGCCGTGATGCGTTTCTTGGCGATGTGGTGGTTCTGCACGAAGTAATCGCGGATAGCCTCCGCTCTCTTCTCGGTCAATTTACGGGCATCCCGTTCGGAGATATTTGGCTGTTGGTCAAGGTATCCTTCGATCAGGATTTCAGAGTCAGGGTATGTCTGGATGATCTTCGCGATGGCATCGAGTTCCGAGAAATACTCGTGCCACTTGCCTTCCGCGGAATTCATGTCGAGTTTAAACATCTGCAGATCGGCCGGCGGCGGCGAAGGCGGAGCGGATGCCTGGGTGGACTCGGCGGCATGATCGCCGGGCGCCACGAGGGCCAGACCGGCAGATCGTGCCGGCTTTCGACCTGCCGGGCTCCATGAGACGCCTGCACCGGGAATGAAGTTGAATTCCAGTTTATCAATCGTCATTTGCTCCATCAAATCGACATTCACGGCCCATTCGGGTGTGAAATGATAGGCCAGCCCGATACCAGCCCGGATCGGCACATCGGTCTGACTCCGCCATTCGCGCATTTTTTCATAATGCAACAGGCCTAGGCCGCCAACCAGGTAAGGATCCCAACGCCGGTCGTCGGTGGCGATGAAATGGAAAAGGGCGTCGCCGGCCAGGCCGACCGCCCAAGTCGAATCACCGTGCAATCCCGGGCGGGGCACAGGGACCCCCGTTTCGTAGTTATACACCGTGTTCGCCTTCAACTCGGGGAAATACGAAAATTCCCCGCGGAAGGTCCAGCGGGGCGTGTAATCATAACCGAGACGCAATAATCCGAAGCCGCCGTTCTTGGTGGCTTCATCCCCTTCATAACGAATATACCCGCCGCCGATGCTGACGTACCAGGGCGGAAGGTCTTCGGCGGTAGATGTAGACGGGGTGGACTGGGACCACAGCTTACCGGATGCTCCCAACATAACGGCGCCCATGATGACGATTCCCACAAGGCGATGAGGATTTTTCACAACACGGCTCTCCTTAGGATGATGAAACAAATGAATGCTTTACCATGACGGCGACGCAGAAATACATTACACGTAGTAAGAAAATATTGCCAGTCATGAGTGTCCGGCTTAAAACCCTTGTAAATACTGCTGTTTTAGTAGTGTCGTGTCTTCAATTTGCAATGGATGTTGAGCAAAGGCCTGTAAAATGGGCGTTTTCTCGAAAAGCGTGAGGCTCAATATCTGTAAAATTG
>JAHIJO010000224.1 GCA_018898455.1 Verrucomicrobiota bacterium | reverse complement strand
TTTTCTGATAATAGATATCGCCCCATCTTCTATCGGTTATCCGCCAACTCAATGTCGGCATCATCTTCCATCCTACCCCTCCTGTCGAGCCTGAGAAAATCCCCCTGTCACTCCCAAAGCCCTTATTTTGTTTCCATTATTTCCTTGATTATTCCCATAACCACTAATATAACCATCCCGTATGCAAACCGTTATTAACGAACAATATACGAAACATTATGCCGTCGGATCAGCAGGCTCATAAACGGGCTGTCCTTTATCCACCTTCGTCCCGATACCCGTCTACGCTTTGGAATAGCTACGCCGAGGCAAGCTGGAAGCCTGTCGAAACCTGTGCAAGAGCCAGGGCTATCAAATCATCGGCGAGCATTTTGACCGCAACCATTCCGGCGGGACTTATTCCGCGCCGTGCTTGTATTCGCGTATCCGTTCCGCTACCTTTCCCCCGTGAAAGCGCCTGCATGGGCAGGGCAATTCTGCGGGGTGAAGTCGAAAACAAGCTTAACAGATTTGGACTACTCCCATGATGCATTCCCAACATTCTGATCCTGCACTAAACGCACCCCGTCATCCCCGCCTTTGCCTGAGAACGATGGTCCTGTCCCTGATTCTTCTAGGAGCGGGCGCAATTCCCCATTCACTCCTCGCCGCCCCGGCCGTTGCCATGAATTTAACGGTGGTCAACCAGAGCGGATACTCTGACGACCAGGTATATTTCATCATGATTTGCGCCAGCCCCCTGGGTTACCTTGATTTTGCCAATCATGTCTTTGTCGCGATGCCTTCCTTCACCCTGGACACGGCCACCATGACCGCGACCTTGACCCAGCTCAAGACATACAGCGGCGACGGCACCGCCACGATTCCCTGCCCGGCCATGGGCAGTTCCCGGTTATACTTTTGCTTTGGGAAAAATTTCGACCAGATGGGCGGGTTCACCTCGTCCGGTCCCGAAATGGGACCATCCAACCCGATACCCTGGGACAAGTTCGAGGTCAATCTTTCCAGCGGCGGGTTTATCAACTCAACCGGGGTGGATTTTTTCAGCATGGCCTATACCTTGACCGCGACCCGGACCAGCGGTGAGACCGTCACGGTGGGAATTACCAATTCGTCGGAAACCATTTTCCAGCAGTTCGAAGCGATCCCGTCCCCGGCCGACAGCGAACAGCATTCCGGGAACACTGATATCTTCAAAGCGCTGATCGTGAAGAATGCCACGGGTGAAGTGGTGCGCGTCATTGCCCCGAAAGCCGCCGCCCTGGGCAATGTCAATGCCACCGATTTACGGCCTCAGACATTTACCCATTTCCTGGATGATTACGTCAACAACCATTGCTGGAAGCCCGGCCGGACATTTTCTTTTTCCAGCAAACTCGCCTCCGATCCGGCAACGTATTATGGAAAAGTGAGCGGGGACGGGCTGACCCTTGCGATCTATACCGATGCCGCGCTGACCACCCCTTACGCCGTCCCGTCTCTGCCGAGGCCAAGCAATTCCTGGGGCAATCCCGACTTCAAAAACTCGCCCGCGTTGTGGCATAATGTCGGCGCCGCCAGCACCGATCCAAACAACATCGACTGGGGTTACCTCCTCTACGGACAGGACGGTTATCCGGCCGGCCCGAGCGCTTATTGGATCACCGACCCAGTGGCCATGGCCATCCCGGTTTCCATCGTCCGCGGTGTGATGCATCTTGACAATGGTACGGTAGATTGGAAGGACAGCACGAAATACTACCAGGGAACGAACGGCGTCAGCACCTCGGAATTCCCGATTTTCTATTATGGCCAAATTCTCCACCGCTACGGCATTGCGGGGCACGTCTATGCTCTCTCTTATGATGATATCTACGGATCCGACTCCGGCATCTCTTTCACCAACCCGTTCGTCACCCTGAAGCTCTATCCGTTCGCCAAGCCGGAGGTGATCGTGACGGGCACGGGCGATTACGATGGCGACGGCAAGGCCGACTTCCTGGCCTACCGGGCCGGGACCTGGTACTTCCTGCTCTCCTCCGTGGGCTATGGGTCCGGCCAGACCGTTGGTCCGTTCCTGCTGGGAGACGCTACTGCCGACCCGGCCAAGGGCGACTTTGACGGCGACGGGAAACTGGATCCGACCGTGTATTCCTCATCCGGCACTTGGCAGGCGCGCGCGTCAACCGAGGGCTATGCGAACACTTATACTATCCCGTTCGGTGGCGCGGGCTACGCGCCGGTTGCGGGCGATTTCGACGGCGACGGGAAAACCGATTTTGCCTTGTACCACGAGACCAACGGCGCGTGGCTGGTCCGGTTTTCCGCCACGGGCCAGGAAGCAAGCGGCGTGTTCGGTGGCGCAGGCAGCGAGGCTATGACAGCGGACTTTGACGGCGACGGCAAGGCCGATCCGACCCTGTACCATACGGACACCAGCCTCTGGCGGGTACTGCTTTCCGCGAGTGGCTACAGCCAGGAAGCCTCCCTCGCTTTTGGGGTCCCCGGTTGTATTGCTTTCGCTAAGGACTTTGACGGCGACAGCCGGCCGGACCTGGGGCTGTTTCACGAAACCAGCGGGCAATGGGGATTTGTGCTTTCCTCGCGGGGCTACGCTGTCGGGTTAGCCAAAGTCGTTGCGTTTCCAGGTATTTCAGGATACACGGGTGTGGCCGACGACTTTGACGGGGATGGGAAAACAGACTTGGGTCTGATCGCTCCGGACGGCGCCTGGTGGTTCAGACTATCGACCTACGGCTACTCCCTCGTGGGACCGATCACGTTCAACCCGTTCGGTCAATGATGGCGGATGACGGGAAGGCAAGGCTGGTAGCCATGGTCTGGTCAGGGGTTCCATAAACTTTTGCTTTCGTACAAGCCTTTTTACGTAATTTTTGGTTCTGCTAAAAACCATCTTCGGGCACGAATTGCACGGGATCGATGCTCAGCCGCAGGGTTTTTCGACGGAATCAAAATAAGCCAAACTTTTCTCCGAAAAACAACGTCAAAACCACAACTCCCCTTGTAACCAGTACCCAATCAACCGGCACAAACTTAGTGTGGCTGCGTCATGATGGCCGAAGCAGGCATCCCGGTTCGGATCAGTGCGGCCATCCGTTGCAGGACAGGTTGCATATGTCGGAAAATCTGCTGATATCCGGCACATAGATAATTCAGCCCTGACTTTCCGCCCGCGGATATACCAAAACGATTTTTCGGACAGCCGCCATTGCACAAAGGCAGCACGTCGCAAGTTTGGCAACAAGCTGGCAACGAAAACTGTTTCGCTTCCCCGAAATCCCGCTGCATCCTGGAATTGAGCAGTTGCTGCATGGGTGTTTCCATGATATTGCCCAAACGGTATTCCGGATAGACGTAGTGATCACAGGCATACAAATCACCATTGACTTCAAGCGCTGCCGCATGTCCGCATACTGCTGAATAACAGCATACCCCGGAAGGCGCCCCCAGCACATTCCCCAGAGCCGCATCAAAGAACTGCACAAACACCCGGCCTACATCTTTGCGCACCCATTCATCAAACACACGGATATAAAAATCCGCAAACGCATCCGGGGTTACACTTAAGGGTGATACCCTTCGTGGCCGGGTCGGATATCCATAAAAGGGCGGTGCGGCCCAGTCCAGTGCGGGCTGATCCTTTTCCGCATCCGTCTCTCTTTCAACCAACGGAATAAACTGCATAAACGCGCCCCCGTGCTCTTTCAGAAAACGGTATATTTCCAATCCGTGGGCTGCATTACCCCGATGAATCACGGTGAGTGTATTGAATGGCACCTCGTGTTCTTTCAGCATCGCCATAGCGGCCATCACCCGTTCAAAAGTCGGCTGGCCGGCACGATCTATACGACAGAAATCATGTGTTTTTTGTGGACCATCAATGCTAAGCCCCACCAGAAAACCATGCTTGGCAAAGAAGGCCGACCAGGCGTCATCCAGCAGGATGCCATTGGTCTGAAACGTGTTGGAAATGCGCCTGCCACGGCCGTAACGCTGCTGCAGTCGGACTACTTCCCGAAAAAAATCCAATCCACAAAGCATCGGCTCGCCGCCCTGCCACGGGAACTGAATTTCGACGTCTCCATGTATTTCAACATACTGGCGGGTATATGATTCCAGGACCGCGGATGGCATCTGATCAACGGATACTTTTAGCAGCTTGTTTTTTTCAAGATAAAAACAATAACGGCAGGCCAGATTACAGCGGGCACCGGCCGGTTTAGCCAGGACGGCATAGCTTCTTGTGTTCTTGTGCATCTAATGTAAGCCCGTCAGTGCCTAGTTTGCTCCGACGTGACATACCAGGATGGATGATCCCCCTGCGGCAATTCCTGTCCGATATCTTCGCCGATCTCAGCGCTGATCAGATTATTGAGTTTCTTGTTCATGGCCAGAATTAATGCGCCGTTCTTGGTCCGGTCCATAGCCAGGTTATGCATCTCATCAGGGTCCTTCTGCAGGTCAAAAAGCTCCACATCATTGTACGCGTACAGTTCGTCCATGGTCTGCGGAAGATTATGCTGCCGGGGCGAAAAATAACGGGTAAACTTATAACGTCCGTCACAGACCGTTCGCAGGGCTCCGCGTTTGGTCAAGTCAGGCTTCGGGCGGTTATTTTTCTGCGACGCGTCCTTTTCCCCGGCATCCGAAACTTTCATTCCTGCGGCAATATAATCCGAATCAATTGTCAAAAACATATTAAAGCAGAACAGGGCGCCGGGCCGGATGGCATCCAATGAAGCTTTCTCCGGGGCGGCCAGCAGAGGTTTCAGACTATGGCCATTAAGACCTTTGGTCAGCCGCGCGTACCCGTTACTGTTCACCCCGCTTAAGTCGACAATGGTGGGCGTTAAATCCAGATGTGAAGTTATGGCTTGGCATTTACGCCCGCCCGGATAATCGGGATGGACCAGATAGAACGGAAGATGAATGTTTTCCTCATAGGCAAACGGTCCTTTCCCGCGTAATCCATGGCTGCCGGCCATTTCACCATGGTCGGCCGTAAATATGATGATGGTGTTGGTGGTAAGCCCCAGGGCATCAAGGGTATCGAGCAGCTTGACAATCTGGTCATCCACATCATGAAGACAATTATAATAGTAATCCCGGTAGCGTCGCCAGTTGGACTCGCGTTCAGGAATTTTACCAAAGAGCATATTCCATCCGCGGGTATATTCCTCATGGGCCGGGGGGCGTCCCTTTTCGGTGATAGCTTGAAACAAATTGAGCGGTAGCTTGTCCGTATAGGTCCGATTATATAAGGAGTAATGAGGCTTCCTTTCGATTTGGTGGACGCTGTTAGAACCCTGTTCGCTGACCCCAGGCAGATCGGTGTTGAAATACATGATGTCGTGCGGATTGATCATGTTAACCGCCAGAAACCAGGGCTGATTGGTTGCATTCAGGTTGGCACCGGTGGTGCGCAGCCAACTCAGGGCACCGGCCGTATAGGGAATATCATAGGTATAGCCGCCATGCTCATGCCCGAAATCATCGCCGGTGGCATTGTAGTCGGAAAAACCGTAGGCTTCCATGGCATCCGTTTGGAGCAGATCGCTTTTCCCATCTTCAAATGTACTGTTCAGATGCGCCTTTCCTTTATAGGCGGTGTAATATCCGGCCTCACGCATCAGGTCTCCCACGGTCGTGATATTGGTGGAAAGATCCGTCTGCCAAGGTAAGCCTGTGTTGTCAAACATCCCCGTATGTGGAATATGCTGTCCGGTATACATCACGGAACGCGATGAGGTGCACATATTTGCGCAGGTGTAATGTTTCTCAAAGCTTGTTCCGGCGGCTTTCAGGCGCTTGCGTCCGCTAAAGTCGGTTCCTTCCGGGAAATCTTCAAAATACCGCTCCTGGTCGGTTACAATCAGGATAATATTGTAAGGAGGATGTTCTTTGAGCGCCTTGTTAATCCGTTCCTTCGACACGGCTTCCGCGCGGGACTGCTGACTCAGAAGCAGGCCGTGAGTCAACAGGCAAACAAACATGAAACGAGTAAGTTTGCGCTGCAGGGTCTGTACCGAAAATACTGCCATCACTAAATATGTTAAATGATTTCTGTTCACAAGAGCGTTCCTCCTAAACATCGCACGGTTTTATTATAGAGTATAATCTTATCGGCAACATAGGATTAAAGTAGGCATACACAGCTTCCACGAAATCCACGGGAGTGGTTACCGGGGGAGTGTCCGCGTTGGTCAGGTTCGGCTTGATGATGATCAAGCCGTCCTGCGGCAGACTGGCTTCCGCCGCAATCGCATCCAGCGCCCGGGTAACGCTCGTTCCGTAATCGGTGAACTTGATTGTGGCTACATGATCCACAGGGGTTCCTGCTTCAACACTCCACCCATTAATCCGCGCCGCCAGGCAATACGTTTTTTCCCAGAAGGCCAAAATACGACGCGCAGTTCAATATCCGGGAATCATTAGTGAAAATATCCGCAAATCCGTTTTCCTTGGCGCTCACCATATGAATGGCGTCGGCAGAGCGGATATTCAACGGCCCGGGCAGATGTTCCAGATACCAGCACGTCCGGGTCAATATTTCGTTGGTGACCGGATACCAGGTCCATACCCGGTTGGATTCGTCCCGACAAAACAGATTGCGAATCTGACGGGCCTGCTGGCGAGTTAGCCGGGTATCCCGGATATGCCGGTTCAGAACGGACCAGAATTCGACCCGGCCCAGATAGGAACAGGCCAGTCCTTCGGCCTGCATCGCCAGTTGCCGCACCTTGTCCGTCTGCGGTTCATTCAAATAGCACTTGGCGATATAGGAGGTATCAAAATAGATCACCGCCTGCTCCTATCTTCAGAGACAATCTTCGCGGAGTCGGTGCGGAAACGAGGGAGTTTATGAATAAACGATTCGCGATCCGGCAAGGGCGTTCCCTTGACATAGCCTTTGAAGCGGGAAATGGAAGCCACCGCCCGGCCGCGGTCTGTAATCACCAGCTCCCCCTCCACCGCCTTGCGGACATAGCGTCCGGTGTTCATATGCAGTTCTCTAATGCTTATTGTTTTCATGTGCACATTGTGTCACCAAAAGACATTGGCGTCAAGAAATATTGCGCGGCGCCGGCTCACGCGATCATGGCAAAGCCGGCCGGCGCCTTCGGCGGATAAGTTTCCGGTGCCAGCATATCCATTGATTAACTTGCATATTTACCCTGATTCTGTGAAATTAATAGGAACGGGGGTTTCGGATACAGTTTTCGCTCCGATGCCGTTATATTCCACTACCGAAGGATCCGTCGATGAAGACAAGATTATCCATTGCGTTAATCGCGTTGGCGATCGTGGGCGGATGCGAATCCACGGACAATCCGAAACGGGTTGACGATATCACCATGGCGTATTGGACCTATGGCGAAGGATATCCGCTGGTCATGATTATGGGGTTCAGCGGCACTATGGATATGTGGGACCCCACTGTCATCACGGAGCTCTCCGCCAGGCACCAGGTCATCGTGTTCGACAACCGCGGCATGGGAAAGACAACCGCCGGTATCCGCGAGTTCACCATCGAACAGTTCGCTGACGACACGGCGGGATTGATGAGCGCCCTGGGGATTGAACAGGCGCATGTCCTGGGGTGGTCGCTGGGCACGGAAGTCGCCCAGGAGCTGATCTTGCGCCATCCGGAAAAAGTCAACCGGCTGGTTCTTTACGCGGCGGACTGCGGGGGCAAAGAAGCCGTTCCATCGAGCGACGAAGTGGTCCGGAAGATGTTTGATAAATCCGGAACCAGGGAAGAACAGGAGTACCGGATGTTTGAGACCCTGTTTCCCGAGGATTGGCTGATCCGCAACCGGGACTACATCTTCAATCTTTTTGCCGGCATGGTCAGGGAAAATGTATCCGCAGACAGTCTTCAGAAGCAGTGGTCGGCCTATCAACAGTGGGGCGGATGCTACGACCTTCTTCCCCGGATCAAGTGTCCCACCCTGCTCATTACCGGCGACCAGGATATCAATACCCCGACGGCAAATTCACCCATCATGGCCAGGCAAATTGCCGGGGTGAAACTGGTGATGATCGCCGGCGGCGGCCATGGGGTCATGTACCAGTATTCCCAGCGGTTTGCCGCTGAAGTACTGGCTTTTCTCGGATCGAAGTGAAGCGCCCCGTGGCGCCGAGAACAAGCGAGCCGAATGTGAAATCCATATCCGTGTCTTTAAAGTGGAAGCGGACGGCAGCCGGCTCCAGGCATGCCGGAGAGCCTCAGCTTGTTATTAAACCAGGGCACAGGATGGAGCCTGGCAACGCTTTTTCGCCAATCACCGTCAAACTTTCTTCCGTTTCTAAAATCCGGCCAATACAACCCGGCGGATAGCCTTTACTACGGAGAGTATTCTGTTTTTCTATGTCTTGTTTACATGCCGGTCAAAATTATATTTGACTATGACTTGGCATCCATTATCTTTTTTATGATATCGCGAGACGGGGTCCGGCTAACGGTCAAACGGCCTTTCGGCATCTCAAATCCCGAATTGACAAGGCGGCATTAATCCAGTCCTTGTCGAAGGCCCTTAGCGAAACCGTTGCCCCCTATTCTTTGGAGCGGCTAACAATCCGTCCAATCCTGTCGTCATTAGAGGTGTACATATATGTCATGATCTCGCTGCCATTTTCCTGCATTAACACGCCAGGGGATTGCGGGTCGGTTTGCGAAACCGCATACCGAACATTGCGGGCTTTCAAGGCCCGGCCCCTGGCATCCTTTTCCACTACCAGCAGACCGTCCACCGTAAATTCCTCGACGTTCTTCCCGCGGGTTCGCATCCATCCCGTCAGACGGCCTTGACCGTCATAGCGATAGTCATCGCGCCAATCTTTTGGCATATCGATCGCGGGATCGGCATAGCTGCCGCCCTCTTTCTGTGATTTGTATTCCACCGATTGAATCCGTTTGTTCGTGTCATACACCCGCTTCTCGTTATCCAGGTAGTAAAATGACACAAACGCGGGCGCTGAATAATATACGCCATTGTGTACGAAGGCGCCGATATCCACGCGGGTGGATTCCATGGTCGAACCGGGCGCGATCGGGCGGCGTTCATGATAAGGAACTAGGATTTCCACGGACGATCCGGCCTTGTTGAGCGGGCGGATATTGATCCCGGTTTTGTCGCCGCAGAGCACCACCCAGTGATAGGTCAGCGGCCGGCCGTTGATATCGCGGCTGCTCTCGGCGCTGACAACGACCCGATGGAGGCACTTGACGGAGCGCATCACGCGCGCAATGGCACCCGGCGTGTCGAACAGCGCCTCGCGAGCTGCGTGATGAAAGTAGTCGATACCGGGAATGCCCAAGTCTTCATCCACGACCTGCAATTGCACGCTGGGAGGAATTTGGGTCGGTTGCATGTCATGGGCCATGCGAACCATCTTCTCCACGTCCAGGGCGGCCGCGGAAAACACCGGGGGATGCGCCTTGCCCGACAGGTAATCTTCAGGCTTCAGAACCGTTTTGAGGCTGTGGCGCATGATCATCTGCACGGCGGGCATCAGCGTGCCGGAGAGCACGAGCGCTTGCCGGGTTTCCTTCCCGAACGATGCCAGCGTACAGGCCACCGCGTTCATAAATGGCCGGTCACTTCCGGAGGAACCCTGACTGGTAATGAAATAGGGGCAATTAGCCGGATATGTGTCACCGTAACCACCCTTGCCATTGTGTCCCGCATCATAATCGTGGTGTTCCGGATAGAAGTAAACCATGTTGTTCATGTACTGGTAATAGCACACCGTCATCATCGCGGCGTTCACCATGGCCAGGCGCGACAAACCCCTCCAGTATGGCCCTTGGGTCATGGCCGTGGACGAATTTCCGATCGTCGGAAAGTTATACAGCATGGACGCTTGGATCCCGCTGAAAAGCCCGATGTCTTTCAACCCCGGGCTCAATGTGACCCTGGTCAGTTGCGGGTAATTGCCCAGGTTAAGGAGACTGTGCCCTTTGTCGCGGTTATCGTAGAGAACTCCATCCAGGCCACAGGCGGTGCCTTCCTGCTGCCACGCCCGAATCAATTCGCCCGCCTTTTCCTGCCCCTTCACTATCGCGGACGGTTCTCCCGGCGCCGGATCGAGCGAAAATACGACGCGAAACACACCCGCTTGCGCGTCCCAGATCACGTTTGATTCAGAAATCATAGCCACACCGTCCTTGATCGGCTGGAGATGGAAATTGCTTGTCGCCGCAGCTTCATTGCTCGCGGTCTGCTTCTCAATCTTTTCGAGAATATTCCCGAACCGGCGGTCGCTCCGCATGGCGTCCAGATCGCTGTCCAGGCGAAACTGGTTTACGGACGAAAATCCGTTCGCTATTGCCAGCGCCAGATTTTCAAAGGCCGCGTTGCTCTTGTTCAATTGCGCCTGAACACAGGCGAGATTATAGTGATTGATCCCGTTGCGGGGGTGTCGCCGGATGGCTGCCGTGAGCGCCTGTTCGGCTTCTTCAAACCGATGTTGCAGGAAAAGGATTTGAATCTGGTTCTGAAGAACCTGCTGATCACCCATCCGTTGTGGCATGGTAAACACCGCGGGAATAGTTCTGTTGGTGTTGTCATAAGACTGTCCCTGCGCAAGAGTGAGCCCGCCGCACAAAACACGGATACTGATAACCCCCGTTATTTTCAGGGAACGTACGAAAACAGATTTCTTCATGGATGCCCCTCCGTTTTTATTAAACCAATCCGGCTGATAATCCGATAATATAGTATCATCTTTTTCGTTATACCACTTCGGATTCATGTTAATTATGGGCCTTTAACCCATCACCCGCTGCTGCATGAGGTTAATGCAAAAGCTGGATTTAAATTGTAGTCGTGGTAATATAATATCGTTGAATGGGTTATTGGTTGGCCGGGTTAAGGAGTCACAGACGAATATCTACGGGGTGGCTGATGGAACGTTATAAAATTCTTATTGTGGATGACGAACCGGACCTGGTGGCAGCGGTGGCCAAACTGATTTCCGCCACGGTGCAGGCGGATATTATTTCCACCTGTTCGCCCAGTGAAGCCATCCATATTTTATTCAAGGAACACATTGCCTTGTTGTTATGCGACATGGAAATGCCGGAATTTGACGGCAATGTTGTATTGTCCCTGGCCCGTAAAAGCAACCCCAATATCGTTTCCATCCTTTTCACGGCCCGCGCCGGCAAGGAAAGCGTTATCGAAGCCATCAACAAGGGGGGCATTTGGAAATATCTGGCCAAGCCATTCAAACCCTCCCACCTAATCCAGATGATTCAGGAAGGTCTCCAGCACTACAAAGAAATCATGCGCCATCAGCATCAGCTGAAAACACTGGCTGATACCGGCCCCATGATGAATATGGTCACGGAACAAGCGCCGCCGGCAAGTCCGTCCCATCCTGTTCACATCAAAAAACTACGGCCGGTTGTTGTTCACCCGGCCGCCGCCGTTCCGTCGCCCGCCGATCCGCTGGCGCTCACGCAAAAGATCGACCGCCGATATACCATTGTGCGGCTGATTCAGGAAGGCGGCAGCGGCATTGTCTATCAAGCCCATGACACATTGCTGGACATGCCCGTGGCGATTAAAGTGCTCTCGCCCCAATTCATTCGGGATGGGGGATCTATCGCCGCGCTTCGAAATGAAGCGCGCATCGCCATGCAACTTACGCACAAACATATTGTGCGCCTGCATAATCTCCAGGAATATGACGGCGGGTTTTACATGGTCATGGAATACATCAGCGGCTGCACTTTCCGCGACATTCTCAAGGCCCAGGGAAATCTGCCGCTAACCACGGTCATGCAGGTGGCCGGCATTTGTACCGATGCCATCGGCTATGCCCATCGCCGGAATGTGCTCCATCGTGACATCAAACCTGACAACCTGATGCTGACCCGGGATGGCGTGTTAAAGGTTATTGATTTTGGTTTGGCCTGCCTTTCGCATCCGGCGCGTACAAACATGCTGCATAGCGGCACGCCGATGTATGTGAGTCCGGAAGAAATCCGGGGAGAAACGCTGGATCAACGGTCGGATATTTTTTCATTAGCCGTCACCTTGCATGAATTGCTGACCGGGTACATGCCGACCGCCAATGGCGCCCGCGCCAACGATCTGGCGCCCTACTGTCCGGTGGTCTCATCCGAAATACCTGAACCCATTCGACCCATCCTCGAAAAAGCGCTGGCTCCGGACCCCAATCAACGCTGGAACACCGTCAATGAATTGGATGATGCACTGATCAAGGCCGTTGCCGGCCTGAAGTCCGCGTGAATCGGCATCAGCGCAACGGCCAGGTTCCCTATTGCCACCGACCCGAACCGCGCTTCAAGCAAGGACCGTAGCCGGCTGGTGAGCCATCCCTGATCAAGATCCCCCGTCCAAATTTATCGTAAAACTGACAACAGGAATTGACACGCTTCAATTTCTTGGTATTGTTCAGCATGTTTTATCCACTTTGTTCCGCGATAGCTCAATGGTAGAGCGGGTGGCTGTTAACCACTAGGTTGCAGGTTCGAGCCCTGCTCGCGGAGCCAAGCAGTATCAAATACGAACTTATTCCCCTCCTTCTGGGAAACCCCTGCAAACAAGTCACTTGCGTAAAGCGCCATGTTAACCAGATACCATTTAGTTCGTATTCGTGCCTTGAATACCCCCGGTTGAGATGGCAACTGATCCTTTTCCGGGTCAAAGTGGTTAACAGTCACTTCCTTCACCAGGAGCCGAATTAACTCCTTTTGATCCTCCGGCGGCAACGCCCGAAAGACTTTCCCGAACTGCAGCAAGCTATCGGCAATCACCCTGGCGTCCGTGACCACTTTCTCCCGATACTGAATGTCGATCTTGACCTTCTCCCGCTCCAGCTCAATCTGCCGTTTTTCCTCGGCCAACTTTTCCGCCTCTCGAATCATCTCATTGCTGATCTGTTTCGCGCCTTCCTTCCTTGCCGTGTCCATGAAATTCTTGACGGCCACAGACAGTTCATCGAACTGCCGGTCAAGCTCGGCTATTTTGGCCTTAAGCGGTTTGACCCCCTTGTTCTTGGTCTCATCGGCCGCTTTGATGGTCGCCTTGATGATGTCCGGATGCTTCCCGATCTCGCCGATGTACCCGATAATCAGATCCTCAAACGGCCGTGCCGGGATGTTCCGAACCGAGCACTTAGCCTCTTCTCCTTCTTTAGAGACGTTCGTGCAGGTGTAATAAAGGTACTGATTACCGTGCTTATCCTTCTTGCCAGCGGGCTTTGGCGTAAGGCTGAGGCCGCAATGACCGCATTTCAACAGACCTTTCAACAGATGAACATGCCGGTCCTGATGCAGAAAGATTGGGCCTTCCTTTTCTTTTGGACGCAACGCCTCGTTTGCCGCCTGCCAGAGTTGCGGAGACACGATGGCAGGATGTTCGGACGGATACTCCTTGCCGCCATTAATGACGATCCCCTTGTAGATTGGATTCGCTATCATCTCCTGCACGCGGCAACTGATGAACCTCTTATCCCCGACCTCGCGGGTTGATCCGTCTTTTTGGACAAGGGTTCGCTTCCGTGTCCGCCACCCCATCTTATTCAGGTACTTGGCCACGACCGTCGGATTCTTGAGCTGAACCGCCTCGTTGAATGCCTTGGTCACAAGTTCTTGTTCGGCTGGTTTCAAAATAAGCTTCTGGTGTTTTTTGTCGTAATCGTATCCCGTTGGCACCCAGCCGCCGTTCCACTTACCCTGCTGAGCGCGTTGGATAAGCTTATGCCGTGTGCGCTCGCGGGTCTGTTCCCGTTCGAATTCTGCAAAGCTCAGGAGCATGTTCAGGAAAAGCATCCCGTGCGGTGTGGCCGTGTCAATTTGCTGTGTGGCGCTGGCAAAGTGCACATTGTGCCGCCGGAGCTCTTCCCATAACCCATAGAACTGCCGAAGTGATCGCGACAACCGGTCGAGCTTATACACCACGATCATGTCCACATTGCCGGCCCTTGCCTCGGCCAGCAGACTATTGATCCCCGGCCGGTCCATCGTACTCCCCGAATAGCCGGAGTCTTCGATATGCAGCGCGGATATCCACCCCTCTTCCTTGTGGATGGCAATGTAGTGCTCGCAGATGTCCTTCTGCGCATCAAGGGAACTATACTCCCCCTGCGCCTGGTCATCCGTCGAGACGCGCGTGTAGATCGCGCAACGAACTGTTTTTGTGACTGCTTGCCTTGTCGATGCCTTTGAGTTCGTAGTCATAGACAGATAAATAATATCACAATACGAACTATACGCAACCATATTTGTCATTTAAATCGCCGGCCATGACCCCCCCGCATCAGCCGGACGGATAACGTGGCAGGGCGGCCTCACGAAGCGCGATAATCCGGCAGGAGTTGCGCAAGGAACTGCTGGCCGCTCTGCTCGATGTCGCCATCTAGTCGGAATGCCAGCGACTCCACACGGATCGCCGGTCCCCAGGAGACGGCAATTGGCCGCGACAATATCGTGGGATAGACCAAGACCGCTCGCTGGCAGTTCTTCGCCACCGCGTATGCCACCACCTGTTCCATGTCGGCGGCGGCCGGCTGCTCCGGCGCCTTGTACTTGGTATCCAACACCAGCACTGTAGCCCCCGTGCGCGTGTCCTCGATCGTGATGTCGATTTTGATCGATACCACCTCCCCCGTCTTCCATTCAACCTGCCCACGGACGACGTACGGCGTCAGCACATGTCGTCTCATCCACTCAAAGACGAACAACTCGAAGAGTGCTGCCATGTCCACCAGGACAGGAAGCATGCGCCGGTCTCCTGCTTGATGGGTGGGGCCAGTGTGCTCCAGGAAGAAACGGCAAAGGGCGTGCATCGGTTCATAGTCCTCGTTCATCCGGCTGTAAAGGCGGTCAACGCACTTCTGAGGGGAGAACGGCACCGTCTTCGCAAAGCCATGCAACGCGCGGTAAGCTTGATGCACGTGCGGCAGACTCCGATCCGTGCAGATCCCGTACTCGAGCACGCGTGTCAGGGTCCAGAGCAGAATCTGGTTGTCCTCCAAATCGGCGGTATGTTCCTCGAAATGGCATGGCAAATTGACCCGCGAGGGGTCTCTAACGTATGCGAGCAAGTCAATCCGTCCACGCACATACGGAAGGTCGTCATCCTCCGCAACATAGGATTGGTACAACCCTTTTCGGATGCGATCGAGAACCCGCTTTGCGAGAATCAGTGCTAGGCGGTCATAGATGTCCGCGATCGAATCCGAGTCAACCAGCCCATCGAGAATCTTAAACCCCTCCAGCCGATAAGCGTACTCCAACATCCCGAACAGGTTGCGTATGGGAACCTTCGGCACAAGCGACAGGTGCAAGTCCTGTGAGAGCGGAATGTATCCGACCCAACCCAGGGCCGTCAGTTGCCACGAGTTGTTCCAGGGGTTCGGCGCGTCGATACGAACCTGATTCCCATAGGTGGAGTGAATGATGTCAGCCCACTTCTCCGTGATCTCATCCCGCGCGAAGGGCTTGGTCTCATATTCCGGTAATTCGATGACTCGAGTGCTCATGGGCCGATGATTTCACTCCGCACTTTTTCCCATGCAAAGCTGGCCGCCATGTCCGGCTGATCGAAGAATAGTTCCTCGATATACGGTTCGATCTCCATCTGCCAGACATCCTGCACTTTGGCCTTGATGTCCGGGTCGAGGAAGAAACTCACCCCCACCGCGTAGTGTCGGTCACTGATAGCCGAATTCACCCGCTCCAGGACTGCGATTAATCCATCCGGCTTGAACTCGCCGCCAGCATGGCGCTTCCTTAAGATGTCGTAATTCGGATACAGCGCCAGAAACGCGAAGCGCCGCCGCAGAGCATGATCAACCAATGCAATGGACCGATCTGCCGTGTTCATCGTTCCTATAATCAACGCGTTGTCTGGAATCTGGAATAGCCCGCCTCCAGCTATCGGAATCGACTCATGCCGATATTCAAGGAGGAACAACAACTCTCCGAACACGCGTGCTAGGTTCGCTCGGTTGATCTCGTCGAGCACCAACACGCACGTTCCTTTGCAGTCCTTCGCCCTCTCACAGAAGTTCTTGAAACGGCCCGGAACCATCGAGTATTCCAGTCCGCCGCCTTTCAGCGCCTTTGGACGTAGGCCCTGCATGAAATCCTCGTACGCGTATGAGGGATGGAACTGTAGCACATCGGAAAACCCATCCCCACCACCTATCAGATGGCGTGCCAGCAATCGCGCCACATAGGTCTTGCCCGTGCCCGGTGGACCATAGAAAATCGCCTGCTTCTTTCTTTGGATTGCGCGGATCCATCGCTCCAGGTCCTCACGCGACAGGTATGCTTCCTTGGAAAACTGATCCAGCGTGTAGACGGGATTCTTCTCATCTTCCGGGGGGTCTTCTGCCCCGAGGAACAGTCGAATCGATTCCATAGGCTGCTCATAATGGGCGAGCAACACCAAGGGAAATAGCCGCTGGAATGTCTTCGCCACGCGATCGACCAATTTGTCTTGAGACGCATTCATCACGTCCGCGCAGGGCAACTCAATTGCTACTCTGATCCCGAAGCGTTCCGGATCGGCGAGCCACTCATTCCAAGCCAGTTTAGCGCCGCCTAGTGACAACTGCGAGGAGTCCGGCGGTGTGTCGTCTTCTCCGTAAATCAATTCGCCATCGCTAAGCCCTGGTTCCAGCAACCGCTTTAGAACCGCCGCGTGCTCAGCGCAGTTCTTGACAAACCGTTTACTTGGGTCGGGACCATACTCGCCCACGTAGAATCCAAATCCCAAGATCTCCCGGTTGATCCACATAAAGAGTTGTGGGTCTGCCGTCCGCTTTCCCCCCTTTGGATAGAAGGCACCCCAGTAGAAGTCCCAGGTTCCACCCTTGCCGTAGTCGTTCTTCGCAATTCGCGAAAAAAGCCGCTTTTCCGTCTCTAACAGATCGAGCATCTGTGGGGGGAATTGCTCGGCAACGGCGTGCATCAACTGCTGAAAAGGTTTCTCAATCTCAGCACTGAATTCGTCCACATGTTCATCATAGAAACTCAACAGAGGGTGCGCGTGCAAATCAGACAGGAGTTCAAACGCCTTCTTCCCGAAGAGCACCTTGGTGGGATCTTCTCCAATGACCGACAAGAGCGCCTGAAGCCTCTCAGGCTCCTTGATCTCCGTCAGTGTCTTTACGGGCAGTCCCGTCTCACCCTCCGGAATCGGCCAGTTCCCGCTCTTGAGCCATTTAGTTCTGCGCATATGCCGATACTCGGCCCGATTCCCGTCGAAAAAATACCCGGATGTCACTTCGCCGTACCCAACCAGTTCTCCTGTGCCCCGCTTTACCAAGACCCGGTCACCCACCTGAATCTTGAGCAGAAAATCGGAGAGCTGCCGAAAATCCTTGTCCGTCGCGCGGTCTCCATACGCCGCGTCGTAGACCTTCCGGAGTTCCGCCTCCTCCTTAATATCACCAAGGTCCCGGTCCAACGGTCCCCAGCCAATCCCCATTATTTCCTTCTGCCTAAACTCATCCCAAAACCGAGCCTGCTCACCCGGTGCGTAGATCCAGTAACGCTTGCTTGCCACTGCTTTTCCACGCAGTTCTTCCGCCCACTTGTATCCCTGTTTCTCTCCGACCAGAAACTGGCTCAGGGCATCTGTCCGATAGAAGTTATCGAACTCCGGAAACCATTCAATCAGTTGTCGCCATGTATCTCGAACCGCTTCATATCGCTTCCCTACGACCACGGGCACATCAACTCCGAATAATTCGACCGCCTGCACCGCCTTGTTATTGATAATGGTAAATCGCTTCTTGTCTACTCGGTTCAAGTAAATCGTCGCCAACCCTTGGCCAAACCCGCTAAACGTTTCAATCCGCTCCAGCCACTTCGCTTCTTGGAACCCGCCGGCAAATGGTTCCAGAACAAATGCCCGGAACTCATCGTACTTAGCCTCGATTGACGCCCGGAACCTTGGTGCCGTCCGATGCCCGCCGCTTTGTACCAACCCGCCGTCTCGTGCGAACTGGAAGAAGAAGTCAATGAATTGTTCCCGCGATAGTCCACCAAGTACCTTTAGTGAAATCTGTCCGACGTAATGATCCTCGTTCTGCGCATGTGGATCGCTCCGGTACCAGGCAAAAAACGCATCCACCAGTTCCCTTGACGGTTGTTTCATCACTTCACTCCCTTCTGAAAAAGATGGTTTTGTGTTTTTATTGCTTCTCTCTCTCAAACAACGGGTCCCTCGTACTGAGACGCAACATCATGCGCTCTTGTACTCGTACTTCACAGCAAGCGTTCCAAAACTCATGTTCGCCAAAACTGCGTTGTGGGGGATGATGACGTATTTCCAGGGCTTGCCCTTGTTCTTTGTGGTGAAGTCGGAGGCATGTTTGCAGTATTGGGCGGCGGCTGTGGCCTTCTCCTGCACATCGCCGGTATCAATATCCCCCTCTTTCTTCGTCTCGACCATGTAAATGGTGTCGGGCGTCTCGACGACGAAATCGGGAATGTAGCGGCTGGAATTGTGATTCCAGTAGATATAGAACTGGTTCTTTGCTGGCCGGAGCCATTTCAGCACTTCGTTATTTGGGGTCTCCAGGATGGCGGCAAAATCCTTCTCTGTCTTGGAGTCGAACTTGTAGAGAGTGTGGCACGCTTTCTTGAATCCGCTGAATATCTTGGTCGGAATGAGTCGCGTTGGGGTAATGGTCTCCGAGTAGTCATGGACGTTGTCGGCGGTATACTTGGAATAATTGTGTTCCTCGATGATCGTGAACGGCTTGACGATGGGCTCGTCATATTCCGGCGCGTCACAATAGAAATGTTCCGACGCCATCATTTGTCGATAAATGAATTCGGCGATTTCGCGCTTATGGTACTGAACAACGTTGATCAGGTCGTCCTCGCTCAGATCAGCCCGCAGTTTTGTCAGCGCATCGTTGCCGAGGCTGAAAAGCAGTTCTGATTGTTCATCGTAGTCAATTTCCGGATAGTTGATCAGTTCGCTCACAATCAGGTTGTCGAGACTTTCCGGAGTAATCCGGCCAAGGCCATAGATGGTCTCTTCCTTGTTGTCCGTCAAGGACCGTCGCAGAATAGCCTCAGATACCGGCTTATAACTCAACCCCATGGTGTCAAGGGTGAAGGCGTGGAAACCGGAACGGACCTCATCCGATTGCTGAATGATGATCCGTGGTATTTCGATGATGTTCCGCACGAATTCCTTCGCAACCTCGTCGTAATGTGCCTCCGCTTCTTTGACATATTCGTCTACAAAAAGAGACTGCTGTGGCTCAGACTGAATGCGCTCTCTGAATTTTTCCATGGCCTTTTGCTTGATCTCAGGCCGACTCAACTCCTGGACGGACTTGACCTCGGTATTGAGGTCATTCAGGGTTGAAACGATCTGCTTCTTCGTCTCAAGGGTAAGTTGAGCTTTCTGTTTCTCGGCGGGATCGGCAAGTGTCTCGATTCGCTTTTGTTCGGCCTGTAATCCCTGCGTCATCGGGGATGTGGCCGTAACTGTCTCTTTCGGCGCGATGAGTTCTTCGTCTATCTCAATGATGTTCTCCCGCCGGATAATCGAATCAGGGCGATTGGCGGCGTCCACGATCTCTTGAAACCGGTCATGTGACACGATGGTCAACTTGTCCACCTTGGATTCGCCCGTCCTCTCGCCATAAGGCAGGCGAAGCCCTCTGCCGATAGTCTGTTCGCGCAGGGTTGTGGAAGCGGCCGTCCGGAGAGGGATAATCGTGTAGAGATTCGTCACATCCCAGCCCTCTTTGAGCATGTTGACGTGAATAACGATCTCGATGTTGTTGTCCGCATGTTCAAGCGAAAGCAGTCTGGCGATGTTCTCTTCCTTTTCAGAACCGCTTTGGGCTGAATGAATCTCCATGACTTTCCCGGCATACTCGCCTTTGAAGAACGACGCTGATTCGATTAGTTCCTTTAGTTGAGCGGCGTGCGTTGTATCCTTGGCCACAACCAGCACGAACGGCTTAATCAGCCGCTTTCGTGAATCCCTGGAGTAGATTTGCAGGGCTACTTTTGTGTCCTCGTGAATCCGGATGCCATCTTCAAGTTTGATCCGATCCAGATCTTCTTCGCTGTATTGCGCCGGATCGAAATCTTTCCTTGTCGCGACGGCGGGAGTCTTCACGAAACCGTCACGTATTGCCTTGGCTAAAGAATACTCATAGACCACATTCTTAAACTTGATGGTGTTGTTTCCGCGTTCGACCTGCGGTGTCGCGGTCAGTTCCAGGCCAAGAATGGGGGTCAGCTCGTTGATTACGGCCATGCCGCGATCGGCCCGGTAGTGATGGGATTCATCCATAAGCAGAACGAGATCTTCCAGATTTGAGAGATAGTTGAAATATGGTTCCCCGAGATATTCCGCCATCCGCTTAATGCGCGGCTCCGCTCCGCCTCTCGCCTCGGCATTGATTTTGGAAATATTGAACACGTTGATGTTCAAATCCGTATAGAGGTTCCCATGCCGAGCATCCTCGTAGTTATCACCGGTGATGATGTTCGGCGGATTTTGCGCCAAGTCGCCAATTCCAGGGAAAACGTACTTCGGGTTGGATGGATTTGAGAAGTCCTCGATCAGCTTGCTGTAAACCGTCAGGTTGGGCGCCAGAACGAAATAATTGCGGATGCCCTTCTCAAGATACAGATATGCGATGAAGGCACCCATAAGCCTTGTCTTGCCGACACCGGTTGCCAGGGCGAAACACATGGAAGGAAAGTTTCTCTCGAAATCGGCACAGGTGGGATATTTAGCCCTCACCTTCGCCAGTTCGGCGGTAAGATCACTGCCCTTCTTGAGAGTCAGCTCTGTTGCCAACTCGGCAAGAATTCGCAGACTTTCCTCCTGGGGAGGACGCAAACTCAAGCGATTCCTGATATAAATTGCCGTAGGATTCTTCGCCATCAAGTTCATGTCCTATAGCCTTTCATTGGTCGCGATTCCATAAACCATAAAAGTATTGACTACACCGGCAAAGCGCGTAACATCGCTCCTCGACGGAGAAGCTTCTCCGTCGAGGCCACCGTAGGCGGAAAGCGATGTTACGCGCTTTGCCGGTGTCTGACGTTTTCCGGCTATTATCTGACGTTTATCTGACGATTGATTCATGACGCCCTGCTGCCAAATACGTAACTCGTTGAACGTCCACGGCCCTGCCGTTCTGCCAGTCCCAACTCCATTAAGAAAGCAAAATCCCGCGAAGTCGTGTCCCTGGTGACGCCAAATTCTCGTTCGCAAATACGACTGGTCAATTTATCGCCAGAAACAAGCCGAGCGACCATCTTCTTCTGCCGCTCGTTGAGCCTGGCCTCGATAGCCGGCGTAACAGTCAATCGTCCTTCCGGAATACGGATACGATCGATGTTCTCCCCGGGGCCTGGAAAGGTGACCTGAAAATAACCCGAATCGCTGCCGAGCAACGGCTGTTCAAGACCGTGATTCAGCATCTGATCGCGCATGCGGCGAAAGCCGCTGCCGCGTTCCTCGATGCGATGAAAATAGGAGAGGCATTGCGCCAGGGCCGGATTCCGCGAGCAGGGCCGGTATTTGCCCCGGCGCAAGTTGGCGAGGGTGATTGGCGCTGGCGGCATGCCGGGACTGGAGACGACCACCCTGTCAGCAAAGACCTCCAACATAATCTTGCGTCCTCCATCCTCGTATTGACGGTGCGCGACAGCGTTGACCAGGGCTTCCCGCAGGCCCTCGACTGGGTATTCGTCCACCCGTATCCGGTTGAGACCGACAACTCGCATCGGATGCCGTGTGTTGCGGTCAATAAAGGCAATGGCACGGTCAATGGCGATCGGCATCGGACCGCGAATGTCTTCATGGTCGCCGGGATTCCCGTCAGGCTCAGCGCCGCGATACGCGTCCGCCAGAATACGGCATTGGGGGAAGATGGCGGAAGGATCTTTGGCCAGCAACACGATGCCTGCCGCCGTCGCGTAGTGTTCCCCCGTGAGCGACTCGTGCCAGACTAGCCCGCGTATCGCTGCGCCCGCGAGGAGGTCCGCGGCCGTAAGCGTCTCGGTCGCTCTACCCTCCGCGGCGGCGATTAGACGGCGGGCCACTTCGTGGTCGAGATCGGACCAGCGCAAGCGCCTGGGAAGTTGCGACTCAAACGTGGAAGTTGCTTCTATGGTTTGTTGCGCAATCTCGTTCTCGTCGCTGGAGGGCGTGATGCCAAACCGCTCTCTTAGCAGTTTGACGCAGGCGGCACGGACCTCCTTCTGCAACTCGATGACATTGCCGAAGCGTTTATATTTCAGGCCATCGCCATCGAGCTCCTCGAGCAGCGCTTCCGTGCCTTTCTCACGCCGCACCGCGCGATCACCCCTGATAAATGCGAGAATCGGAAGCTTCTGCTCCTTAGCCCGCTTGAATTCAGCGTGAGTCATGGAGAGTTTGCCATCCACGGCGCCATATTCGATGGCCACTATGAGCAGGTAGACCTGGCAATCATCGAGCGATTTCAGACAACCCTCCAAAGCCTGTTCCGAGGATGCCGGTTCGAACTCGTATAATACAGGCGTACAATGGGCCGAGAGAAACGTGTCCGTGTTTAGCAGGTTCTGAACTATAACGCGTTCGTCTTCGAGTTCCTTCTGGACCGAACTGACAAACACTTTAAGTTTTCCGGTCATGCGTTCTCCTCGAACAAATCACCCTGTGCCGGATTATCCTTGGCTTTCGCCTTCGCTTTGGGTGGACCGACCGGCACGAAATCGGGCTCATCCGGATCATGCGGCATGTTCACGATATTCAGGCTGTAATCGTCCCGCCCGAATTCGCAACGGCCAAGCAGCATCGCAGGAATCTTTTTGATCTCGATATTTGGATAGCGTCCCTTGCAGGCTGTGGAAAATTTCTTACAGCAGATCAGCAAATGTTCATCTTTCGCCATCTCCTCGTGAATCCGGTCAATGAAAGCCGCCTGAACAAAAGCTGTAGTCGTAAAGATGTAGTCCTTTTCAGAGGATTTGCCATGTTTCCAGTAAACCTCTGCGTCAGGTGAATACTTGAATCCCTCATGCTTTGCCATGGCCGCGGCCAGCATGTTCGCGTTGTACTCTTCGCTGATAACCCAATTCCCGTACTTGTCTTTCTTCAGCAGACTCGGCGCCAGTTCGTAGTACTTGAACCCGCCGCCGCCTTTCCAGTCAACCGCCTCGGAAATCCCGCCCTGATCCGTGCCGTCGCAAACCTTCTTAAGCCGGGGCAGACAATGCGTTTCGCAGTGGTCGCCAAGTTCCACCATGATCCACCGGCGCCCCATCTTGTGCGCCACCGCACCCGTCGTGCCGGAACCGCCGAATGAATCGAGAACCCAATCGCCGGGGCTTGAGGCAAGCATGACGGCTCGATGAACCAACCCTTCTGGCTTGGGCGTTGCGAAGGGATTGTCTGGGTTGAATGCCTTTACCTCTTGGGCGGCAACTCGATTTTCCCCAACGTCTTCATAATGCCATACCGTCATTGCCACTACACCCTTCCCTTCGAGTTCAGAAAGGAATCGTTTAACGCAGGGGCGATTATTACCTGCCTTACCGAACGTAATACGATGGTCGGCAATCATTTCTTCCATGCGTTCTCTACTGAATCGCCAGCACGTTCCTGCCGGTGGTGATATCCTGCGGTTTGAAGGTGTAGTTATCTCGTAGAGGTTTGCCGAATGACCCGTTCGCGCAAACTGTGCCCCACGTTGTCCGCCACGAAGACTAGCAGTGGCGTCTCCAGGAAACCAAGGACCGCGGCCGTAGTTCTTGCCATGTTTATCAAGCCCATCCCACTCATCTGAGTGTTTGTAGATCGAGTTGTGTTCTTCCGTGCGCTCCAACCGGCCCGGACGCCAGATACTCTTGTTTTTCGCATAGACAAGAATGTGATCATGACTATCGGACAGCCACACCGCATTTGGTTGCGGAGATGACTTCTTTTGCCACACGCAGTTCGCAACGAAGTTCTGTCGGCCAAACACCTCATCGCAAAGAACCTTCAGATAATGGCATTCGGTGTCGTCAATGGTAATCCACAGTGAACCGTCATTAGAAAGCAACTTCCTCAGTAGCACGAGCCGATCACGCATCAAAGAAAGCCACAACGAGTGCTCCACGCCGTCATCATAATGCTCGAATGCAGATCCCGTGTTGTACGGGGGATCAATGAATTCGCATTTGATCTTCCCCGCGAAATCCTGTTCCAGTGCTTTGAGCCCGAGAAGGTTGTCGCCGTGGATGAGCATGTTTTCGGCCTTCCGGTCGCCATAAGACTTGCCCGCATCCTCAATCAGAATCCGCGGTTCAAGCTGTGGCTGCTTGTCCTTCCCGATCCACGTCAATTCCAACTTGGGCTTCGACATTGTAGTCATCTTCTGCTCCATTCAACGGCCATTACACATGAAGTCGTCACCACTCGCTTACTTTATACTTGGAGTCTCTAACGTCAAAAGCCCAGCGCGTACCTTCAAGGACGTCAGTAATACATTTGCTCATGGCCGGATTCTCCAGTGATCCGGTCGTGTATGTGATCGCATTGCCAGAAGTCTTGTCCATCGCGGCATGAACCACCTGATCCGCATCACAGACCACGGCAAGATTTGGGTTGTGGGTCACGATGAACACTTGTCTCTTCCTGCGCGCCTCTTTGATGCAGTCCACCAAAACTCTGGCTACTGTATGGTTGTCCAGATTGCCTTCAGGTTGGTCGATAATCAGAGGCACGTCGCCTTGATCCACCAATAGGTAGAAGACCAGGAGCAGGGTCCCGCGCTCGCCGGCGGATAACATTGAAATATCCTTGTTCTCCCATCGAAGGATGTACTTGGGCCTAATGTATTCCAGACCGTACAAGAGATCGAAAACTTCCTCCGGCTTTTTCCCCTTTGGGAGTTGGTCCTTGAGTTGCGTGCGGGACGAAGGGCGTTCGCGTTGATCCTTATGCAGGGCCAAATCCACCCGCCTAAGGAATCGGCGTACTGAGGCTTCATCTTTCCAGTTTGTTGACTGAACCAAGACATCGGCTCGTGAACGGCCTTCATCGACGCCCATAAAACTGCCGCGCCTGTTCAGGGCCAAAGCGCTCATCAACCGATCCGCAAACCTCTCACATACAAGTTCCACCCGGAATTCGAGTTTCAATTTGTCTTTCGCAATAACGTGCGTATCGATGTAGTTCTGAACCGCACCGTAAAGGTCGCGATAGACGGCTGACTGGGCGATCTTCGCAGCGTGGATATCCAGAGCCAGTTTCGACTGTTCACGCTTCGTCGCAACTATTTCGCGCGGCAGATCCGCCATCTGCGACAGCATGCATTGAAGTCCCTTGATGGATTCCGGGTCGCTCTCGCTCCCCTCCAGTGTCGTGCGCTTTTCTTGCCATTCCCTAAGCGACGCCAGATACGTCTGATATTCTCGATTTCGCGCATCAAGTCGCGACTGCAAGTTCGTCACTTCTGCCTCCATGGTGGCGAGTTGGGTGCGAAGGCCGGGCGGATCGTCGCCGTCCAACTGAGTCTTCGCGGTCTCAAGTACCTTGGTCGCTGCGTCCCGAGAAGACTCAATCGCGCCTCTCTCGATGGACAACGCCACCAAGTCACTGACCTGAAGTCCGAGTTCTTTCGCGTCGCCTTCCAGGGTCTTTCGAAAGACGTCAAAATCCTTCTGGAAGTTATCCAGTTTCTCTAAGAGGCGTTTTGCGACAGCTTGCTGGCGCTCTGCGGACCGAAGAATGTTTGTGGTAGTTACGATTTTCTCTAACAATGTCTTCTTTGTGCTTTCCGCAGTACTGAGAGCAGTCAAGATAGCACGGTCTGGCACTGCCGATTCCGGGGATGTCGCCGGATTGGGAATCTCCTTAGGTTTTCCCTTGTCATGTGCCTCAAGTTCGATTTCCCGACGTTTGATCTTCTCCTCAAGCGCACGCTTCGCAGTTGGGTCGGCTTGTGCTTCCAGGGATGCCCGTCTTCGACTGGAATCCTTCAATTGTTTAAGCAAGGAATCGATGCGCTTCTGTTTCTCTCCGGCCTGAAAACCCACAAGTTCGTCAAGTGTCGCGTTGCCAAGGCGCTTGGTCTCTGGGACATGGGAGAAGATTACCGATTTGAGTTCCTGCTCGAAACCCTCTTCGCCAGTGCCGACGATCTCGTTGCAGATCTTTTCAACATGGTCCTGGGGCAAATACTGCACACGCTCGACATCCTCTGGCTTGGGATCCTCGTTCAACCACCGCTTAACCTTCTCACCCGACGCCCACTCCATTGTGACATCAAAAAAGCCCGCTCGGCCACATCCACTATGTCGAAATCGGTCCTTGTCCAGAAAAGAGAACGCCCCTGCATTCTTGGTAGCCCCGAGGAGTCCCAGTATATCGGATAACGCGCTCTTGCCGCTTCCCTTATTGCCAATAATGGCGACAAGGCCGGGGTTGAAAGAGACTGTGCCGCTGAACCATTTTTCTGACGGGGATAGACCGTCTCTACGTTGAAAGGAAATACCCCGGACGTACTTTGTGCCGTTTTGTGCAACTCTCGCCATGTCGGGCGGTTGATCCCCGACAAAAACGCGATCCCGAGGTTCCCGCAGCGTCATCAACAGACCGCGGAATGTGGGGTCAGCCCTGATCCAACATGATGCCCGTGGAGTATAGTTGCGGATGTCATGATTATCGGAACACACGACAAGCGGCAATTCGTGGTTAATGGCTGGAAAGACGATATCACGATAGTCCTTCTGCCTGTCTTCGTTTCCAATCTCCAGCATGTCCACATGATCCCTGAGTAAATCCGCCTTGAGCATGGCTTTGTAAGCAGGAGCATTCGCAATGCCCTCAATGGATCCCGCCTTGCCGTGTCCATGGATTACTACGATGCCGTGGAGTTCGTGGATTACCTTGGCGCTGTCTGCAAGATCGCAGCAGATATCATCCTCTCCCTTACCCTGTACATCAGCCTCTGTGATTCCCAGTTTGGCGGACAATTTCGTCCAGACGTCATTGAGATCGCAGTCTTCAGGGAAGACGGCGATGTAATGAATTAGCTCTTTCCCACCAAGTTCGCTGCGCAATTCAATACCAGGAAGAACCGTGATCGCATCGGCACCCGCTAGTTGCAGAGAGCGCACCCGAGGAACGTCAATTTTGTGATGGTCAGTGACTGCGACAACGCGAACGCCCTGCTTCAATAGACAATCGACGAGATCTTTGTTAGTGGCAGCCATGTATCGGTAGTCACCTGAACTTGGCGTATGGAAATGCAAATCCCATCGAGACCAAAGAGAACCAAGCGGCGAGTATGAACTCATGGGTGTCCCTCCAACGCTTTCATTTCCAACCCTTCAATCTCCTGTAGCGTCTTACCGGCGATACCTTGAAGATCGCCGTACATGCCGACGGTTCCCTGCATGACGCGGTCAATCTGTTCTTCTCGCTTGGCCCATTGCTTCGTAATGGCCTTCTTTTCCTTGTCCAAGTCTTCTTTCATGGAGGAGAATGCCTCAACGATCGCTTCGACACGTTGCTTGAAGCGCGGGCCGGTCAGATAATGGTATATCATTTCTGTCTTGGTCTGTTGGCCTTGGACGGCCTGGCGTGCTGAGGCCAATTCAATCAGTGTGTTCCGAAGCACCATGGCAACGGGAACGGCCGATCTTGGGTGCGTCACCCACACGCCGTCCACCAGGCCGAACGGGTCAACATCCTTGGGTAGGACTTGGCTGACGAGAACCGAGATTTCCGCCTTGGCAGCACGCTGATCGTCACGAAGCTTGCCCAGCCATCCGTCGGCCCAGTTCTTCGTTCGTTTTGATTCCCATAGAATAGTGCCGCAAGCGCGTCCCATTGAGTCCACAACCCTTTGCAGAGCATCGCCGCCATACTCACCTTTCGGCACTGGGTCAATCGTATCGAGAGGGAACTTTGATCGCAGAATCGCTTCGATCTCCAGTTCCTGAACTTCGCCCTGAAGTTGCTGCGAACCCTGCTCGGCCCGGCGCTTGAGGTCTTCGATCTGTTTCTGCATCGAAGTGATGGTTTGTTCTTTCTCCATCACTTTGAGCTTCAGTCCTTCTTCCGCCTCTTTGCGAGCTTGATCTCGTGTCGCAGAAAGTCCTGCCTGCACTCGCTTTTCGACTGTCAGATCAATTTCGCGCATTGCATCATCCAATTCGCGCTGTTTCTTGATCAGTTCCGCTTGTGCTTTTTGAGCTTCAGCGAGCTTGACGTCACGCTGCTTCATAATCTCTTGAAGGTCGGTCAGTTCCTTTGCCTTCTGTTCCAGGTCGTTTGCATAGGCGAGTTTGGCTTTCTTGGCTTCATCAGCGGCAATCTTGCCACGCTCCTGGCGAAGTTTATTTGCGATCTCTTCATCAATGGCTTCTTTTGCCTTGGAGAGAGCGGTTTCCTTTTCGAGGAGGGCTGATTGACGTTTTGCGATGTCGGTGTCTTTCTTCGCCAGACGTTCCTCATATTCATGCCGTATTGACTCGACCAACGGGGCGGCCAGGGATTCTGTAAGCTTTATTTCTGTCTTACACTTTGGACAAATGATAGTCGGTTCACTCACGGCATACCTCCCGCATGCTTGCGCATGCTTTCACGGCCTTTGCCGGTTCCCCGTCCTCGCCCACGTCCCTCTCGCTATCCCACATGTCGCGGTAGGCGTGGACGTAGAAGGCGGTGGCGGCGGGGTCAAAGGGGAAGGTCATTTCAGCACCTCCCAACGGCCTGTTTTCCTGCCTCCAATACGTTTCAAGATGCCCTTTGCTTTCAACTTGTCTGTGTGGTAACGAATGCCGATCTCACTCAGGGTCAATTTGGACGCCAGTTCTTTCTGGGTCACACTCGGATTTTGTGCCACTGCTGCCATGATAGCCTTCTCTGCGACAGATAATGGCTTATCGATAGTCTTATCGATAGTCTTATCGATAGTTTCTTTGGCATCATTCGCCAGGAAAGACGGCCTGCCAAAACTGGCGACGAAAAAGCCGGCTACATCTCTGAATTTCGCATTGGGTTCGTTCTTGAGAATCAACGGCATGCCGCGTCCCCACGCCTCAACCATCTGGATGCGCCGGAAAAGATCGGCAATCAGCGGATTGCGACGTCTCGACACATTCCCTTTGCGTATTTTGGCGATTGTCAATCCCCCGAATAAACCGCCTGGACTTCGGATTTCGACGCGGTCCTTGAAAATCGCAACCTGCACATAGTCAGGATCGCGGTAGTCACGATGGCAGAAGGCGTTGATAATGGCCTCACGCACGGCCTCGACGGAGATTTCCGGCACGTCTTCGCGGTAGAGGCCCTTGATGCGCATGCCAATATGGATGTTTTTGAGAATGTAGCGTTGGGCCTCTTCAATCAGTTCGAGGATGTTGCCGTCACAATCATGCCGATCAATAATCGTTGAACTCTCGGTCGTCAGAAACACGGCGCAACGCAGTTGCATCGGAGGCTTTCGCGCAAAGAATAGCGGGGCCGCATTTACCAGTTTCCCGGCATGTAGGAGGCCGAGTTTATCCAGCGCATTTATCGGGGTATCCCATGCGAGTCCGGCGCGTTTGACAAATCGTCTGAATTTGGCTTTGTCAAGATCGCCAACAGAAACAGCGCACACTTTGTTGTCCCAGCGAAGACGCTCGCTATTCTTTGAAAGGAAAAGATTCTCCAACTCCCTGGCGCTGAGTTGCCTGTCTTCGTCTGCGACACGCATATAAGCCCGACCATAGGCAAAGTAAGGGGATTCCTTTCCCGCAAAACCCACTTTGATGCATTCCTTGTCATCGCGCGACTCCAAGGTGACGTGCGGGAAAATCTTCGGTTCAATGTGTGCACTGATCGCTTGCGAAACATCACGGAGAGTCTTCGTTGTGGCATCCAGGCCAACGGTGGCACCGTCGTTGCGAACGCCAAACCACAGTTCGCCGGAGCCATGTTTGTTCAGGATGGCAACAATGGAGACCAAGCCCTCCTTGAGTTCGGACAGACTTTTCTTGAATTCTATGGTTTCACATTCTTTCACGTTTCTCCAATCCGGACATTGCTCGCATAACCCAAACTGGAATCATAGCACCCTCCATCGAATAGTGAATATGTCCGCGGTCTTCACGTTCTGTTTGAGCCTGGCTTCGATTTGTTCAATCAAGCGTTCTTTTTGACGCTCAACGTCGTCCTGTGCTTGGTAGAGGTTCAACCGCATGTCGTTACGGGATTTCTCAAGGTCTTTGATTTCGCGGTGGGCTTTGACCTTTTCTTCAAGGTTGGTGATCTTCCTCGCTTCCGCTTTGCGCATCTTGACATCGATATCCAACTGTTTTAGTTTGATCTCCAAGCTGGTTTTCATGTCTTCAGACCAGTGTTCAAGTTTGCCCATTTCCGCGTCGAAGAATCCAGCATTCCGTTCGGCATTGGTCTGGAGAATGCTCTTCTCGCAGCCCTGAAGAATGCGTTTCAATGCGGATTCATCCGAGAGTGTAGTATAACTGGTCTTGCCGGAAATTGCGGCCAGACCGAAAAGTCTTCTACATTGTTCGGCGGACAACGTTTGACCGTCATCCGTGATGCCGGCCCATAGCAGATGGTCTTCGGCTTCAAATGAAGCGATGGTGAGTTGATGGAGTTTCAGCCAGCCGGATTTCTTCACCAAGGGCTCAAGAACGGTGATCTGCGTGGGGGAGGCCGAATAGTCGAAGCAAACCTCTGCCCCCGGTAGTTGCCGTTCCTTGTAGTTGCGAAGAATCTGTTGTGCCAATGGGTGCGCAAAGCGATAGTGGTGACCGTCGGCAACCTCGCGCCCGAAGCGATAACGGCCCAAGGGAATGCTGTTTGTTGAGAATGGATTGGCCGTCAAATCAAACGTTAAGGCCGAATCGTCTATTGTTGCGTGGTTGGCCAAAGCATGAGCCGTAAGACGCCAGAGAAGTGATTCGTACCGGTTCAGATAATCCCTGCTGGCCTGGAGATTGACGCGAAGTTTCTCGTGGACTTCTTCATCGAAGTTTTCCAGGAGTTGCTGTCTGGTGACTTTCAGAGTCTCGTCAATCTCTCCGGACAGGTCCTTCTGGAGTTGGTCAAACGAGACCTCGATTTCGGCCTGCGTTCGGCAGGTCTGGTAGATCGCCACAATGCGTTTTTCGAAGTCTACCCCGGACTCGATACTGCCCAGGACCTCGTCACTGGCTCCGAAAACGCCGCTGAAGAGCTGAAACTTCTCGGCAAGCAACTGGTAAACGCGTTGATCGGCAGCGTTCTTCTTGTTCAGGAAATTGACGACAACAACATCGTGTTTCTGGCCGTACCGATGGCACCGGCCGATACGCTGCTCAATACGCTGGGGATTCCACGGCAAGTCATAGTTCACGACAAGGGAGCAGAACTGGAGGTTGATGCCTTCCGCCGCGGCCTCCGTGGCTATCAGGATCTGCGCGGTATCGCGAAAATGATCCACAAGAGACGCGCGCAGATCGGCGGTTCTTGAACCCGATATCAGATCGGTGCCTTCATGCTTCTTGAACCACTTGCCATATATCTGCTTGGCTTGGGGATGACTGTTCTGTCCGTTAAAGAGGACGAACTTGTCTGCATATTCTGTGTTGGACAGGAGACGCATCAGATACTCCTGGGTGCGACAGGATTCGGTGAATATCACCGCCTTCTTACTGGCGCCAAGCGACACCGCCTTGTCGAAACCAGCTTTCAGAGCCTTTATGAGGGCCTTGCCTTTCGCGTTCTGAACGATGGATTCGGCCAGGACGCGGAATTCCTTGAGATCTTTGATCTCCTGTGCAATGGCTTCCGCATTTTCTTTCGTCATTTGTTCCTGGACCGGTCCGTCCGCATCCTCATCATTCCATTCATCACGGATTTCGTCCAAGCCTTCAAAGTCCATGGACAATTCCGCGCCAGGGTCCACGAGCTTGGCATTCTTCAGGCGGGCTTCCAGTCGTCGTATGAGGGTGTTCAGGGCGCCGGCAATGGCAAATGTGGATGATGCAAGCAGTTTGCGGAGGACCAGCGTCATGAGTGAACGCTGGCTGGCTGGAAGAGCCTGAAGATTCGGTCTACGCAAGTAGTCCGAGACCAAATCATAGAGCCTTTCTTCTTCCTTCGTGGGCACGAATTCCTGGGTTATGGGTATCCGATTTGTGTACTTCACGTATTCGAGCACCTGCCGGCGAAGGGTTCTCTTGCAGATCGGTGTAAGACGGGCTTTCAGTTCGGCAAATGTATCCTGCGTAGTGATGCGGGCGTACTGATTCTTGAAACTTTTGAGATCACCAAAAGTGTATTCATCAATGAAACTGACCAAGCCATAGAGTTCCAACAGCGAATTCTGGAGAGGCGTGGCGGTCAACAGCAATTTCGGGTAGCGACCGAGAGCATCCTTCAGGGTTCTCGCTATCTTGTTTTCCGGCTTGTACACGTTGCGGAGGCGATGGGCTTCATCGAATATCACCAAATCCCATTGAACCTTGCCCGCATAATCCGCTTTGTTGCAGGCGAAGTGATACGAACAGATGACGATCCTGTCCTGCTGAAACGGATTGGCCCGCCCCTCTTTGACGTAGTTGTTGAAGGGCTTGGATTCCAAGATTTCCGACGGAAGGAAGAATTTCTCGGAAAGTTCCTGGTTCCATTGCTTACGCAGGCTTGATGGAACAATTATGAGTATTTTGCGTTTCTGCTCGGCCCACATCTGGGAAAGCACTATGCCAGCCTCGATAGTTTTCCCGAGTCCGACTTCATCGGCAAGAATCGCCCCGGTAGAGAATGGGGACTTGAAGGCGAAAAGGGCAGCTTCAACCTGGTGTGGATTCAGATCAACCTGAGCATCAAGCAGAGAAGCAGTTAACTTCTCGACGCTGTCGGACGGACAGCGCTTGGTCAGTTCGTGCGCGTAATACTTAGCATGATAATCAGTAATCTGCATAACCTACTTCTGTCTCGCCTTGCCTGAGCGGACCCACTTGTCCACTTCCTTGATCTGGAATTTCCAGAGTTTCCCGACCTTGTGGGCAGGCATGCCCTTCTCGCTGACCCAGGTGTAAACCGTGTCCCGGCTTACGCCCAGATGCTCCGCTATTTCCTCAACAGATAGCCATCTGTCTACGCCCATGATAACCCCTTGCTTCGCCATGACACGCCGATCACTCACCCGCATCTCCTTTTTCCCTTGGTGTCGAGAATGACCACAAATCAATAATATTTATCACGTCCAGAGGTTAAAGTCAAAGAGCTTTGCCGGTCATTTTTGGGTTTTGTCGGGTTTGTCTGGCATCAACAGGCGCGTTTTGATAAGGTTTTGAACAAACCTAAAGGAGACATTGATGCGTAAGTATCCTTTGCCAGAGGTGCTCAAGGGGAAATGTTCCCCAGAGGACTATACCCACTGGCTTTACAACAAAGCCGCTGCCCATGTAAGACGGGACACTCAACGCGGCAACCGGATTGCGACGGCAATTATCTATCGTGATGCTATTCATCGCGCGGTATGCCATGGCGGTGACAATGATGCCTATACAGGTCGGCCTCTTCGATGGGATTTGATTCGAAAATACGATAATGAGAAGTCGAAAGTTGGGAAACGGGAGTACAAGAAACAGTTTGCCGATCTGCCAACCGTGGATCATGTTGGCGATGGAATGTCCAATCCGGATTTCAAGATATGCTCCTGGCGTATCAACGATTGCAAGAACGACCTGACAATCGAGGAGTTTGTCGAGGTTTGCCGGGATGTGCTGAAACACAACCCCGAATGATGGAGAAACTAAAATAGATCATGGCTCTTATTGCGTATTCGTTATTAGATCGGCTTGAGCGGGGAACGTCGAATGAAGATCCCCTCGGCTTTTTTACGTATGCCACACGTTTGGCCGATGAATGGCTGCCAGGTATCACTACGCGAACCCGTCGTGCCCGCTACTACTCGATGATATGTGGCGGCCTGTACCTCATAGAGGAAGGTTTCAAGGACCTGATTCGAAATTCACCAAATCGTGATGAAGAAACGGCAAAGTTCTTCATGCGATGGGAGCGGATATGGGCGGCATGGAATGGCGCCGTGGACGCCGCAGGGACAGGGATGATAGGGAAAAACAAGATCTCAAACCTCTTTGATGATGATTATTTTACTGTCAGAAATATCGACTACCCTTTCATCCAGCGTCAATCTGATCTCGGTGCATTAGGATCATATCGTACCTCGCTAGAAGCAATGGGATTTCTACTTGCCAATAGCCTTGAACTGACGTTTGAGGGAAAGATACTTGGTGAACTATTTTGGGCACAGGCTGGAAACAATCGTGCATGGAACCAGAGCATTCGTGTCTTGGACACCAGGAAGTTCACGTTCCCCTGCTATAGATACCGGCTGGCAGAATATGCGACAAGGTTCGGTCTCGATCTGCGACGAGATGCTCTATCCGATGCAAATGCCAAAAGACTTAAGGAAGAGAAGATGCTCATTCGCAGCAAACTTCTACCGTGCGACGGCGAGGGCGCACGGCGCTATAAAGTTTTAGAATATGTGCGCCATCATGGATGGGGTGAACTGGATGAGTATGAGATTCTGACCAGGGCGGGGCATCGGGGCCGTTCTCTGGTCCGGGACACAGATTTACTCGAACGATGTGCGGCGGCGATCATAGCGTTGGAAGAATTCCGTCGCGCCACACTCGATTTGTTGAACTTATTCAGAGACCATTTATACAAGGAAGGCCGTGGTGACAGTCCAAAAGCCATTCTCGGTGAAGGACCACGAAAAATAACGGCAAGAGTCAATATAACCCATAGAAACCTGCTACGGTTCGTCAGATCTGCTGAGTTCCAGCAGGTTTTCAGAGATTTTCCCATGGCGGACTGCCGGAATGGACAAGACGCCATTGCGTGGATCACAGACTTACTGGAAGTCCACAAAGACGAAATGGCGAAGAGACGATCACCAAGGTGGTTCATACCGGCGGGCGGTGGCAAGTGGACCCTTGATTCAAGCATAGTGGGCCAGGCAGATAACGATGATGTCCTTGCGGCCTACAGCTACAGAACCAATAACCTTTTGAGTATGGCCCGTGAAACAGGCTGCCGTATATGAGCAAAACGCCGGAACAGATGTCATTGCTGGACTTAATGAGACCTCCCGATGGGCAGCGTCTCCGCGTGGCTGTTCTAACAACATACGACCTCGACTTGAAATATCTGGAAGGGGTTATCCTGCCTACGCTGGTCGGTGTTGACACCGTGGGAGCAGATTTGGAGTCACAAACTGAAAAGTGTAAGGACTACCTATTGGAACTGCGAAGTCGGCTGCGCAACAGCGACGTACTTGTGCTGGCAGACAAGGGTCGATTCGATTTCTCCATCAAGAAAGGATTGGAAACGTATGAACTGCTGTTCGCCGAGAATTACCCCGCTTTTCATCCGAAGCTCTTTCTTTTAGCCTTCGACCGGGATTTCCGGATGGCGGTTTCATCAGCAAATATCACGGAGTCAGGCTTCCACAGCAATCTGGAGGTGCTTTGGATGGCCTCCTCTGAGTTCGGAGACAAATTTGAACAGGCAGGCAGAGACGCTCTGGATTTTCTATCCTGCGTGGCGCAACGCGAGTGGCCAAGTTCTCAGGTATTTAAGGAGATACTCGGCAAGCTGAGGAAAAGGATTCCGAAGGGACGTGGTCATGCGCGACTTCTTCACAGCGAGCGCGCCTTGCCGCTCGTAAAACAATGGAGACATGAAATTGGCCAGCACAAATACATCGAGGACCTTCATATCGTCTCACCATTCTTCGATCAGGGTGGTCGAATGGGACCTTTGAGCGAGTTCGGGAAGCCGAATATTCATCTATACCTTACAGAGCGACCAGGCAAAGCCAAACCAGAATACCGGCTACCCATCTCGAAACAGACTCTGGCTCGAATTCAACCGGAATGTTGCGTGATTAGTAACCAATGGATGATTGGCTGTGGGCAAAATTCCGGTGCAAATAAAAAAGCGACTGATATCAAGACTCGCATACTTCATGCGAAGATCTATGCTGCAAAATCAGGGAAGTACGGCTGGGCTTTGCTGGGGTCGCCGAATTTTACCAACCGAGCGCTGCTTGCGGCGGGTGGACAGCGCAATGCCGAAGCGGCCATTGCGCTCACTGGCAAGTGGATCGAAATCGCGCGGATGCTTCCTCCCGTGGCAATGACGGTCCCGTGGCAAGATATTGTTGCACGTCCATCAGAGGAAGATATCACTCAAGCTGGATGGCTTCCATTTCTGACATCTGCAGAGTATGACGCAACGAGAAAGGTGCTGCGCCTCGTATTCTCGTCGCGAAAACCAGCTGGGAATTGGTCTGTGTGGTACGAGTCGAACCAAATGCTTTCCGGGAAGAAGATCGGTTTTCCACGCAAAAAGGAATTGCACTTCACCCTACATGAAGACTCATGCCTCATGGTGATGGAAGGGCAACACAAAGGAAGTTTCCCGATTGGTGTTATCGACAAAGAAATGTTGCCTGAATTGCCAGGCATGGATGCCCTGGACTACGATACTATTTTAGAGATGCTGGCGCATGGAGTGGTTAACCTGAGACATCTCCTGGCGCGTGCAAGAGAAAGACAAACGGCGAACGCTACAGTCGAGAAAGAAACTCCTAATGTCCCGTATATGGATCTATTGTCCCGCTTCACTAAGGCCATGGAGAATTTGAAAAAGCGCCTCTCCGGATCCATCTCAACTCGCGCAGAGGCCCGCGCGTTGTTTGACGGGGATCTGGGACTGAACCGAATAGCTGTCGGACTCACAAACGACCAGAATCTCGATATCGCGTTCCGGCACTTCGCCTTGCTGGAAATGCAAGGCATGCTTGCTTCGATCCAATGGAAGGGAGAGAAGGATCCCCGGTCGTTGGCCTCAAGATTCGCCAAACGCTCGCTTCAGAAGCTTCAGCGACAAGTGGTGGTAAATGAAAGAAAATTCGATCACACTCAGAGAAAACTCACAAAAATCCGTAATTTCTATACTCGCGTTGGCGCGGAAGGCTGGCACAGGAAATGAGCAGTATAACTGTCAATTTCAAAGGGACCCAGAAAAGGGTATCGGACGATGACGCCGACCGCCAGGCAAGCACGATGCGCCTAATCCTCGATAAGTTAAGAACACAACCGGGTGTTATTCTTTGCGATGAAGTTGGCATGGGGAAGACCTACGTGGCCCTGGGTGTCATTGCTCAGTACCTCGTCAGCTATCCGAGAAGCCGTGTGCTTGTTCTCACTCCATCAACGGATCTGGCCGAGAAATGGACACAGGACTTAGAACGTTTCCGACGAGAGAATGTGCATGATCATGTCGGCAGAGTCATGCGACCTCAGCCGGATAACACCAGAAATCTTGATGATTTGCTCGGGACAAAGAACAAAAGTCGGGTGTGGATACTGCCGGTTTCCGTCTTCTTCCACTCACACAGGCATATCGAACGGCGCAGTTTTCGAGACACTATTTATCAACTCATATCGCGCGGTGCGAATCTTTGTCGAGAAGAGAGGAAGGCACTCTGGCGGCGACTTGGAGGTCGCGCGAGGACAGCGCCCCGGCCACGGAAGAACGTATACTGGAATGGGTGGCGCATTCCATCGTTGAGAAACGTCATCCACTCCTTGCTGGAAGAGCGTGGATGCCACCCATTCGACCCGGAATCTGTACCGGATTGGAAGCTGCGGTGGCTGCAAGATGACATCCGCTGGCGTCTGATCAAGATCCGTTTGCGGCACTTTAGTTTGATCGTGGTGGATGAAGCACACCATTTAAGGAACCCGGACACAAAGCGCTATCGCTCGTTGGAAGGCGTGTTTGACCAGGCGTTTCGCGACATGCTGTTCCTGACGGCGACACCATTTCAGCTCGGTCCTGATGAATTGGAGAACATCATGGTTCTATTTCGGCTTTCGACCGAACGGGCAGCAAGGGACATGGCGCAGGAAGCGAAAAGTGTCACCACTTGTGCAAGAGAATATCAAGATCGGGTAAGAAGTTTTGAGCGAGCATGGCAACAGCTTTCAGATACTGAGAAACAGGCTATATATGACAAGGCAAAGTTCGCATCGCCGGGAATCAAGAGTTTTTGTGAAGCGTACAAGCTTCTGCAACAGATGCATGAGGTAATGGAGCAAACGCTATCAAAGTGGGTAATCCGAAATGTGAAAGAAAGACCATATCGAATTTCCAACGAAGGTCCCATATCCCTTGGGCGCATGGATCAACTGCCGTTTGCCATTCTGCATCGTCTTCTCTACGAGTATCAGCGACAGAGGAGAACTTTCAGTGCCACTCAAAACGTCTCCCTAACAAGCTCATGGGCGGCTTTCCGTGCCAGCGCCGTCATGAACGGACGCATCTGTGGATCACGGCCGGTAACCTTCTACCGAAAAGCGATGCGGTTTCTTGTTGATGATGATGACGCGGCGCATCCGAAGTTCCTAAAGCTTCTCAACGTAGTCAAGGCCGCTTTCGCAGCCAATGAAAAGGTCCTAGTGTTTACATCGAGAATCGAAACGGTACGATCGCTCCAGACACGTCTGAATGCCGTCCTCGAAGAAGAGGTATACGGGCAGATCGGGATGCCGAGGGGAGAGGTGGATAAGAGACTGCGCCAGTTGCGTAAAAGGATGACTGCTTCTCGCGATACGTTATGGCTTTTGTTCCAAGAAAACTACTTTCGATCATGTTTACGACGGTTGCCGGCGGTTGATGTGCTGTACGACGACGTACTACGTGGTCTTTATAGATTATCGGGACAGTATCGCGTGGGGCTTATTGGGAAGGCAAAGAGTCCGAATTGGCAATTACTGACTTATGTCTGTGAGTGGATGGTTTTTGGGAACCCAGATAAATTTCCGATGAAGCATGAGGATTCCCCTCAAACAAGGTACTGGAAAGGAAATAAGGTCCCTTACGCGGTGGATCGTCGCATTCGACCACTGCGAAATGTCACGCCGGATGATGAGGAGTGGATTTTGAGAAGACATGGTGCTTCCCGTGCTCAACTTAAAAATTGGCTGCGCAGGATCATCCGCCATCGAAGCGTATGGGATGAACACTCCAAGGACCTTGCTGCCCTAACGGACTTAGATGCCAGGGAGAATCTCCTGGAGGCTGTAGCAGGTGTTCTAGCCGTCCCGGAATTGCTCGGCAAAGCCATCGGCAAATTGACGGATTTGCATAGAGGACAAGCTGAGACTGCGATTCTGCGCGTTTTCAACTCGGATTCGGTAAAGGGCCTCATGCGCCGATTTCTTTGGGAAATGCGAACGCTGCCATCTGCCGAGGTCCAGGCTTACACAAAGGGATTAGCAACCGAAAGTCTTGTAGCTAGAGCAAGCGGCAATGAAAGCTCTGCAGATCGGCTTAGACACAGATACGGGTTCAACACCCCGTTTCGACCCTATGTGCTTATTGCTTCGGAGGTTATGCAAGAGGGGCTCGATCTTCACCGTGAATGTTCGCGGATAGTCCACTATGATCTGGCCTGGAACCCGGCGCGCCTTGAGCAACGTGTGGGCCGGATTGACAGGCTGGGAAGTCTTGTGGAACGGCGACTTCAATCCAAGAAAACCAAGCATCTGGCCAAGCTCAACATCCACAGACACTACATCCCTGGAACGATCGATGAACGAATGTTCAATGTTGTCCGGGACCGTGAGCGTTGGTTCAAATTCATCCTGGGCCATCGTCCAGAATGGGACACTGACGTGGAAGATCGGGTTGATGGCATTTCTCTTCCGGATAAATATGGCAAAGAATTCCAGATTCGTCTGTGCCCATCATGATGGTTCGTAGGATATAAGATGAATCTGGCTCTCGGGGTCGATACGTGCAGATACCACAACCTTTTTATACTCCCATGCCCTTGCTTCTTTATGAGGTGAATGCGTGAAGAGAGGATGGAAAGCTTGCTGGAATACATTGAGAAATCGCGTGAGGAGGCTGAACGCGTCGGGTCGAGTGTAAAGGACTTCCGAGTATTTGACTTCTCGTTCATTCCGGATAAGCCGCTGATCCGGCCGGAAACAAAACGCATTATTGACTGCCTTGTGCGTTACCAGCAGAGCGGCATTCCCCGCCACCTGGTCATTGTCGGCCCCCGTGGTTGTGGGAAAACCCTGACTTTCCGCTATCTGGCAAAGGCGCTGAAAGAGAAATTGGGGCTGCCCTTCCACGGTGTGAATTGCCGCGTTCATAACACGTCATTCAAGGTCCTGGCCAATATTCTAAAAATGCACCCGAGGGGCTATGCTTACTCTGAGCTATGTGAGCGATTCGAACAGACGATTCCCGGCCCAGCCGTGATCGTCCTGGACGAGAGCGATATGCTCTGCGAAAAAGATGTGCGTAAAGATGTTCTTTATTTCCTATCGCGAAGCAAGCGGCAGTATTCCGTCGTCCTGCTGAGTAATAATCCGCGCTATCTCCGGAACCTTGACGAATCCACACGTTCGTCCCTGCAACCCGAATATATTCATTTCGACAGCTATTCCGCCCAGGAGATCCTCGACATCCTGAAGGATCGTGCCGAAACGGGGCTGAAAACAGTTGATGAGGCCATGCTTGGTGAGATTGCCGCGATGACTGATATTTTCCCAGTTCCCGTAGCTCTCCCCAGTCCAGGCCGGCAGTACAGCCTTCAAAGATGCCGACCCATGCTGCCGTGTATATCACCGTTCCGGGAATTCGCGACCACTCCTTGTAGATTGCGCGACTGGTGACCAGAATATCCGCCGGAATACGCAAGGGGCGCAGCCGATCGCTTAATAATTCATTTCCCGCCAACGCGCCACGAGTGGAGGGACGTACCGATCTCTGAAGAATCGGGATCGCGTCCGTAGGAGTTTTGCCAGACGCTCAATAGGTGGAGCGACTGCCGCCGATGAATTCCCGGAGCAGGGAATCGGGCGGCACGCAGGAGTCGTCGGCCATGGCCACATCGATAATGAGGCAGGCATCGGGGCCGGGAATGCCCGCCTGCATCGACTGTGCCGAAAGCACTGCGGGCAGGCCGCCGGCAAGAAACTCACGCCCCGAGGCGAAGACCTGCGTGTCGTAACCGTAGGCATCCATCAATCTCTTGAATCCGCAACGGATCGAAGGATCATCATCAATGATGCACACAACCCGCTTTGCATCCGCCATCACACACCTCCCGAGATTCTTTTTTCACTAAACAACATCAAATTATCAGAACGCCGAAATCTTGGATATTGGACCTTGGTCGTATATGAGATTGCGGAATGTGGATTTCGGATTGTGGATTTGGGAATGTGAAGCTCCCGCGGAACCCTTCGACTTGTCCACCATAGCCCAAAGGGCGACGGCGGAAGTTGCGCCTGCCTGCGCCAAGGCTTCGGCGGGCAGGCCGCAGGCGAACGAAGGAGGGCGGAATGGGGATTGCGGAATGATTTTGGATTTTGGATTTTGGATTGCGGAGTATTGAATGAGGAGCGCGGAACGATGAACGCGGAATGAGGTGGTGAGCGAGGAAAGGGAAGGCGCCCCTCGACAAGCTCGGGATCTACGCTTCGCTCCGAGAACGGGGAATTCGGAACTCAAAGCCGTGGCACGATTTCGCGTTCGACAACCGCAAAGCCCGCTTCGAAATCATATTCTGCTCCGACGGGCAACAAATCCCCAAGATCGGACGTGAATCCCGGATGCTGACGCTTCGCCGCCAGGTTTGCGACAAACTCCGCGCGACTAACCTTGAGGCCAGCGAATTCCATATACTTTCGAAATGTGCTGATCATCTGTTGAGCATCGGCCTTCCCTTCGGTCAGGCCAAGCCACAGATCGAACAGGTCCCGGCCTTTCCGGCGCTGATACAGAGCGCGAAGCTTGGTCGCCAGAAGCTCATTAAGGCTGAACGTGGAAATGTCGCAATGCCCCGTAAACCACGGCGACGTGATGGCGAACGGCCTCTTCTGCGCGCCAAGCACCGTAAAATGTTCCCTGGAGTTGATCTCCACTTTTAACTTCAGTGGAATGACCGGAGGACTTTCGGACACCATGCGGTACGTCAGAGTGACCACACCTGGACCTTGCTTCCTCTGTGGCGTCCCGAAGATGGGCGTCAGCGTCTCCCTCAGAGCATCAAAGATCGGCCCGATGGGACCTCCTTCGATCTGCACGAGATCAATATCTTCCGAATAGCGGCGCGGCGGACTGAAGAACATCTTGTGCATCGCCGTGCCACCGCGGAACACAAGATGCTTCGCCAAAACAGGATTGCTGAAAACCCCGACTATCGCCCGGCAGATAATCAAATCCTGCTCGACCTTCGCATCCGAACGCCAGGGAGCCTGCGCCCGCCACGCATCGATGTAGGCCTGCGGAATCATGACAAATCCCCTTCGACCTCCGAGTTAATCCAGAGGTTCCATCGTTTATCGCGTACCGACCCCCGTAACGGAACAGACGGCTCCAATTTCGCCGGCAAGGGCTTCCGTCCGGAAACCCAATGAGCCAGCCGGACGACTTTTGCGGCGAAGGCGCTCTTCTCCAACAGCCAACCCAGCCGCTGAGCGTAGGCAACGTTGCCGTCGAGCTTCGCCGCCGCCACCAGCTTCACCGGGTTCAGAACTTCGCCGAGTTCCTGTAACACGGTCAGCACCTGATCCAACCCGCCAACCCTACGGCTGTATCGAATCAGGTCAATCGCGGTTGCCTCCGGGGTCGAAACGGGGATGTAGCCGGTCACGCCTTTGAACCGCTGAACCGGAGTTCCCCTGAGATTTTTCTTAACGAAAAAACGTACGCCGACACCCCGACATGCGATGTCACGCAGGGGACGGTCGGTAACCACTTGATATCGCTGCGGACGTTGATGGGCGGCGCCGTGATATTCTGCCGCGCTGAGTGCGCCAACGTAGAAAGGTCGCCCTAAGTGCTCCATTAGCTTCACGATGAACCAGTCGGCGGGCACCACTCCCACGGCGGCATGCTCCAACGGCACGACGACATAGAACTTGCCGTGGATTCGGGCAATTTTCTTTCTGGCTGACAGACGACCGGCTGACCGATTGAAGGCCTTTCGGTTTAGGCCGAAAACGTTCATGGCCTCGTTCCGAGTAAACGAGTACCGTCCTTGGGAGGGCAACGCCTCAACCCAAGCCTCAAGAGCGCCATATTGCTTGCTTCCGGGCACTTTCATTCAATCACCTGTCTAAGTTTCTGTTTGCATATGGATACACATTTCGTATCCATACGTCAATAATAACTTATACATAATTTCTCTCGCGATATTCTTCAGTCCCGTTCCACATGAGAACTCGGAATGCGGAGTATTGAACGCGGAACGGGGAGCAGGGAGTTCCGAATGCGGAACGGGGAACGGAGAATGAAGAGCGGGCGGGATCACTATCAGGACGTCATTCAGCACCACCAGAATCGGAATTACGGATGCTTGGCTGGAGGTAATCTACTTTTTGTCAACTGGGTCACAGAAT
>JAHIJO010000021.1 GCA_018898455.1 Verrucomicrobiota bacterium | reverse complement strand
GCAGCGGACTCCTTCCCGCGATTAAACAATAAGAGCCGTATGAGTCGAGCCGCTCCAGTACTGTTACGTGAGGGACTGGGGGTGAGATTCCTCCGGTCTACTCGACTCGACACACTGCTGGGAGAACGGCATACTTGGGTTGCGGGCACAAGCCCGCGTTAGTAAATAGCCAGGGAACGCTGCCGACGATTATCTCCCCGGTATTTAATGCAAATGCCGCAGTATTATCCCGGGCTGGTTCGCCGAAAGGCCAGGCACATAGCCCGATCGTAATTGCCGGCACAATCATCAGCGCAACGCCGGCTATGGCCGGATAGCGGACAAATGGATTAGGACTATCAACCATCACCGGTTTAAAGAAATTCAATGTCGGCTTACCGGAAATCAGGAATAGGCCATTGATGGCATCAATTTCCATATCGGGCAGTTCCATGCCTAAAGCGCCGTAATATTCGCCGACAGGATCTCCTACTGCAACATCAGATAAGGATATGGCGGTGCCGCCAATACGACCGCTTAACCGGGGATATGCTTTGTGAACAGAGGATTGATATCCATCAAAAGTACGGCATAATGTCCATCCCAAAGGAAGTCTTTCCGAAAGGTCTCCACTCCGGCGTAAATAATTTGGACAAACGAAAGTTCCGGTTGCGCCGGTATCCAATATGAAGTAAATAAAATCGTCGTTGCTTTCGGAATCAATTCTCACTAGCGCCCGGCAGCCGAAGTCAACTAAATTCCGTTGCCGGCCGTCCTTTGATAGAATTGGCGCAGAAAAGGAAATGGTATTGTCGGTGATTTGTATTTTTAATTCTTTTAAAACATCCCAGCCGATGATGTCATGATCGCCGTCATGGACGTAAAAAGGTTGATTAAGAATCGATAATGTACCGAGCTCAATTTTATTCGCACTCATTAAAGAACTGCTTCCATCTTTATCAGGAGAAGACTGCCAAAGAGTCTTCATTTTCAAATTAAGTTTTGCCGCGGTATGGTGGGATAACATCGAACAAGGCGCCCCGGTATCAAAAATCATAGGCGTGCGTTGTCCATCAATGGTAATCATGACTTTTATTGGATAAAATTGAGATGTGAACGGCAAAGTCGCGGTTGGCTCATGAAATCTGAATTTTCGCGGCGCAAAGATTTCGGCAGTAGACGGGCAATTGCTTGCGTTGTTCAAGCCACGAACCCGATAAATATCGAAATATAGGCTTTTTTCCAGCCAGGCTAAAATTGAGACATATTTCCGACTTTCCGGAATCATTTTCAAGGCCGTCAACTGCCGCTCGGCTTCTTTTTTATCGCCGCCGGCGATAAGTTCCAGGACGGCAATGATTTTCTTTTGGTCCGGGTCATAATACGGATATGATTTTAACAGCGCCAGATCGAAACATTTTACTTCGTGTTCAAAACGATAAAAATCCATCATTTGCCAGAATTCGGCGTTTTCTTGATTGCGTAACGGTAAATCCAGGCAACTCCCTATTCTTCCGGCTTCAGTCGAAGCAATTGGTCGGCGAAGCGCTTCTGCGTGGTCAGTCGTAGTACGGCAACCAATCATGACAAAACAGGAAAAGACTACTCCCCACGTCATGGCAATAAGTCCAAATTGTCTTCCAACAGTTCTCGTCATAAAACCTGAATATTGCACAAATGTGTATGAATTAGGTTACAAAAGACGGAACGCCGCAAGCAGCGGCCCTACGATGACTTTAAAATTCCTTAGCATTCACATATGGTTCAAAAAACCATGAGCAGAACCCACCGGATGGCGGGTCAACGTTCGGTTTCTTTCTACAATCGCACGTACAATGGCGTTGCCGGATCCATTGATGGTCGCTTCCAGCTCACGCGCATTTCCTTTTGCGGTGATGTTTCCGGAACCGGCAATCACCAAAGCATCTTTATCCTTCGTGACTCCCGTGATGGCGATCATCCCTGAGGCACTTTCTGTTTGTTTGCTGTCGAAACGGTTTGTCAGAACCAGCCCTTGTGACCTCGGACATAGAGTTTGGCAAACTCCTCATCGGATTTGGTGAGGTAGATAATTCCTTCGATCAAGCCAATGATCGAGATGACACCCGTGGCAACTCCGCAGGTGACGATGCCACCGATGATGGACACAAGTAACATGATTAAGCCTTCGTTGTTGTATCCTAGGTAGAACTTATGAATGCCAATACAGCCCAAAAATATTCCAAGAAGGCCAGCAGCAACCTTGCCCTTATCCCCGGCGGCCGAGCCGCTGATAAGCGAAACTCCACATTTCGTGCAGAGCGATTGGTTCGGCTGCGTCGTGATCCCGCAGGTCGGGCAGAATTTCTTCTCCAGGTGGGGCGGCACACCGCAACTCGGACAAGCGACCGCTTGAGGATGAACCTCTTTCCCACAGTTTCTACAGTACATTTGCGTCTCCCTTCTTTATTGGCCAACGAACAGGCATAACCCGCGCCGCCGCGCGGAATGTGCGTGGCGGCGACGAGTGCATGCCGTGGTTAAGGCCGCTTTTGAAAATAGTTGCTTACACCCTGTTCAATGATCATCTTGCCATACGTCATGATCTCTTTGCGATCTTTGAGCAGGTCTCTTCTCGAGAGGTCGCTAGTTCCAATGCGCAGTGAAATACTCGTTTTACCTCGTTTTAATGCTTCCCATCCAATCCCTTGACTATATTTATGCGGGTATTTGAACAGGTCAGAGTTTGGAAATTTCGTCTCAATCTTTTGCCAGATTTTGTCATCCCAAAATAAAATGCGCACAATTTCATCGGCAGTTTCGGAGCTTGTTCCTTCCGGCAAGCTAATTATCTCTTTGTCATACCCCGAGTTATTCCACCACACGATCAGAATCATTACTGAAATAATCCCAACACCCACGACCCCACAAATACCATAAATTACCTTCTTCATCATCTTGCTCCTTTCGGATTGGGGGCTTCTCTCTCCTCCCCTGAAACTGCGTTTACTTAAACATTGATTATACCGTATTATTCATGACCAAAAAGCATATTCACCTTTTCATTGGCACGCCATTTGCGTCCTTAAGACTATTTGTTGCAATCAGGATAACATCAATCAACCACCATATCCCAAAGCCGCCGAAAGTAAACAGCTTCAATATCCCAAGCAAAACATAACCCAGATAAAACCGGTCAACCCCAAGCGAGCCCAGGAGTATCGAGAGGAGTAAAGCCGTGACGAAATTCTTCTGCGAATTACCGGCATAATGGGCTGCAATCCCGCATTTGACGCAAGCGATGGCATTCGGTTCGGTCGGATTCCCGCAATTGGAACAGTAAGCCCTTCCATCAAACGGTCCGACCCCACAACCAGGACACATCATGGCTTTCGCCGCCACCTGCTTGCCGCAGGTTCGGCAATAAACAAGCCCGCTTGCGGCTGAACTTCCACCGCCGAACGGTATAACCGGCGCCATGGGAAAAGCAACTTCCACATCCCTCCTGCCAAAACTTGTTATACAAACCGCACCAAGACCTACAGTAGTTCCCAAAAATAGGACGGTGTAGTAGGTAAAATTCAGTATGATACCCAAATTCGAAAAGGGATATCCTGCCATATTGGCAAGACTTCCCAAAATCACCAGGATACTTAAACCCGCAAAACCCAAGACCACCATACTGATGACGGCAGGCTGTGGCTTGCCAAAAGATTCCAGGCATCTGGAACCAATAGCCGCACACAAACCCACCTTGCCAAGCAGCCACGCGGCAATACAGAAAAGAATGGCAAATGGAATCAATGGAATTCCCAGGCAGGAGATAACCATAATCAATAACGCAGGAATAAATGCAAGCTGGACTGCCACCCCGATAGCGGCAGACTTCCAAAATTCCTGTTTCATTGCATAAGAGATCCGTTTAACATTTGTCGGGAATATCATCGTCAAAAGAACAGCCACCAAGCCAAATGCGATAAAACATGCCAGATCGATCACAAGGCCCCATGGTTTTAAGGAGTTTAAGAAATAAGGGATTATTTCTTCTGCGTCCCCATTAGAATCAAATTTGATATGGGCAGTGAAGTTCGACACTATAACACTCAACTTTGAGTCGCGATCGTCGTTACTTTCAGCAAAAGAATCAGACAAAAATACACCACATAGAAAAACGGCAAGCAATGCAGGCTTCATTACCATCAATACTTTATTTCTTAACATAACATTCCTCCCTGCGCTTTCGCGCGTAGATGCATTCCATTTATACTAACGATGACAATCACCGGGGCGATAACCAGCGCCACCAATATTTGAAACAATAACAGCGGATTTAATATCGCCATACACTCTTGGAGAAGGAGACCGGCAACTATGCCTAAAGTTTCAGCCGTGTTCATGAACATGCTTATAAAAACATGTGCCTCGATCTTAATCCAGAGCATAAACCTTGATGCATTCAACATCATGAATTCGGTTCTTACGGCAAATGCAAGGAACATAACCCACAGCCATGACAGGACCAAAAGCCCGCTCACAAGCCACTTTGCCCAAACCGGGAATTGCGTTGAAACTGAAGACGGCTCCATTCCAAGCCTGAAAAGAACGTTTGCGTTGAAGTGGGCGCTCGGCTCAAATAAAGGCAAATCCGCCATGGATTGAACTACTGCCTTTAGTAACCGGTATTCCTCGCGACACTTACGGCAGGCCCCGATATGGCATCTGACCGGACGTCGCTCCTCTCCGGTCAGATCCCCGGCCAGCAGGGCATCCATTCTTAATCTTGTTTCTTTACAGTCCATTTGGGCCTTTATACAGATATACGGCAAGCATGCCGGACGGTTTCAAAATATTTTGGTTACCTTGAATCCATTCCTTTCAGCTTTTGCTTCAAAATACCCCTCGCTCTGAAAAGCCTCACTTTTACGGTGCTCTCCGGTATCCCGAGAATCACGGCAATTTCCGCGCATGGCATCTCTTGCTGGTAACGAAGCATTAACACTTCGCGGTAAGGCGCCGGCACAGCCGCGAGAACCTTATCGACAAGTTCACTCCTCAAGGCGATTTCCACGTGCTCTTCGGGTGAAGGCTCGCTATCTTCCAGCTCAATGGAATTTTCATCGATCGATACTAATCGGGTCTTGTTTTTTCTCAGAAAATCAATCGTTGTATTATGCGTTATCTTAAACAGCCATGTATGGAAGGCATATTGGGGATCGTATGAAGAAAGATTGCGAAAAACCTTGATAAAAACCTCCTGAGCCAAATCCTCGGCGTCAGATGGATTTTGGACCAAACGGTATATGAGGCTGAAGACCTGGCGTTTATAACGTTCCATCAGGTCATTAAACGCATTGACATCGTTATCGCGACATCTTTGCACTAAAAGAACGTCTGTTTTCGGATCATTCAAAGAATTGCCTTATTAGCCCGACTTATTCATGAAACCCATATTTTCACGTTTGTTCCATAACAGTCATATAATAGAATACGATAAAAAAGTCTTGAAGTTTCGTTAATTTTACATTGAAACCTCTTGCAAAACCACCCAAATGCGCCCAAAATATTATCATTGACCGTCAGACAGTCCTTGGACCACGACGGCCAAACCGCCCGTCCGCTTTGGTCCGTGGTCGATGGCGGCTACACCAACCGCACGTTCCTCAAGCAACGACCCGCGCGCACCGTCCTGATTGGCCGTATCCGTTCCGACGCCAAGCTCTACCATCTGCCAGAATCCTCACAGCGAACGACGGGGCGCCATCGCGCTTACGGTTGCCGCGCTCCAACGCCCGAGCAGCTGCGTCAGGATCCCAACGTGCCGTGGATACAGGTCCAAGCCTTCGCTGCCGGAAAAACCCATGCGTTCAAGATCAAGACGCTCGCTCCGCTCCGTTGGCGTACTGCCGGACAAGATCAAAACCTGCGATTGATCATCATTGCTCCGCTAGCTTACAAACTAACTAAGAATGCTCGCTGTCTGTACCGAAAACCCGCCTACCTGATCTGCACCGATCCGAATGCCTCCCTTGAACACGCCTTACAGGCCTACCTCTGGCGATGGGATATCGAGGTGAATTTCCGTGATGAGAAAACCTTGTTGGGCCTCGGCCAGGCACAGGTCCGTCACGAGCTTTCCGTTGAAAACGTCCCCGCCCTGGCTGTCGCCGCCTACGCCCTGTTGTTGACCGCAGCTACTCAGGCGTTCGGCCCCATGGGAAAACCCGATCAACTGCCTGCCCCGAAGTGGCGACGAAAAAAGAATCGGAGAGCCTCCACGCAGTTGCTCATCAATCATCTGCGTTCCGAAGTTTGGGCTCGCGCCATCCGTTTCTCCAGCTTCGTGTCACACGCTACCCCATACACGAAGCCGAAGAAACTTGATCCCTGCCTCGAAGGTGCGCTATTCTACGCTGTCGGGTGAACAAGAACGGGCCAAACTCCAGTCAACTGCGGAGCAGTTGAAACTTGCACCAAATAGGTGAAGGCCGTTAATTGCATAACATGCTAATAATAAAGTTGTTGCCACGAGCTGAGACGCTCAACTGCCGGACTTAGGTTCAGGCAGCCATGAGTCCCGACAGCCGCACAGTCAGGAAACCGCAGGACGGTGAAAAACTATATGGAGTGCGGGAGCCGGCGCTCCCGCTTTATGGCGACGTGGCGACCTTGGCCTGCCTGTGTGAAGCCGCTTCGACGAAGGGCAGACGTTTTTTAGCGGGAGACGTTCATTGGAAGCCTTGAATTTGGAGACGGGACGCCATCGTCCCGCAGACACCAAGGGTGCCAGGAAAAAGATGCAACGAAGCGCCCGGCCAGGCAGCTCTTAGCCTGCATTATTCATGAAGAGTTAAAATCTTCATGAATAGATCAGGTTAGTTTCCCCCTCCGGATTTCGCGGGCCGGAGCATGATCATCAGGTTGTTGCCGAACATCCGGGGCGGCGCTTCGGCACTGCCCACGGGTTCGCAGTCCTTGATCAGGCGGTTCATCATGGCATAGCCCAGATCCCGGTGCTCGTTTTCCCGGCCGCGGAATAACAGGGATGCTTTCACCCGATGGTTCTTCTTAAGAAATTCAATAATGTGATTCAGCTTGGTTTGATAATCATGCTCCTCGACGTTCACATGGAATTTCATTTCCTTGACAACGGTTGAGCTCTGGTGTTTCCGGGCCAGTTTTTCCTTGCGGCTTTCCTCGTAACGGTATTTGCCGAAGTTCATGATGCGGCAAACCGGCGGGTTCGCAGTGGGCGATATTTCCACCAAGTCCATACCGCGGGCTTCCGCCAGCCGCATGGCATCCGACGTGGAAATGACTCCCAACTGTTCCCCGGTATCCGAAATACAGCGAATCTGAAGCACGCGAATCCGATGATTGACTCTGATCGATGAACGAATGGCAGACCTCCTGGGTTATGGGTTTATGTTACTCCTGCGGCTTGGGCCGCAACTAAATCCTGCGGTTTATCGCTACCGTCGCGTCGCGTTAGACGAGTTTTGCGAGTCCTCGCAAAACTCTTAATAACAGCCAGGAGAGCCTCAGCCCGACAGTCTGTCAGCGGCCTCCTCCTTGAGTTTTTGCGCAAAATCCGCCACGGCGGATACCCCCTGGTCTCCTCCGGACCGACTGCGTACCGACACTTGGCCCGCTGTCGTCTCCTTGGGCCCGACAATCAGCATGTAAGGAATTTTTTCCATCTGGGCGTTCCGGATTTTTGCCCCTATTTTTCCGGAGCTTTCATCCACTGCCGCGCGAATATCGTATTTTCTGAGTTCTTCGGCCACGCCGCGCGCGTAGTCCAGCTGGGTATCGGTGAGCGGGAGCACACGGACCTGTTCGGGCGCCAGCCAGAGCGGAAAGGCGCCGCCGTAATGCTCGATCAAGACGCCAAAAAATCGTTCGAGGCTTCCCAGGAGCGCGCGGTGGACCATGTAAGGCCGATGCTCCCGGCCGTCCTCGCCCACGTAGTTGACGTCAAAACGGTCCGGCATGTTGAAGTCGAACTGGATGGTGCTCATCTGCCATTCGCGGCCAATGGCGTCCTGGACCTTCAGGTCGATCTTGGGTCCGTAAAATGCCCCGCCGCCCTCGTCCACCTGGTAGGGAATCGACTCGGTCTTCAGCGCCTGTTCCAGCGAACTGGTCGCCTGCGCCCAGCGCTCGGGGGCGCCGATGGCCTTGGCGGGCCGGGTCGAGAGATAGGCGGAAATCTCCTTGAATCCGAACGCATGAAACATTGCCAGCGAGAATTGAAGGGTCCGCTTGACTTCGGACTCGATCTGCTCCGGCGTGCAGAAGATATGGGCATCGTCCTGGGTGAATCCCCGCACCCGCAGCAGACCCTGGAGCACGCCGGTTTTTTCATAGCGATACACGGTGCCCAGCTCGGCCCAGCGCAGGGGCAAATTGCGGTAGGAGCGCGTTTGCGACTTATAGATCTGGATATGAAACGGGCAGTTCATCGGCTTGAGGTAGTATTGCAGGTCGTCAATCTCCATGGCCGCGTACATGCTTTCCCGGTAAAAACCGAGGTGGCCCGACGTTTCCCACAACAGCGAGCGGCCGATGTGCGGCGTGTAGAGCAGATCGTAGCCGCCGCGGAAATGTTCCCGCCGCCAGAAATCTTCGATGAGACTGCGGATGCGCGCGCCCTTGGGATGCCAGTGTACCAATCCGGGGCCGACCTCGTCGTGAATGCTGAACAGGTCCAACTCGCGCCCGAGTTTCCGATGATCCCGCTTGCGCGCTTCCTCAAGACGGTGCAGGCGCTGGGCCAGTTCCTTCGGGGAGGCGGCCGCCAGGCCGTAAAGCCGCTGGAGCATCGGGTTGGTTTCCCGGCCGCGATAGTAAGAGCCGGCCACGGACAACAACTTGAAGGCCTTGATATCGCCGGTGCGTTCAACGTGCGGTCCCCGGCAGAGATCAACAAAATCACCGCAACGGTAAAAGGAAATGGGTTCACCCTCGGGAATATCGGCGAGCCGTTCAAGTTTGTAGGTCTGGCCCTGGGCCTCCAGCATGGCCCGGGCGGCATCACGGGTCATTTCCATCCGTTCCAACGGAATGTTGGCCGCGATGATCCGGGCCATTTCCTGTTCGATCGCGGGAAAATCGTCCGGGGTCAGACGGTGAGAAAGATCAAAATCGTAGTAAAATCCGTCGGCGGTAGCCGGTCCGATATCGCATCGAACCTGTTGATACAGCTTGCAGACGGCCGCCGCCATGACATGCGCCGTGCTGTGGCGCATCTGTTCCAAATCCAATGTGCGGTCCCCTTTCCTTGACAATGCCTAACCTGATTGATTCGCCATACAGGTTGCCGACCCAGTCCACCAAACCAATATAAGCGTTTATAAGCCCATGGGAATGAGCTGTCAACTGCAAATAGGTAAATGTTGTGCGTTGGGATCAATAAAAATGCGCTCCGATCTTGCAGCGGCCGCTATCAGGCGGTATCGTCCTGAGTCACGGGACAGGAGGCGGTTCATGGGTTTGTCCTTTTCACATATCAAGCCGGTCATCAAGATCGTTATCAGCCTGTTGTTGCTGGGCTACACGATGTACCTGGTGGATTGGCGGAGCGGTCTGGACCTGGTGCCCCGGGCCAATATTGGCCTGATGCTCCTGGCGGTATTCCTGCTGACGCTGGAACGCGTGGTGAGCGTGTTTAAGTGGCTCCTGCTCCTTCGGGCCAAGGGGTCGGATGTCTCCTTCTGGCGGCTGTTCATCATCAATTACGTTGGAGGCTTCTGGGGTCTGATCCTGCCTTCCAGCGTCAGCGCCGACATCGTCCGCGGCTATTACCTGGCCAAAACCACGGCCGGTCTGGCCCTCACGGTAACCTCCATGCTCGTGGACCGCGTCATAGCGGGGCTGGCCCTGGTGACTCTGGCGGCTGTCAGTGTCTGGCTGGCGGGCGACCGGTTCGGCTTCGTCCATCATCGCGCCGTGGTCGTCCTCGGGGTCGCGGCCTGCGTCCTGGCCGTGTTCCTGCTGTTCCGGCCGTCCTCCCTGCGCTGGATCAATCAACAGATCGTTCAGCGCATTACCCACTGGATTGCCATGCGCTACGAGTGGAACCTGAACCGGCACATCCACGCCTGGGTTCAGTCTTGCCTGGAATACCGGCGTTATCCGGGTTTGCTGGTCCTGTCGTTCCTGTCTTCCATCCTGGTGCAGATCATCCGGGTCCTGATCTTTTACACGGTGGCGCTGGGCTTCAACGTGCACGCGCCACTCCTGTATTACCTCATGTTCATCCCGCTGATCATGGTGCTGATCATGCTGCCGGTTTCCTTCAATGGAATCGGGATCCGGGAAGGCAGTTTTGTAGCCTTCTTCGCGATGGTCGGTGTGAGTTCCGCCGACGCGTTCGTGGTCTCGTTTACCGTGTCCCTGCTGACCACGTTGACAACCGCCGTGGGCGGCCTCATCTACCTGTTCGATAAAGGATCCTCCCGGCGGGCGCAAAAGAAGGAAGTGCTGTCATCCCCATGAAAACAGGCTACGGGTATGCCGATATCACGCCCCAGCGGTCAATGCCGCTCTGTGGATTCGCCGCGCGTTGTGACGCCCCATTTTCCGGGATTGACGATCCCCTGTATGTCCGGGCCTTGGCGGTGGAAGACCGGGATCAAACCGTCGTTCTGCTGACGTATGATCTCCTGGCGCTGGGTCCGGAAATCCATGCCGAAATTCAGACCGCATTGGAATCCCTCGCGCAGTCAAGATCCATCCGGCCGGAATGGGTTTTGTGCGCCACCCACACCCATAGCGCGCCGGCGGCCATTATACTTTTGGGATGTGGCACTATTCAGCGCGATTATTGGGAAACCTTGGTACCCGCTTCCCGCGCCGCCGCTGAGATGGCTTTGAATGCCCTGCGTCCGGCGCGTGTGCGCTGGACCATCCGGTCCTTGACCGAACACAGTTACAACCGGCGGCATGTATTGACGGACGGACGCGTGGTTATGACCCGCCGGCCGGACACCCCGGTGCGCAAAACCGGTCCGATATGGGAACGAATGCTGATGGTCCGGTTCGATGACGACCACGACCGGGGTATCGCCGGCATCGCATCTTGGGCGGCACATCCCGTTACCGTCGGCAGCGCCAACGTCACCGCAGATTTCCCCGGCGAATTGTGCCGTCGCCTGGCGGTACAGCATGGATTTCCTTTCCTGTATTTACAAGGCGCCTGTGGCAACCTGAACCCGGTTTTCGAGGAGATGACCCGATCTCAGATGCTTAAAAATGTCGACTCCATCCTGGATGAAATCACCGATGTGAGCTGGCCCCATGCCGCGGGACAGGCTGGCGAGCATCGTTTCAGCCGGCAATCCCTGGAACTGGCTTATGGTCCCCTGCCGACTCCCCAGGCCTTGCATTCCATGTGCGCCGGCATGGAACAGGTGGCGCAAACCGGCGACGGACCGGATCCGATCATGAAAACCCTCGCGGATATTCTCAATGTGCCGCCGGGCCAGCGTCCGGAACCGGGCATGGCGCGCCATATCGCCGGGATTCTTCAGCATTGGTGTGAATTGACCCAACCCCTGGTCGCGCAAAATGCCATCGCGCCGTGTCGATTGGAGACCGCCGCCTGGCAGATCGGCGAAGTGATCTTTGCGTTTGCCGCCGCGGAATTGTTCGTGGAGACGGCAATAGCTCTGCAACATGAGTTTGCGGAGCAGGTGGTCAACACAGTAAGCTGTCTGAGCCCCTTGGTGGGCTACCTGCCGACGGCTGAGGCTATGGCGGAAGGCGGCTATGAAGCAGTCTATGCCTATCGGTTTTATAATCACCCGGCTCCGTTTGCCGCCGGATCGGAAGCGGCCCTGCGCGGGACGATGGCGAACCTGATTCAAAACGTGATGCAAAGGTAATTCCAGGGGATGGCCTCAACATTCTCCGTCAGGCGCCGTGGCGGACTACATCGGCACACCACATGCGCACGCTTGGAGCGTGGCAATTCTGCAAATGCTCAAATGAAACGCTTCCGCTTCAGCCAGCCATGGTCACAGTACCAGCGGGTCGTTTCGGTCAACCCCGCTTCGTTGGAATATTGCATCTGGTATCCCAGGCGGTCGCGTAATTTCCGGGTGTCGAAGGAACGATCCTTGGTGAAAAATGCCAGGCGCCGCCGGTGAATCGGCGGTTCCACGCCCAGCTTCCGGCAAATCCATTCACAGGCATCGGCGGCGAGGAACAGCGGCGCGGCCGGCAGGCGCACGACCGTGAAGCGGGTTCCCAGTTCGCCGGCCACGATCCGGGCAATCTGTTCCAGCGAGACGCATTCCAGGTTGCCGCAGATGAAAACTTCATTCAAGGCCGCCGGGTGCGCCGCCGCCAGCATTAACACGTCCGTCAGATCCTCCACGTGCACCAGGTGATACAACCCGCGACTGTGGCCGGGAAGAAACAGCCAGCGCCGCGCCGCCATTTTAAAAAATTTCAACAGGCGCGTGTCGCCGGGCCCGTAAATTGCGGCCGGCCGAATGACGGTGAACGGTAATCCGTGCTTCGGGCCGAACTCGCGCAGCCACAGTTCCGCTTCCGCCTTTGTTTCCTGGTAAACGTCGCCCGGGTTCATGGGGGCGGCTTCATCAGCCGGCGGGTGTTCGATATGGCCCAGCACCCCCACGGTGGACACGTGGATAAACCGCTGAAAATTCGGATTCTTGAGCGCCGCCTGGGCCAGCAGTTGGGTGCTGGCGACATGCACCCGCCGATACATCTCGTCGGCGTACTTCGCCTCCCGGTAGGCCGCCGCGACATGAAACACATACGTCGCGTCTGCCATGGCGGCGGCCACCGTGGCGGGATCGTACACGTCGCCACGGAACCAGCGGATATTCAAATCCCGGAGAGGTTCCACCTTGGATGATGCCCGCGCGATGGCGCTCACTCGCGCCCCGGCGTTCGCCAGCTTGCGGACCAGGAGCGATCCGGTGAAACCGGTGGCGCCGGTAACCAGCACCGGGGTTCCGGGCGGAATTATATATGATGTCTGATCCATGATTCAAAATCAAAAAGATATTTATCTTTTTGATTCCCTCAGCATTTCCAGAATAACCGGCGAACCCCAGCGCCGGGACAGGCCCGTGCCCCGGCAGGCGGATTCCAGCGTCGCCGACAACGGCTGGCATTTCAGCATCCGGTGCAGGACCATCGGCAGGAAAAACTGACCGATCCGCCGGCCGGCCCGGAAATCATGTTTGATGAATTCGTGCGCCAACTCGTCATGCCGGAACAGACGAAAGGTCCGCGTATTGCCTTCCAGCTTTTTCTTGGCCCCGAACAATTGCGGCGCCAGCCGGTTCAGGCTCTGGCTGGTCGGATAATCGAAGATCACCGCTTGCCGCGCTACCCGGCAGAGTTCCCGGATCAACTGGGGCCAGCGTTCGCAATGCGACATCAGCCGGAAGCACAGCACGGCATCAAAGGAACGGTCGGAAAATGGAAGCTCGATCAGGTTGCCGACGACAAACCGGCACTGGCCGCTGTCAACCAAGGGGCTGATCTGACGCCGACAGGATTCCGCGCTGGCAACGACTGTCACCGGGAAACCCGCGCGGCACAGGGGTAGCGCCAGCTGGCCGTGTCCGCCGCCGACATCCAGGACGATCGTGACCTTCAGGGACTTCAACAAGTCCCGAACGATGGTTTCCTGAATCTGAAGCATCCAGGCGCCAGTGGGACCGGCGAAGCGGGCAGCGTATTCCTCGGAGGAGGTCTCAATATCGGCGGTTTCGGGAAACATGGGTTATTTCATGGCATCATAAAATGTTGCGGCGATGACATCATTGCCCGCCGCGTTGGGATGCAAGCCATCCGGGAGCAAATAAGCCGGGTCCCAGTTGAGCGCCTCTTCCAAGTCCACAAGGGTAACGCCTTCCTCCGCCGCCATCTGCCGGATCGCGGCATTCAGACGCTGAATGCCGCTGACCAGTCCGATATAATCGCCGGTCACCGGGGTCAGGGTGGCAATGATCGGTGCGGTCTTGTTATCCTTGGCCGCCTGGACCATGTAGCGCAGATTGGCGATCGCGCCCGACTCGCTGTAGCCCATAATGAGATCATTGATCCCATAAAGGATGATGAGAAATCCAGGATGAGTGGAGTCCAGGCCGGGATGTACCAGATCCACGCCAACGCTGGTTTCGGAGCCTGGAATGGCCTCATTCACAATGGTTTTCTGAAGCATGCCCGCCAGCTTGGGAATATAAGAGTTCCCGGCGGTGATGCTGTCGCCGAGGGCCAGGCAAACATTCTTGTTATTGGCGCCGAAATCGAAATCAGCCCAAGGGTCCCCGCCCCCGCCACCTTCGCAACCCAACAGGCCGAACACGACCAATGCGATTCCGCCCCAGCGGATCCCATTCCAGCATGCCTTCCGAGCACCAGCCTTGATTTGCCGCTTCATATATAGATCCCTTTTCCTGATGATTTTTCGACACAATGTCAACCAATATGGATAAATTTCAATGTCCTTGTCAAGCCGATCCGCATGCCAACGGCGGCAGACAATCGGACAAGAGCGCTTTCAATTCGGCTTCCACCGGGCGTTCCCGGAGCCGCCGAACGCGTTCATCCTGGGAGCGCAGTACGTCATTTCGCAATGCGGGATTCGACAGGGTGCGATGCATTAATTCCGCCAGTTCCACCGGTGCTAAATCCTGATACAAAATGCCGGCCCCGTCCATGGCTTCGGGCATGCCACCGGCCCGGTGCGCGATCACCGGCACGCCCTTGTACATGGCCTCCAACAGCGGTAGACAATATCCCTCATGGACACTCGGGCACACATAAAGGTCGGCGACTTGGTAGTAGGCCGCGAGCCCGGGAGGCGAAGCGAACCCCTCGAAACACACATTGGGTAAATCCAGGTCGCCGGCCAGCATTCTCAGCATCGTATAGTAGCGTGGAGCGCTTTGTTTGGATCCGACAATAATCAGGCGGCTGAAGGGATTGAGCGCCAAATGATACCAGGCGAAGGCCAATATCAGGTCCTCTACCCGCTTATTGGGGGCAATCCGGCCCACGAACAGGATGTTTTTCAAAGACCCGCTGAACTTGTTGAGGATCAGTGGCGCCGGCGACATATCCTGTGACTCCGGTGCGAATAGGAGCGGAAACACCTTGATGCCTTCAATACCCTCGGCCCGCAGTTCCGCCGCGTTGAATTGGGATACTGTCCAAACCGCGTCCGCATGCCGAGCGACTTCCCGCAGGGCGCTCCGCGCCGCGCGCAGTTGCGCAGCCACGTCGTCGTCGAAGCCGTCAAAATATTCGGCCGGGGTGATGTTATGATAGACCATGATCTTTTTGGCGGGCGAAGCCAGAAACACATCGGCCGCCGGAGAGGCGATGCCATAATGGTGCAGGCAGAGATCACCGGGGCCGGCCGAGTAATCCGCCAATAAACGGCAATCGCTCTTCAGACTGGGCGATATCCGGTCGGGGTCCGCGTAGATTTCGGAGGAATGGCCCCAACGCCGGAATATCTCCCGGAGCCTGACCGCCTCATTGGAAATGGCGTCGCCGTCGGCATAACCGGCCAGAATTTGATGAATGTGCATGGTCCTACTTAGCCGTGTTGGTCGTTTGAATTTATGATTATCCAATCGAGACACAAAGAAAAAAGAATTTACCCGAAACAAACGGAACACGAACCTGATCTGATTAATTAACTTTAAGCCGTTCTTCCATCAATCACACCCCCATATCCTTCCCTATTCACATCCCCTTCGCATGGTTCGCGGGCAATATTCCGGACTCTTCTCCGTCATTCCCGCGACCAGGCTGCGTGGGAGCAGTCTTATTCGCGGTTGCCGCTTTGTTTCTCCAGTTCCGCCACCCGCCGTTTCAGTTCGGTGATTTCCTTCTGACGCGCCGCGACCTCGAAGGCCAGGGCGCCGGTCAACTGGGTGTTGATTAAGTTCTGACGGAATGTAATCCGGTCGTGCTGGTACCGTAGCAGTTGCCAGAGGAACGCTTTGATCCGTGACATAATCAAGCCGGCCAGGCCGGCTTTCCGGGGAATGATAAAATCCAGGGTATCCACCGCGTCACGGTAACGGATCAGCCGGATCAAATTATCCAGGTACTCGGCGTCGGACTTGGCCAGCGCCAGCGACAGGGCGCTGATTTCCGGTGGAATCTTAGCCGGCACTTCCCGTTCCCCGCCCCGCATCAGGACTTGAGCCGCCGCCCGGATGTCGGCGCCCAGGTCATCGGTCCGATCCTTGTTGGCAACGAAAATCTTCATGCAAGTGCCTATTGAATCAGGTTGCCGCGATGATTGTCCAGCCCAATTATGACACAACACTAGCTTCTTAAGCCTTTGTGCTTGGGCGGTAATGGATTCCGGGCTATTCCAATCGTGTAAAAACCACCCTAATGATTTCAATATCCGCATTGCGGAGGAACAGGAATTCGAGATGGAGCGGCAGGTTGTCGTTCTGAATAAATACGCCGGCCGCCGGCCGGCCGGCGGTCACCGCCGTCCAGGTCACCGGATCGCTGTGCCGCCGCCGGATATTCAACTGGCCCAGCGGCGTTCCCCTGGCCGCGTCACTGCGGAACACGAACTCCACCTTGTACATCCCCTTTTCCAGCGGCAGTTTCATCCCGTAGAAGTCGAGCGCGTTGGGATCATGATCCTTGCGCAGGATAACACTGTCGCGCTCCCGGTCGATATAACCGGCGTGGAAGAAACACGGCGCCGGAATGCTCAACGACTGGCCCGGCGCCGGCGATTCCCACCGCCCGGCGGCCAGCAGGACCGTGTCAATATCCACCGTTCCCCGCTGGAGCGCCAGCTTGAGCGCCACGGCGCCAAAACCTTCCGGCAGTTGAATCGGAATGTTCACCCAATACCATTCCGGCGTACGCACATCCTGGAAACAGACCAACGCCGTCTGGTCATTGGTCAGCAAGGTCAAAACCAAGGTTCCATTGCCGCGTGCCCGGATCAGCCACCGCAAGCCCGGCGCCCGGCCCGCTTTCGTCGCCCGGGTTCCCAACCAGGCGTTGGGAGTGCGCAGTGAAACAAACCCGGCGCCGCCGGCCACCGCGTCATTGACGATAACGCCTCCGGCGCCGAAGCACGATGCCGGCGCTTCGGCTTCCCAGCGCCGCGCGCATCCGATAACGTCCCAATCCGGCACCGCGGCGTTGCCTTCATGTTCCGGCGCCGGCAGAATCTTGAACGCCCAGACGGGTCCATCCTGTTTCAACAGGCGCAGACGGGGATTACTCAGCAGTTGCTTCAGGGTGAACGTGACCGGAAACGGGCTGACCTTTTCCGGGAACTGATCTTCATGCAGGAGGATGTACCTGACATTCATTTCCTGCAGTTGCCGGAACTGGTCGGCCGTCAGCCGGCCCATATTGGCACTCTCCAATCCGCGGAACACCCGGTCAAAGTATTCCTGCGCCACTATCGGCGAGTAGCCATTGACCATCCGGATGCGATACCGGAGGGCATAATGCTGGTAGAGCGACGAATAATGGGAATCGCCGGGCCAGAGCGGCAGGACCAGGATGGATGCTTTTGAAGCTTCGGCACGGATGTCGTCGGCCACGGCCGCGTATGCTTCCTGCCGCTGGTCCAGGAGCGAGATGGTCGGGTGAATCCGCAATCCGTATTCCATCACGATCAGCAGGCCTGCCAACGCCGGAACCAGGAGGCGCCAGGGCTTGTTTTCCAGCCGTTCCATCAGCGCCGCCAGCGTAAAAGCCAGGGCCACCGCCAGGACAGACGGCATCAGACAGAATATTTTTGCGGGCTGGCGCACCATGCCATAGGGCGGAATCAGGTCACGGCAGAGCCGGAACAGCGCGCCCTGCTCCGGCCCGCGGGTGCCCAATGCCAACGCGATAATTCCCAACATACCCACCCCGATCAGCGCCAGGATCAACAGGGACCGCCAGCGGGTTTTCCATTCCCGGACGGAACGGATACCCGCCAACATGCCGCCACCTGCCAGGATTGCCGTGGCAACATACCCGAAATAGATGACATTGCTCATTCCCAGGTTGCGCCAGAAAAAGAGCCCCTGCCAGGTCGGAGAATAGTTGGTAATCTCCTGGAGGGTTCGCTGACTCACCGCCGCCGCCGCGGGCGGCAGGCCCGTTACCAGCCGGGCCAGCCATTGAAAACCAAGCGGCAATAACAGGGCCAGCGCCGCCAGGATCGCCGTCGGCAGAAGTGCCCAAATGATCCCCTGCCAGGTTGCCTTCTGCTTCCAGGCATGATCGGTCCGGCCGATCCACGCCAGGAGACACCACGCCGGCATAGCCAGCGCTCCGAAGAAAAAGACGTGCTGATCGGTCCAGCGCGCGAACAGGATGGCAAATCCGGCCAGCAGGCCGCCGCGAACAGAATTTTCGCGGACCGCCAAATCCAGTCCCAACCACAGCGCCGGAATCCACAGCATGGCAAATCCGGCCGGACTGCCCCCGCATAAGTTGATCCAGAGGAACGGCAGGGCAATCGCCACGGCGGATGCCGCGGCGGCAATCCCATCACTGGATGTGTAACGCCGCGCCAGGAGCCAGGTCAGTAGGCAGGTGCCCCAGAGCGAAATAAAACCCGTCAGGTTCCATCCGAATGCCATGCCGCCGATCCAGGCACTAAGGGCGTAAAGGAATGAAAAAGGGAAATAATATGTGTCCGGCTGAAAGCAAGCGCGATCCGTGCCGGTATGAAATTCATACAGGTTATAGAACAAGGGGGTTTTACCCGCGAACATATCCTGGGCCAGGCGGCAGTAATAGAGATACTGCAGATGATCCCCGGGGAGCATGAACTGGATTTCCGCTGGTTCCAATCGCGCCGCCGCCGGGATGCCGGAAGCGACATAGCGGGGCAATGGCCAGGAAAACCAGGTCCACAGGACCAGACTGATAACGAAGGAAAATCCCAGCATGCGTTTGAAACTCATGGCCGGGATAATATCGGCTGATTCGCCGGGACACAAGCCGAATGGCGATCGCGGCCCCAGACAGAGCCATGCCCTGCAGCACTTCTCATTATGGCCGCGTCTTATAGGGTGCGACCTTGCGTCGTCGCCGTCTTGAACCTAAGGCGGGCTCGGCCCGCCGCGTCACTACGCTTGCGCTCCGCAAGCGGTGTGGCAACCCAGCGAAGATTTTAACCACGAAACACTAAATACACGAAAGTCGCGTGCTTCGTAGCGAAGAAGCTCCGCTACTTCGCAGAGTAGCATCAGAGAACAAATCTTTCATTTTCTATTCCAGTATGATTTTCCCATGGCAGAGAAAGTCAGGTTCGTAGCATTGGTCCAACATCTCGCCTTGGTAACTGATCTGCAGCCTTGGCTTTTCCTTATAGCCCAATCCGCGCAGTTTGAATTCCTTCCTCAGGCATTTCTGATAGGCGGCCTCATAATGAAAATTGCTGCAGGCCGTGATATTTGCATTGTGAGACCGATCAGCGATGGGGTAAGATGCCGGCCGTGAAAAGTGGCGTCCAGAGAGCAAAAACATAGGGGCGCTGCTTGCCTGCCCCGCCGAAGCGCTTCGGCAAAGGGGGGCTGTGCCCCAGGCGGGATAGCCAACTCTGCTGCAGCAAGGGGTCTGGCGATGAAGGCCGGGCACAAGAGGAGGATTGCCATGTTTGAGATCCTTGAAAATTTTCTACTGGCTTGGATTCCGCTCTTCGTGGCCATGGACCCGTTGGGACTGATCCCGATCTATCTCGGCATTACCGACGGCATGAGTATTGAAAGACGGAACAAGACATCCAGCCAGGCCACGTGGACGGCCGTTATCGTGGCGATCGGATTCATGTTCCTGGGGAAATCCATTTTCCGGGTACTGGGGATCACGGTGGCCGATTTCCAGGTGGCCGGGGGATTGATTCTGCTGGTCCTGGCGGTTCAGGACCTTTTAAAGGGCTGGGAAGATAAGTCGCATCCCACCGGTGAATTCGGGGTGGTGCCGCTGGGCCTGCCGCTGATCGTCGGTCCGGCCACGCTGACCGTATTGCTGATCCTGATGGATTCCGTGGGCTTCTGGTACACGTTTATAGCGCTGGTGGTCAACCTGGTTATCGTCAATCTTGCCATGCATTACAGTGGTTTGCTTGCCCGGCGCGTGGGCCTGACCGGCTTGCGCGCGGCATCGAAAATTGTGTCCCTCTTGCTGGCGGCCATCGCCGTCAGCATGATCCGCCAGGGCTGGCGGCATTGGTAGATCCGCGTTGGAACAGCGCGGCGCCATGCGGTTCTACCGAACCGCCACTACAAAGATGATTACGGTCTAAGACGACCCTTGGTCGCCACGTCAGCGCCATTGCCACCCGTTCGCCACCGCATAGCACTTCGCTGGAGGAACTGGGTTAATGTGCCCTACCCTCGGTGAATTCAAGTCCATAATGGATATTTGTATCTATTTAGCCATCCGAAGATGCGTCCCTGCTTTCGCTTTTTGTCCGTTGTAGGCCCGCATAGCATGCGGGCTCTGCCGTCTGCCGCCATGCTATGGCGGCCTACAGGCAATCCGCACATGGGTCGGGCCGCATTTTCTTCGGACGGCTTAATGCTTGCTGATATTTTTTTGAAAAACGTGTTTTGTTACGTCCAAAATATAGAATTGCCTTAATAATCATAATTAAACCTTAGCTTTATAGAATCAAAAATAATCTAAAATTAATATTGACATTATTTAGTATTTGGTTTAACTTTATTCGAAATTGAATTTGTAATAGTTATGAAAGGGGAATTAAATGCCGCCGTTTTCAACAAAATGTCAATACTGTTTTGGTGAAATGCAGGTGGAGCGGATGAGGTGCAGCACCTGCGGTATAGCCGTGGAAGGCAAGTTCGAGATGTCGCCGCTGGCACGCCTTTCACTGGAAGAGCAGGAACTGGCCGTTGACTTCCTGAAACTGTCCGGGAACCTGAAGGCGCTGGCCGCTGATCGGGATGTCTCATACCCGACGCTACGACTGCGACTGGATAAGGTCATTGAATGTATTTCGTCTCCCATCCCTCAGGAACCCCGGCGCCAAAAGAATGTGCTGGATGCGCTGGAGGAGGGCGATATCACCCCAGCTCAAGCCGAGGAGATATTAAAAAACCAAGGAAATTCAGAGGAGGTAAAATAAGTCCATAATCAGATGATCGGGTTGGATCTAACAACAAAGAAAAAGGAGAAGATGTGTTATGTTTCCACTTTCCATAGTTTTGTTTTGGCTGATTTCCGTTTTGATAGGATTGATCGCGCTTGGTTTCTGGGTCTGGGCGTTGATTGACTGTCTGCTTCGGTCGGACGAGAGTTATGAGAAAATGTTCGGAACCATCAGTCCCAAGATTGTATGGGCCTTGATCATTTTCTTCGGGCAATTCATAGGTGCCCTGATCTACTTGTTCGTGGCCGGCACACGCAAGAATCCAAAACGGGCGGTTGTTAAAATTGATCCGGCCGGGACGGAAGAGGGTAAACGGATTCTCCAGATGATCGCCGACGGCAAGGTGACGCCCGGCGAGGGGCAACGGTTATTGCTGGCGCTGGGCAAAAAGGAGATGGAACAGGCCGGTTTGCAGTCAGCTTCCATGCCGAAGGCATTCAAAATCGGTTGCGGTATCTGTGTTGTGATCCTCATTCTCGGATTTCTTCTGTGTCTCGCATTTTTTCTATCTCTTTCTCGTTCTGTAACGGAAAGGGACATCATTAAACAGATACAAAATGAATCCGTGTTGCACACGGTTCCTGAGCCTGTTCATCTTCAGGACAGTTCGATCAAGGAAACAAAATGACAAAGCAGATAACGGAGCAGCGCAAGAGCGCATACTACTTCGGCATGATTTTGATGATCATCGGAGGCCTTATGTTCTTTTCGGTGTTCATCACGGGAGCGATGAACTTCGGCAACTTCAGTAACTTCCAGGCGGATGCTCAATCCAGCATGCTTCGCGCCATCGGCGGCATGGCTCTGCTCATCACTGGAGTAATCATTCGCAGCATCGGAGCGCGAGGTCTGGCCGGATCGGGCGTGGTCCTCGATCCAGAGAAGGCAAGGCAGGAATTGGAACCCTATAGCCGCATGGCGGGTGGAATGGTCAAGGACGCTCTGGACGAAGCCAACGTGAGTTTTGGCGGAAAAGCGGAAAAAGTCATCATGATCAAGTGCCCAGCCTGCGGAAAACTGAACGAAGAGGATTCGAAGTTCTGCCAAGAGTGTAGCAAGCAGATGTGAGCCGTACCCAAGAAAAGGGAGATGCAGCGTATGAACAACCGCAGGTTGATGAAAATTGTGTTGATCGTCGTCGTGATCGGGCTTGGCGTCTATTTCTGGCATCAATGGCAATCCGGGCCTGACGATGGGCAATCGCGACCGGTCCCGGCGGATGTGAAATCAAAGCCGCATCCGCGTATGCCGGTTGTCATGGGAAAGACTTCCGTTCCGGGAACTGGCGCCTTGTCCGCAGAGGATGGAAATCCGACGACAAACCCCAAGGCGGCAAGCCCGGCCATAACCGATGTTCCGGCCGACACGAACATTTACTACCGGTTGGAAGGGAAGGTCGTGCATGCCTGGGACGGCACGCCGATCGGAAACGCCCAGATCAAGTGTGAAATATCCAGACGCGAGTACACGACAAACTCCTGTGCCGACGGTTCTTTTGTTCTGGAGCGCGTTAAAACAGGGATATTGCTGCGTCTCGGAGCGAAGGCGGATGGATTTGAGCCTAAAGCCATCCGCGACTTTCCCATCTCGTCCGATATTACGGGAATCCTCATCCCGCTAATCCCAAAATGGGGCGATATCCAAGGGAGGGTCATTAATAGACTTACGGGCGAACCAGTCACCAACGCCGTTGTATCTTGCTTTCCCCTCGAAAGGGGGCACAGCCACGTGAGCGCCAATGATGGCACATTTAATCTGCAATGCAATGATTTTTGGAACGAATTCAGCTTGTTTCCCAATATATCCTTCGTTCTGTTTTCCGCAGCCGATGGTTTTCAATCGCGCCTGGTAGGAGAGGACGGATCACTGGTCTTGGCGCGTCGGCAATCCATCACGAACCTGCTGATTGCGTTGGAGCCTGATATAACCGCCACGCAAGAATGCGGTTACATCCAGGGACTTGCACAATACGATGACGGCGTTCCGGCTACCGATTTGACGGTTGAATTACAACCCTTCGACGAACCGATTAGCAGCGTAGTACAGACGCTCTGCACCCGCACCAATCTGGATCAGAATGGCCAATTTCAGTTCCGATTGCCCGCTGATGTTTATAGAATCAAACTAGCAAAGCTAATCTCCGACACGCCGGGACATTATTTAAGGAACGGTGTTTTGGAGCGACCTGTCACGGTAAAAGCCGGCGAGACCACTTCGGTGCTCCTGAGCGTTCCACGCCCCGGCATTCTCCGGCTGAATTTCCTGGACAGCGCAGGACAACCTTACCTATTAGGATGCAACATTGTGATAAAATTTTTGGGTAGAGATTCAAGTATTACTGTCAAAAAAGGTAATTCAAGCTACGACTTGAGCACCATGAAGCCTGGCAACTATTTTTTTTATTTTACCGGGAATGACCGTAGTATGGCTGGTCCTTGTGAAATTGAAGTGGCAACCGGGCGTAAGCAGGAATTGAATATCATGCTTTCGAAAGGCCCAATGGTCATCCATGGTTCAGTCAAGGATAAACGCGATCTTTCACCCGTGAAGAAAGCCCTCATCGTGTTTTCGGCCACGGGAATGGAGCAGACCGTTTCCCTGCCGGCAACTAAAACCGGCGCTGATGGCGAATTCAGCCAATCATTACCGGAAGGGGATGGATATGTTGTAAGCTATTCTATTGAGCATGCCGATTATTTTCGCGAGTCGGGACAATTCACCGTCAAATCAGGCGGCCAGATGGCGCCCTTGACCATCCTGCTGAAAAAGAGTGCCAGGCTAGAAGTTCGTGTCGTCGGTCTGGAGCGTTTGACTTGCAGTTTAAATGAAACGATCACTATACTAATGTCGCGGCCCAACGAAAGCCAGTCAACGGGTATCTTTTTGTCAGATCTGATCAATCAAAAAGGATTGATGAGCAGGTTCGGCCAATTGTCCGAAGGCAAGGCGGATGTCGAGGTCCGTATTGGCGATCGCAACGGAAAAGTCATCGGCCACAAATCCGTTGAAATTAAGAACACGGAAACGAATCTAATTGAAATCCAGGTGGCTGATGCGCCTTGAACGGGATCTATTACCTGAATATTGCGCGAAAATCGCGCAATATTCACTTTTCGTCAATGCTGACAAGGCATTGGCGAAAAGACGTCGCGTTGGG
>JAHIJO010000223.1 GCA_018898455.1 Verrucomicrobiota bacterium | reverse complement strand
GCTTCCATGCAATCGAAAAACATCTCCGCATCAATTTATTGCCAACACATTTCAAACTCGGTAAAACCCATCCCTATGAATCATTAGAAAATTCGGCGATTTAAAGAAATAAAGCCCCGATAACTGTAGAAGACGGGTTAAGCTGATAACCAATTAGGTTATCCGCTCAACGCGACGTCTTTGCGCCAATGCTTTGTTATCATTGGCGCAAAGTGAATATTGCGCTATTTTCGCGCAATATTCAGGTTATACGTTTCTTCCGCGCAAATTAATGATTTCATCTCCTTCCGTGTGTTCCGTGGGCAATAGATCCTATTCCGAAATTTGTCCCCAGCGTTCAGAACACGACCGGGCTTGACGGCTGTGAACAATACGCAAATCCACGATACGAAGAAAAAGCCGCAATGCCTATCAAAAAAACAACAGGGGGCTCCGAAGATTCGAAGCCCCCTGCTGGGATCCGGCTATTTTATAACCATTCTTCCTGGCGTCACCAGGTCGTGGTATAGTGAGAATAACCGTATGCCGACAACATGAGGGTCCACTGGCCGGTGGTTGAATTATAAACCGTCGGATCGGCCAGCCCGTCGCCGTCGTAATCCGCCGGCGTTGGAACATAACCCGTTCCGCCCAGAATCCACCCCCCATGCACGGAGGAATCGTACACTGCGTAGCCATAGGCGGACAGCTTGATCTGCCAGACGCCGGTGGCTTCCCCATAGACCGCGGGATCGGACTTGCCGTCGCCGTCATAATCCATCGGCACCGCCAGGTAGTTACAGCCGCCGAACGCAAACGGAACGACCGCATCCGCCGAGGCGGACAACATCACCTGCCAGTTGCCCGTTGCCGACTCATAGCTCGCCAAATCGGCCTTGAGGTCCCCGTCATAATCCATCGGCACGGGCACGCAACCGGCACCCAGCGTTTTCAGAACAGTGAGATAGGCGCTGCCGGACAGGCGCATGCGCCATTCACCCGTGGATTTGTTATAGACTGCGGGATCGGCCTGGCCGTCGCCGTCGTAATCCGCCGGCACCGCCGTGTAACCGGTCCCGCCCAGCCAGCCCTCCAGAGTGACCAGCACATGACCCGAGGCCGACAGTTTAATCAGCCAGGTCCCCGTGGATTCCTGATAGACCGCCGGGTCGGTTTTCCCGTCGCCGTCAAAATCGGCCGTGACCAACCCGTACCCCGGCCCGCCCAGCATGGCGTCCAGAGAATACAGCGAGTATCCCATCGTTGACAGGCGGACCAGCCAGTTGCCGGTCGCGGCATCATAGACCACAAAATCGGTCTTACCGTCGCCGTCGTAGTCTCCGCCGCCGTTTTCCGCCGCCGCAATGACGGGCGCCGAATAGCCCCAGCCGTCACTGATTTTGACCGGTTCATAAGCATTGCCGGACTGATCGCCCAAAGCCGCATAGGTATTATTCCCCCAAGCCCAGAGCGAGCCGTCCGATTTCATGGCCAGGCTATGGTTAAAACCCGCCGAAACAGCCACCCAATCATTATCGGCGCCAACCCGCGTCGGCACCGCCACATAGGTGTCGCTTCTGCCGAGCCCAAGGCGGCCGTCGCTCCCACCCCACCATCCTCCGCCGTTGTTACCCCAAGCATAGAGCGAGCCGTCCGATTTCAGACCCAGGCAGTGCGCATTACCGGCGGACACCATTGCCCAATTATTATCCGTCCCGACCCGCATGGGAATATTGGCGAACAGCGTATTGGACCCCAACCCTAAATACCCGTACGCATACGTCCAAAAGACAGACGTGTTGGTGGCGGACGGATTCTGGTCGGAGTAGGAGCTCCACCCCGACTCCAACCAGTAATAATTGGCTCCAGCGTAACCATTGTCGCCCCAACCCCACAGGGAGCCGTCCGTCTTTATCGCCAGGGTGAATTGCGCATTCAACCCCGCGGACACGCTGGCCCAGTTTGTTTCCGAACCCACCTGCGCGGGCACATTCGTGGCGATAAGCGTAGTATCGCCCAACCCCAGAACACTGTGGTTTGTGTTGTAAATCGGAACTAACTGATGATTCCAGTAGTTGCTATAGTAGTTGACGTTGGTCACATAAACAGAAGCGACATACGTGCCGCCTTGATTTTTTCCCCAGGTCCAGAGCGAGCCATCCGACCCGATAGCCGCGCCGTGGGCTTGGCCCGCCGCAATGCCACTCCACCATGAAGCGCTCTTGTCCATGGACGTCGGCGCCGTGATCTTGGTCGGCGCATTGAGGGCGCGCACATAATGGACAACGTTGGTCGTCATGCTATTGGTCAAGGTATTAGTGGTGACATCTACCAGGTAGTAGGGTGTAAACATGCCGTTATTAGTATAATGCTCTGTGACCCGACTGTAAATTTCCCCGCCAGCGGAATTGGTCGAGGTAACGAGCATATCACCCTGCCCCAGATGGCCGTTCGCCTGGTACACATGTGCCGTCACCACTCCATTCGTATCATATTGATGTGTCGTGGTAATGCTTTCAGAACCCCAGGACCAGATCGAGCCGTCGGCTTGCAGTCCCAGACCGAAGTCATTCCCTGCGGCAACCTGTCTCCAACTCTTATCCGATCCTACTTGCGTCGGCTGGTTGACCGCCAAGCCATTCATGACGGAATTGGTGATAAATGGATAGGTGTCTGTATAGACATACTTATCATGTGGCGGCGAATAACTTGTACTTACCGTAACAGGGGCATAAACACTGGTGATAACCTGACACACTTGCGTGCCCATGCCCAGCGCGCCCCTCTGTTCATCATGATATCGGTAAAAACTGCCCAAGCTGGTACTCTCGGGCGTGCCGTCATAGCCCCAGGCCCACAAGGAGCCGTCGGACTGAATGCCGAATCCGCAGTATAGGCCGCCCACCACGTCGAGCCAGGTCTTAGCCGTTCCTGATTGCGTGGGGGACGCCACGACATAGGCTCCATTCATCGTGACCATGTCGTTGGTGGTTCCCAGCCCCAGTTGCGCTCTAGCCACGGAAACGGTCTGTGTTCGCGAAGGGTCAGCGTAATTATTGGCGTTGCCGCCGTCATAACCCCACCCCCACAAACTGTTATCGGCTTTGACGCCGAAGCTGTCGTAATAGCCTGCCGAGATGACGTCCGCCCGGGCCGCAACGCCCACCATAGCAAGAGCAACTGCGCTGATCGCGACTTTCCATAACCAACCTTGCGATGTCTTCATCTTCCATCTCCTTGTTTGAGGATGTTTCGATCCCAAAATTAGCCAAATTGAATTTTATTCGATCATTATTTACGGCAAAACAAGGTAATACGGGCCGTCGGGAATGTAAAAAGATCCGGACAGCCAGAAATACCAGTTCCCGGAGGCATCCATCATCGCCGGATCCGTTTTCCCATCCCCGTCAAAATCGCCCGCTATCGGCTTGCCGGCCACCCCAAAATTATATAGCCCGCTCTGAATATAGTATGAGCCGGAGAGCCAGAAAGACCAATTCCCATTGCCATCCACCATCACCGGGTCGACCTTGGTGTCGCCGTCAAAGTCGCCAGCTACGGGAATCCCACCCGAAACCCCAAAACTGGCAGATACATGGGAATACTCACTCCCCGATAAGAACACATGCCAGATACCGGAGGAATCCACCACTGCGGGATCAGCTTTACTGTCGCCATCAAAATCACCAAGCACCGGGGTGCCGCTCACGCCGAACGCATACGGGCCGCTCAGGGCATTACTCTGACCCGATAACCATATATACCATTGACCATTCTGTACAATGCCCATATCCGCCTGCCCATCGCCATCCACATCCCCTGCTACCGGTTGACCGCTCATTCCTAAACTATACGGCCCATCCCGGGTATAACTCTGACGCGAATACCAGACGCACCATTGGCCAGAACCATTCGCAGCCATTGGATCAGCGCGGCCGTCGCTGTCGAAATCAGCCGCCAGCACATATTCTGCCACTGATGACGCGGCCAGCGAAAGTCCCTGAACCTGGACCGGATATGTCCGTTCTGTGGTTGTCCCATCCCCAAGTTGGCCAGAAGAGTTCCGGCCCCACGTCCATACTGCCCCGTCATTCTTTAAGGCCAATGCATGATCGTAGCCACAAGCAACGGTTTTGACACTCGCAATGCCATCCACCGGCACCGGGATTATTGACCAGATGTAAGTACCCAGACTGATGTCCATACTCCCCCAAAACCAGACTGTGCCGTAACTTGTGAGTGCAAGAGAGCACCTACTTCCAGATTTAATATCTATCACCCCGGAAACAAGACTTTGCACCGGTGTTAAACTATTCGTCTGACTCCTTCCATCCCCAAGCTGACCACCCCAATTATCTCCCCAACCCCAGACCGTCCCATCCCGCTTCGATGCCAGGGAATGTAGCGAGCTAGCACTAATCGAAATCACATTGGTCAGGCCAATGACCTGCACCGGCGTCCCCCCCCAAGCCCAGACTGTCCCATCTCGCTTTAATGCCATGGAACCATATTTACCCGCTGAAACAGCGATCACGTCAGTAAGTCCTACGACCTGCACGGGTGTGGCCCTATGTGTGGTCGTGCCATCTCCAAGTGCTCCAAAAAAATTAGCCCCCCAGGCCCAGGCTGTACCATCATTCTTTAAAGCCAGTGAAAAGTATTCACCGCCGGCAACAGCGATGACCCCGGAAAGCCCCACTACTTGCACCGGCGTATAGCGATTCTCATCCGTTCCATCCCCCAGTCCCCCAAAGTTATTATTTCCCCATGCCCAGACCGTCCCGTCACGCTTCAACGCCAGGGAATGACACCATCCGGCACTAATCGAAATAACATCGGTTATTCCGCTGACCTGCACCGGCGCATGACGCTCCTCATCCGTGCCGTCGCCCAGTTGACCAAAGACATTATCTCCCCATGCCCACACAGCCCCATCCTCCTTCAAGGCCAGGGAATGACCGGCACCGCCAGCAAGTTGGGCGGCAAGAGCGGAACAAAAAGAAACACAGATAAGAATTGATGTTAAAGTTATCCTCCTTCGCCAGAGATTGACATGGCTTCGGAGGATGAAACGCATTCTTATAGATATCCTGCTGCTTCCGGCAGTTGGGAGTTTCATTTTTTTCATAGCTGTCCTCCTCATAATGCTACAGGCGACTCTGGG
>JAHIJO010000222.1 GCA_018898455.1 Verrucomicrobiota bacterium | reverse complement strand
TGACGCTTTTTTCTCCCCCCTCGGGGGGAGAAAGGGATGAAATCAGCCTCCCAATCATCCCTCACTCATCACCCAACGAGAGACTAAACCATGGGTAAGTGTAATTGTCGTTGATGGGAAGAAGTAATTGTCGTTGACCGACCGGCATCGGGAAGAGGTCGGGTGTCGTCTGACCCGTGGGTGTCACCCGGAAAACGGATACCGGCGGGTTGCTGATATAGGCCTGCGCGGCGTTGGTATCGGTGAAAAATGCCGTGCGCATCAGGACCTGGAATTCGTCGGCCTGGTCCCCGACCCCCATGTTCAGGATCGCCGACGGCAGGACCAGCGTGTTCATGATTGAAGGCGAATAACCGGCGGCCTGCGCCGCGCTGCGGACACGCGACTCCACCCCCTGGTCGGCGGCAAAGATAATCACCGCGTCCTGGTCGAACGCTGAACCGGTATTGCCGTTCGGCGTTCCGGTCGTATTCAGGTTGAAATTGTTTACGGTATCGCCGAGGTTGCAATAGATCCGTTTGCGCAATTCGAGCGTCGGCAGGTAGCGCAGCCCCAGGAACGGCTGGATGCTGTAGTAGACCGCCTCCGGGGGGGTCTTGCCGACCCAGATAACGGCCTCATCCTGTTTCAACCGGAAAACCCATGGAAGCGAGTTGCTGACCGTTTGCTCTACTGCGGGAGGCACGGTTATGACCAGGTATGGCGAGTCGTTATTATTACCGTAACAGCTCGGGAGCAGGCCGGCATTGAACAGGGCAAGGACATCCAGGTTGGTCAGGCTGCCAGACTGTACGGCAAATCCATTCTGCTCAAGGGCTGCGCGAAAGGCGTCGGCGGTGCCCACCGTAACGGAACCGGGATCGCTTGATGGCTGGGAAAACCACGCGCCCTGTGTGGCGTGGTAAAGCGTCAGATCCGCCTTGCCATCCCCATCGTAGTCTCCGGGAACCGGAAGATACCCGGCATCCCCAAATTGGGCCTGGACCTGCTGATATTGCGAACCGGACAGCGCTCCCCACCAAGTATAGGTCGAGAGCTGATAAACAGCGATATCGGCCTTGCCATCCCCATCGTAGTCGGCCGGCGCCGACAACCATCCGGGGCCACCCAGAAAAATGACCGCCTGCTGGTAGCCATTGCTGGAAAGCCCTGCATACCATAAGCCGGATGATTCATGGTAAACAGCCGGATCGGTTTTCCCATCTCCATCGTAATCCGCGGGCACCGCCTCATACCCCGCGCCGCCCAATTGGAACGGGCCCACCACACCTGCTGTTGCCCAGCCGGCAACAAAAAGGACCGGCAGCAATGCCGACAAAATTCTACCACACAGAACAGAACGTCGCTTATTCATGGATCGTCTCCTAAAATAAACTGTTTCCAAAACGAATGAACCATACTTCCAATGTTAATCTAAAAGGAGAAAGGGGTCCGAAAATCCTGGCATAAGCCAGACTTTCCCGGATTGACCATTTCCCCCTCCCCCGATTTTCCCGCGCGGGAATTTTCCCAATTGCACATTCACCGTGGTTTTGACTGTATCAGGGCGGGTTCGTAAAAGCCAGTTTAAAGAAGTCCTCCTTCACTTCAAAAGAACATTCCAACATTCAGCAGAATGTTGAAATGTCGTCAGCGGATTGCGTTTCACCCGCCTGCCACTTAGCGTAGCTGACGTGGCACCCCCATCACCGATGGCCTGGCAAGCAGATCGGAGGACAGCCTGTCCAGCCATTCCCATCCCCAACCGGCTATATTTGTTGATCGCAATGCCCCCCTGTATCCCCTCTGTTTTTCATCCATCTCGATGATATATCGCCAAGCGATATATTATCCCGCCGATTGTCCCGCCGGGTTAAATTCTCCAATCCGAACATTAATCGACTGACCGGATGATATTTACGAAAAACGGAAGTAATTCTTCAGTTCTACCGGCCGATTTCCAAGTTGGGCATCGCATCCAGTTCCAGCGCCGCGGCGCCGGAAATACCCTGCCCGATCCCGGCCAGACCGGCAACCATGGCGGCGTTATCCACGCAGTATTCCGGCTGGGACAGCAAAAGCTCCACCTTCAGGGAAGCCGCCAACTGCTTCAGCTTCTCCCGCAAGCGGCGGTTCAGCGATACGCCGCCAACAGCCGCCATGCGCTTGACCTGTTCATGGTTCACGGCCAGTCTCAGACGCTCCACCAGGGCATCCACAATCGCCTCCTGGTAACTCGCCGCAATAGATGCCAGGCTGGGGGGGGAGCCGGGCAGACAGGGATGCGCCTTCAGGTAATACAGCAGGGCGGTCTTCAATCCACTGAAACTGAAACACAGGTCGGATGCTTGCGGCGACACATGTGCCGATTTGTGCGTCTGGCCCCGGGGAAAACGGATATAACAAGGATCTCCGCCCTCACTGGCCCGGTCAATCGCCGGTCCCCCCGGATATCCCAGGCCCAGTAAATTAGCGCCTTTATCAAAGGCCTCGCCGGCCGCATCGTCCAGGGTCCAACCCAGCCGGCGATAACGGCCCGGGCCATCCGCGCGGACCAAGCAGGTATGACCTCCGGAAACCATCAGGGCAACCAACGGGCAAACGGCTTGAAACTCCGGGCCGTCGGGCGACAGCATTGGGGAATACACATGCGCTTCAAGATGGTTGATCCCCACCAAGGGAACCTGCAAGCGCATGGCTAACGCCTTGGCGGTCGAAAGACCGACCAACAGAGAACTGGCCAGGCCGGGACCATAGGTAACGGCCACGGCGTCGATTTGGGCCCAAGTCAAACCGGCCTGGTCCAGGGCGGATTCGATCACGCGCGGCAGGTGCGTCAGATGATTCCGTGAGGCAATTTCCGGGACCACGCCCCCATAGGGCTGATGAAGAGGGATTTGACTGAAGACGACGCTGGCGAGCACGGTCCGGCCGTCGGCCACTACCGCGGCGGCGGTTTCATCGCAAGACGTTTCGATCCCGAGAACATTCATGCCGGTTATTTCTTTTTCGCGACCTGACCGGATCGAATCTGCGATTGAAACAGCCTAATTCCTTTCAACACATCCACGGCCCGCTCCAGTTGAACATCAATCGCCGGCTCGCCGCGCGCCGCTAGCGATTCGGAATCCGTCTTGAGTTCCTCCTCATCGACGTCACCGACTTCATCCCGCGACCGTTTAATCTGGACTTTGCGCCACTGTTCCGGCAACATGGGGATCACGATATCGGGCTCCACGCCCTTCTCATGGATTGTCCGGCCGCTGGGGGTATAGTACTTGGCCGTGGTCAGCCGGATGGCGGAGCCGTCTTCCAGAGGCAACACGCTCTGGACCGATCCCTTGCCGAATGTTTTTTCGCCCACGATAATCGCGCGATGATGGTCCTGCAGGGCACCCGCCGTGATTTCCGAGGCGCTGGCGCTTCCGCCGTTAACCAGGACGACCATGGGGAAATTTAGATAATGCGCTTTGCCTTTGGACACATATTGGTATTGCCCCCCCGACCCCTTGCGCCCCTTGGTGGACACGATGACACTGCCGCTTTTTACGAATTGCTGACTGACATCCACCGCCGAGCTAAGAAGCCCGCCGGGATTATTCCGTAAATCCAGAACCAAGGCGGTCATTCCCTCCCCCATGAGTTTGTTGATTGCTTTTTGAAGGGTATCGGACGTCGGCTCGTTGAACTGGGTGATACGGATATATCCGATATGATCTTCCAGAATCACTGCGCCTTTAACGCTATCCACCTTGATGATCGCGCGGACCAGTTCCAGCTCCTTGATTGCCTGGGGTTTTGGCCGGATGATCTTGATCTTGACCTTTGTCCCCGGTTCGCCTCTCATCCTTTTCACTGCATCCTGGAGCGACATATTCTCGGTGGATTCCCCGTCAATGGCGACGATCTTATCACTATGCAGAACACCGGCGCGGAACGCAGGGGTATCCTCCATGGGAGCGATCACCGTCAGAATGCCGTCGCGGAGGCCGATCACAATACCGAGCCCGCCGAACTCGCCGGCGGTGTCGTTTTTCATATCCTTGAACATGTCGGGATCCATAAACTGGCTGTGCGGATCCAGCGATTGGAGCATGCCGCGAAGAGCCCCGTAGAGAAGCTCCTTATACTCAGTCTTTTCCTCATCCACGTAGCTTTTGCGGATTTCCAGGAGCACATTGGTCAGGAGCCGCATTTTTTCAAAGGCGACGTCGATGGAATCTTTGGGCTTTTCGGGCTGGGTCGCCAGTTTGGCGCCGACAACCAGATTCACGCTCAGCAAGCATGCCAGCATCAGCCACAACAATCGGCGCCCTATGACTTTGGTAGACATAGATTTTCTCTCCCTCAACCCCACTACATACGACAACAGCCAATAACCACTAGATAAATACTATACCAGATGGCGCCTCGTTTGGCAATTTAGGATTCACGGATAATGCGGCACAGATTTGACAGCTCACGATAGGCCAGATCCATCAGAGGCTTCAGATTCCGTACATCTTCGCTGTTGTATGCTGTCAGAAGCCGGAGGGAATCTTCCTGGCCACGCCGATATTCCATCCAAAGGCGTACGGCATCCCAGCCGTCCAGGCCGCTGGTTTCCTCACTGCGCCGGATGCCCAGCCGATTCTCAATGCCTTTCAAACCACCGGCCAATCCAAGTCGTTTGAGCGGATAGCGCAAATCAATGTGAATCTGGTTACGGGCGGCGGCCGGAAACTGACGTTGAATGAAAGGAAGATCGAAACAGGCGCCATTATACGTGATCCATAAAGGATACTGATTTAAATAATCAACAGCATCATCCAGATTTTGACCCAGGATGAACGTACGGACCTCCGTGCCATTGAAAGACCCAATCAGAGTTATCGCGTCATGCTCATACATCCCGGTGGTTTCAATATCAACGCACACGGCCCGGTCCGATAAATCGCCATAGGCCCGCCACTTATGCCGGGCCGATAATCGGCTTTCGAAATAATTCCAGTGGCCGCCCGCATAGCGCCGGATCGACTCTTCCACCCCCGCCAGAACTTTCCGCGTAACACCCGGCCCCAGGAATGCCCCGGACGCACCGGAAGAAAATTCGCTCCACCCGGCAATCCCGGCCTTCCAGATCCGCCGCTCCGTGGTTTCACCCACCCCATCAATATGCACAAATGACTGCTTCAGCATAATATTCAATAAAATGCTTTTCGTAATAAGGCGTCGGCCGTGGCCACCCAAGACGCGTCATAACGCCGGCGCCCCAACCAGACCATGACGCGCCGGGCTGCCCGGCGTCCACCGGCATCGAGCGCAATCCAGCGATCGTTCAAATGCGGGGTATATTGTCGCAATGCATCTACCAGAGTGTCAATTAAATCTAACGGTTCCTCCCACTCCGGTGCCAGCACGAACTGCCACAACGCATGGGGTTCCTCCCGCACCGCCATCCGCAAAATACTGAGGATATCTTTGCGATACGCATACAGATCCGCGCTGTGAAAAATGAGAGCGCGCCGCGATTGGATTCCCCGGAAATCCTTGTTTCCCGGAACGATCAGATGGATCCGCTCGGGAAAGAGGTCCGGCAGGGAGCGGCCGATCAGCGCGCGGGTTGGGCAATCCGTCAGCCGGCCGATTCGCCGCCGAACAATGGCTAACGCCCGGCGCATGTCCCGGGCCGGCAAGGCCGCGGACGCCGTGACTGCGTAGGGCGGCCGGCCGGAAGCGGCCAGGCGCCATCGCTTGCGACAGGCCCGGAGATCCGTTCCCGGCAACAACAGGGTCTGCAGGCACTGTACCCTGACGCCTTTGAGCCGGGCCGCCCAAGCCGACGACTCCCGCACATCGCGCAAGGCCTGTCCTGGCAATCCCACCATGAGATCAACGGTCACCCGGATTCCTTCCGCCAAAAGCCGTCCGATTCCCCGGTCGAGGGCCTGAAGATCCGTCGGCCGGCCGATCCGGCGCAATACCCGGGGATTCCGGCTTTGCACGCCGATTTCAATTTCCGTGAAATTCGCTCGGGCCAGGAGACGGGCCTGTTCACGGGTGAGGACATCCGCGTTCACTTCGGCAAAAAAGCGCAGGGAGCCGGACACATTGATCGCCGCCAGCCGCCGGAGCACCTCCTCGAAGGCCGGATGCGCATTGAACGCCGGATCCATGAGCCGGATTTCTTGCGCGCCTTTCCGAAGCAGAGCGGCGACGCGCCGCGCAATGGCCTCGGGCTTCAGGAAACTGACCCCCTGACGGAGATGGTGATACCGGCAATAGACGCAGTGTCGCGGGCATCCGCGGGACGCCTCGAGATAGGCCATCCCCCGGACATCCGGCCGATAATAGGAACACGCCGGCGCCGGAAGGCTTTGACTAAGGGTCCGGACGGGAATAGCGCGCGTTCCCCATCGATAACCGCGGGATGTTTTCCAAGCCACAGACTGCGCAAGCATGCGCCGACCCGTGCGCAAGCCGTGCAGAATCGCCGGAAAAACGGTCTCCCCCTCGCCGGCGACCGCGACATCCGGAATCCGGGAACGGAACAGAAACGGATGATCCCGGGCAACCTCCGGCCCACCCACCACAATGCGCACCCGGGGAAGGCGGCGGCGCGTCTCGTTCAACACGCGCAGGGATCGTTCGATATTCCACAAATACAAGGTGCAGGCAACAACATCGGGACGCAACTTCTCCAAGCGCTGAACCAAGCGCCGGTCATCCAGCGCGTAAGCGTGTTCCGGAAGGAAGCACGCCTTGAAATAGCGTCGTTCCGCCGAGCGTTCCAGCACGCTCCGCAGGTAAACGCCGGCCAGGCGCAGGTGTTCCCCATGCCCATCCGCATCATTATCGAGCAACGGTAATTCAAGAAAAATAACGGTCAATTTCATGGCATCCTAATCCAGCGTAGATTATCCGCATGAAAATAACATCTTAAGGTGGTATGCCGCAACTGAATATATAGGAAAAACCGGCGGGCCGATGGACAAGAACCGCATATAAGGCGACGCGATGTGACGAGCTGGCACCACACAGCGAAGTCGGATGGTTCAGTCGCGGAGGTAAATGCGGCGGTCGCGTCGGGAAGTAACGCGCTCTTACCTGGCTCGTGCTTCGTAGCGAAGGGGCTTCGCCACTTCGCAGAGTAGCAGGAGACCCCGCGGGGGGAGTCAGCAGAGGCCATAGTGCCGAGCGGCGAGCCATAAGGTTCGATGACGGGAAGGGCCAAACCGAACAGGAACGTTCCGAATGCGTGGAGGACATCGTGACCGATAACGCCGGATGGCGAGGAAATGATAAGCGCCGCCACGATGGGAAGCATAGGAGCATTTGGAGTGGAAGAAGTTCTATCTGGCTCCGGACCGATTCGAAATACGGCGCGAGGCGTTGCGATGGTACTACCAAGAGGGCAGTTTGCGGATGAAAGCGGCAGGGCGATGTGCGCCATTGGCTGTCCAATTTGGCCGTGAAAGAACGCGTGTCCGCAGCCACGCAGAGCCAAGCCCTCAACGCCGTAGTTTTTTTCTTCCGTGAAGTGCTGAAACGCGATCCCGGCGAAGTGGCGGGTAAGGCCCGCGTTTTTTGCCGCCAAGCGAATTGCTGCTAGCCGGTTTCGATATTGACATCCCCCCCAGGACATGTTTCCATCAAAAACGCTGTTGGCAACAATGTGAATAACTCGCAATATTGATGGAAACGTATTTTTTTCGGAGAATTCCTTTGCCTTACCGCACCTACAATCTGACTGAAGTGTGCAATTACCTGCATCTGGCCCAGCCGGATGTGGAATTGCTGGTCCGCCGACAGGAAATTCCCTTTGATAAAAAGGGTGGCCGGCTGATCTTCCGGAAGAAAGATATTGACGCCTGGGCTTCCCAGCGGATTCTCAGCCTGTCGAACAAGCGCCTGACCGCCTATCATCAAGTCTCATCCGCTAAAATTCATGACCTGTCTAAACGCCACGCCATCATTGCCGAGCTGGTTAAACAAGAATACATCCGTCCGGCGTTATGTTCACGGACAAAACCCTCGCTTCTGCGCGACATGGTGGCCCTGGCCAAGCAAACCAGCCTGGTCATGTCGCCGGACGACCTGCTGAACAGCCTGCTGGAGCGCGAGCGCCTGTGTTCCACGGCATTGCCGGAAGGGATTGCCCTGCTCCATCCCCGCCATCATGAACCTTACATGTTCGAGGATTCCTTTATCGTGCTGGGACGTACCGTTCACCCTCTGCCCTTCGGAGCGCCTGACGGTAACACCACTGACCTGTTTTTTCTAATCTGCTGTCAGGATGACCGAATCCACCTTCATGTTTTGGCCCGAATCTGCATGATGTGCCGGGACACCAAAGTCCTCCAGGAAATCCGGGCGGCGCCTGACGCGGCCGCTATCTTTGACGGACTGGTCCGCTCGGAAAATGAGACCATTAAACGGATATGAACCCGCTGCGCCATACCGCGCCTTCCCAAGCCTTGCTGGCCGACTATTTCGCCAAGGCCCGGCTACCCCTCTCCAAGCGCCAGATTGACCTGTTCTGGTCATTTCACCAATTACTGCGCAAGCGAAACGTTGAACTTAACCTCACCCGTTTGCATGCGTTTGAAACCATGGTCGTCAAGCACTACCTCGACTGCGCCCTGGTGCCCACGCTTACGGATTTACCTTCGCCCCTGATGGACATCGGCTCCGGCGCCGGATTTCCGGGTATCCCCCTGAAAATCATGCATCCGGAGATCAAGATCATCCTGGCCGAAGGGCGCAAGAACCGCGTCGCCTTTTTACGCGAAGCGATTGAACTCTTGGAGATTGAAGGGATTGAAATCCACTCCGGCCGCATTTATCCCGACACCTGCCTGGATCCTCCGATTCACGGCATCATCACCCGTGCTGTCGAAACGATGAACGACACCCTGACCCGCGTAACTAGTTGCCTGCAGGCAGGAGGACAAGCCATTTTCATGAAAGGACCTGGTGGTGCTTCTGAAATCAAAGAAACGCTTCGGCATCATCCGGATTACCGCCTGGTGACTCAGAAGGCTTACACGCTGCCCCGGCTTGGCGACGAAAGGCTTGTGGTGGTTTTTGAGCGCCGATCCAAACCCAATCGCCGAACCCAGCCGCCGCCCATCGCCAGCGCCGATAATGACGTCTTCAAGAAGCTGATGACCCTGCAGACATCCAAAGGCATCAGAAAATGCGGAGAATTCATGACCGGCGGCTCCAAACTGCTTATGGAACTCATCCGCGAAAAAGCCGCCGACATGACCTCCTGGATCGGAACGCCGGACATGCTGCCTCCGCCGGAAGAAGCCGTTGACTGCCGCTGGATCGTGCTATCCGGCCAACGTTTTCACGAGGTCAACATCCTGGGCACTCAGGGTCCGCTGGTGACCTTGCGCCTGCCGAGTATTCCCGAATTCGATCCGCAGGCACCCTGGCCTGACGGTTGCACCTTGTTTATTCCATTCGGGGATCCGGAGAACGTCGGCGCCGTGATTCGCGCGGCCGCCGGTCTTGGCGCAGCGCGGGTTGTCGTACTCCGCGATGCGGCCTTCCCGTTCCTCCCCAAGGCCCTGCGCGCATCCGCCGGCGCACTCTGGAAAATCCGCCTGGAATCCGGGCCGTTTCTGAAAGACCTGACGACAGACGGAGCGGCTCCCTTATTCGCGCTGGATGCCACGGGCACTCCATTGGATCACATTGAGCGCCCTGCCCGTTATGGACTGGTGGCCGGGATGGAAGGTCCGGGTCTTCCCGATGAAATCAGGGAACGGGCCAGGCTGGTTTCTATTCCCCTGTCCAACGGCGTCGAATCGCTGAATGCCGCCACCGCGGCGGCCATCGCCCTTTGGAACTGGCGATCTGATCTAAAAATAACTTCAGCTGACAGCCGGCCCATCAAACCTGTGGATTCGGGATAAAATCACTGCGGCATTGCTTCAGGTACCGGAGCGCGGCCACTTGGCCGCTCATTTCCAATTCGCCCTTCATGACCGGGTCGTGCCAGCCTTCAATATCGATCGATCCCTTAAAACCGGCCATGCGCAACTCGGAAATGATCGCGGTCCAGTCGCTGTCCCCAAACCCCGGGGTGCGGTGATACGCAAACGGCTTGGCTCCCTGCGAACCGGTTTTACGCACAATGTCCTCATGGACGGACGTGCGAATGCCATACTTCCGGATACGATCCCAGTAAATCGTGGCGTCTTTGCCGTGCAGGTGGAAAATCTTTTTCACCCATTCACGCAATTGCGGCATGGGATCAATCAGATTGACCAACTGGTGGCACGGTTCCCATTCGAGGCCAAGATGGCCGAACGGCACGGCGTGGAACATCATTTCCCATGCCGCCGGATTGTGCGCGATGTTCCAATCGCCGGTTTGCCAGCTCCCCCCCATGTCGCAGTTCTCAAACGCGATCCGCACCCCGTTGTCCTTCGCCCGTCCGGCGAGCGCTGTCCAGACCTGCTTGAAACGCGGGAGGCTTTCGTCGATCGGCCGATTACGCAGGCGGCCGGTGAACCCAGCGACAATATCACAACCGAACAGATGCGCATTATCAATTGCTTCTTTCAACCCCTGCAGGGTCTCCTTGTCCTTTGGCTCTGTTTCCAGAGGGTTGCCGAATACGCCCAGTGACGAAACCACCGCTCCACTGCCGGCAAGGATATCATTCACCTCGGCGGCCAGCTTTTTCCAGTCAATGCCTTTTGTCGTCTGCCAGAAGGTGAGACTGAACGACTCGAAACCATAAGGCAGAATCTGGCGAATATATTCAGCCGACTTCATGCCCGCGCTGACGAGCGTTCCAATACGAATGTCCGGTTTGTGATTGCCGTTCTTATGACTCATGTTGATCTCCTTGTATACTAATGGATTACTTACACTTCACTTTCCGTCCACCGGTGGCGCTCTCCACGGCGGCATGCACCATGACCAGGCTCTTGATATTGTCCGTGCATACCGTCTGTGGTATTTTGCCGGCTTGGACACAACGGATAAACTCATCAATACAACCGGCATGTCCTTCCAAAATGCCGGCCGTTCGGTCGTAGGGAACTTCCACGTCTTTTCTCTCGCGCACGAAACCGGCCCGGCCCGTCACCACCTGGGCCTGGAACGTATGCGCACCATCCCAAGTGACGGACCCATTCTCGCCAATAATCCGCCAAGCGGCTTCCCATGCCGTGTTAAGCCCTTCGGCGCACCAACTGCCGCGATAACAGAAGACGATCTTATTCGTCATTTCGAATACCGCGACGGCGGAGGCATCATGGTCATACCAGGAACCGGGCGGATTCCATTCATGGGCCAGCGCTGTCACAGCGTCCTCTTGCATAAAATAACGGGCTTGGTCAAACGTATGGATGGCCATGTCGAGCAGGAGCACATGCTTCATGTGATCCCGGAACCCGCCGAAATGAGCGCCAATGAAAAAATCGCAGTGGACCGTCGTGATCCGTCCGATTTCGCCGCTATCCAGAAAGCGCCGGAGCGCCTGGATATTGGCCATGTAACGCCGGTTTTGCATGACGGCGTAAATTCTGCCGGCCTTCTTTGCCGCGGCCACCATGGTTCGGGCATTGGGCATCGTGTCGGCCAGCGGTTTTTCGCCCAGCACATGACAACCATGCCGCAACGCCACCGTGGTAACACTCACGTGCGCTGCGGGCAGGGTGCAGTCGAACACCGCATCCGGCCGGGTCTTCTCGATCACGGCCTTCAGATCGGCCCCCGTTTGCACCCCCGGCAATCCGTGCTCAGCGGCCCGCTTGTCGGCCGCTTCCCGATTAAGGTCCACCAATCCAACCAACTCAACATCATTACGTTGCTTGACAGCACCGAACCAGGCATTACTGATCGCCCCGCATCCAACAAGAATAACGCGCAATTTTTTCATGGTAACGCCCCAGGTTGCCGTCGAGCCAGGAATCCTATAATCTAAAAAAACACAATTCTATGATGCGGTGATAATCTATCCCGCCATGTCTTCCGGTAGAATCCGTAATATTTCCTGTTTTGTCCGATTTAATTCTGGTATAAATT
>JAHIJO010000221.1 GCA_018898455.1 Verrucomicrobiota bacterium | reverse complement strand
GGTCGTTACTTTTTGATCAAGACCCTTAAGGGTGTTGACCTAACTTGCACTTACCCCTCCGATTTCGTTTAAACTTAACCAGAATGTTCCTTTTCCTGGAGAGTTTGGGGCGTTTTGCGGGAGTTTTAGCGGCGATATGTGAAATTGGAATTACCCGGCCGGAAAATGTTATCTGTTGGGGTATTGATCGCCCAGGGGGTATCTAAATTTATTCCCCCGTGGGACAGGCTCTAGGTTACGGTCATCTGCTGGTAGCTGCCGGGGTTACCTGTGCTGGTGCCAGTTGCCGGCATCAAGGACAACCAGGATTGAGGGCCGGTCAACCCGGAGATGGTATTAGTGAACCACATGTCATAATAGCCGGTCTTCCAGATGTTGTAGGTCTGGGTGGCGGAATGAGTGCTTCCCCCCATGATGGCGCAGGTGAAACTGGAAGTGTCGCCGGTTATGTTGGGTAACCAGTTGCTTCCATGTTGAGACATGTCCGGCGGATTGGTGGTCATGGTCCATACGTTGTCCATGAAGGTCGTGGTCGAGTTGCCGTTATAGCATCCCAGGCTGTTGAGGCTGGATAGGTTCGTGTTGACGAATCGGATGTTATTGGTGATTAGAATGTAATTAACGAAAAGATCCCAGGTTTTCGTGGTGAAGTCCTGGTGAATATTGATCCGGGCCCAGTTGGTTTCGTTCATCTGTTCCGCGTTTTCGCCGGTGATGACTTTATCCATAACGATCCAGTTGGTAGCAGGGGAAGCCGGGCCGTCGTGGATGACGGCATACCCATTGCTGTTGATATAAAAATAAATAGCGGCATTCGTGTTGACTTCCGGAAGATTCTCGCCATTGTACAGGGCGAGGCGCATGTCGATCTGGAACCAGATGCTGGTATGGGTGTTATTGGTAAACTGGTTGGATAAGGTGCAATCGATGGGGATTTGTACCGATTGTGTGCCAACGCTGTTGGTGCCGGCGATATAAGGGGAAAAGATATTGGTCTGGACGGTGATATTCGTTTCGGACCCATACCAGCCGTTGGTGCCGGCGACCAGGGCTGTGCCTTCGGGATAGCTTTCAAACGTATCGAGGAACGGAATGGGGGAGTTGGTCTGCGCCGTCCCGGGCAGATTGACCAAGAACAATCCCAGCATGACACTGAAAAATAAGGAGTTTTTCATGATCTCGCCTGCTACGATATGTCGACTCCCCGTCTTTTTTTAGAGCAACCCAAGCTTAGCTCACCCCATTCCCATTACGTTTTACTATTGCATTATATATAATCGTTTATTTTCCAATTATTATCAAGGGCATTTCAAAGTTTTTTTTGGCGTTTCGGCGGAGCCGCGAGGGGGACGATGATGATCCTCATGACCTTTAAGCCATGACCGGCCGGTATTGCCCGCCGGCTGTTCACGCCGACATTTCGCCGACCTGGAACCGCGCGAAGCGGCGGATCATCGGCAAATCATCCAATTCTTTGCCTTTTTCTTTCAGCAGGGTGGATACTTTCTTATCCTGGTCCTTGACGAAAGGTTGATCCACCAGGCAAACCTGTTCGTAGAAACTGTTGATCTTGCCATCCACAATCTTCCCCACGATATTGGCCGGCTTGCCCTGAATCTGTTTGGCGAAAATGTTGCGTTCGGCGGTGATGACATCGGCCGGCACGCTCTGGCGATCCGGAAAACGCGGACTTGATGCCGCAATATGCAGGCAGAGATCCTTGATCAGTTCCTTGAAGATCGGATGATCGGCGGTCTCGGCTTTCTGACAGGACACTTCCAGCAGAACGCCGGTTGTGCTGCCGTGATGGATGTACGAAATCACCCGGCCCGTGCCCTGGAGCGCATACCGGATTGTCCTTCGGACGACGATATTTTCACCGATTTCGGCGACCTTGGCGGTCACCTCCGCGGCGGCCGCTTCCGCCAGATTGATGGCGCGCGACGCGCCATTGATCTCTGCCCCGGCGGCGCGCTCGGCCAGATTCTGGACGAACGCCTTAAATTTTTCATTTTTGGCAACGAAATCAGTTTCGCAGTTGACTTCAATTAAGCTTCCAACGCGATTTCCTTCCAGGAGGGCCGAGGCGATGACGCCCTGGTTTGCGGACCGAGTCGATTTTTTCTGGGCAATGGCGATGCCGCGTTCCCGGAGAATTTTGATAGCCAGGGTCTTGTCGCCGTTGGCTTCCACCAGGGCGCGCTTGCATTCCATCATGCCCACATTGGTTTCATCGCGTAATTCCTTGACGAGCTTTGCGGATATAATGGTCATGGGGTCAAACTCCTTTTAGCCTTCAGGTTTGGCTTCCGAGCCGGCTGGCTTGGGCGTCTCAGCGACTGCCGGGGTAGGAACCGGTCTTTCCATCGCCTTGGCCGGCGAAGATGCGTTGGACATCACGGAGGCAGTTTCTGCAAGGGTTTTTTCCCGGGATCGTGTGCCGTCGCGCCGGGGTCTGCGTTCCCGTTCCCGTTTCTGCCTCGGCTGGGATTCGGCGGCGGCTTTTTCTTTTTCCTTTACCGCATCCGCTTCCTTCTTTTGGGCAATGGCTTCAGCATATTCCGAGGACGCTTTTATGATGGCGTCAGCCAGAACATTGACGATCAGTTTGATGCCGCGCATGGCGTCGTCATTGCCGGGAATGGGATATTTGACGAGATCGGGATCGGTGTTGGTATCCACCAGGGCGACGACCGGAATGTTCATCCGATTGGATTCCTTGACGGCAATGGTTTCCCGATTGATATCAACGGCGATCATGGCGCCGGGCATGTTCTGCATGTTGGCGATACCACCCAGATTTCGCTGAAGCCGGGTGAGTTCATGCCGGAGGCGGGAGGCTTCCTTCTGCGGCATGCTGGCCAGTTGGCCCTGCTGGTCCAGCGCCTCAATGTCCCGCATGCGGCGGATGCTGCTGCCGATATTCTGGTGATTAGTCAGCGTGCCGCCCAGCCAGCGGCTGATGACGTAATGCTGGCCGCACCGAATTGCCGCTTCTTTCAGCACCTCCTGGCAGGCTTTCTTGGTGCCGATAAACACCACCTGCTTGCCGCTGGCGATGGTGTTATAAACGAATTGCTGGGCTTCCTTCAACTGGGCCAGGGTTTTGGTAAGATCAATGATGTAAATCCCGTTGCGTTTATCGAAGATAAAACGCTTCATTTTGGGATTCCAGCGCTTGCTTTGATGACCGAAGTGAAGTCCGGCTTCCAGCAGATCGCTGATGCCGACGTCGAGGGGCAGTTCGCTCTTGGCAGCCACAGTTCCTCCTTTGTTGGTCCCGATCGCGATGCGCATCGGGACAATCCGCTTTGGTTTTCCTTTGTGGCAAGGAAAACACTCGCTTCCGTCCCTCTCCGTTCCATTTTCACAATCCCCGGCTTGCGGAAAAGAAAACAAGAAACGGTTCTGGGACCCAATGAGGTGGGAAACATAGCAGAACCGAAGCAGGATGCAAGCTGTAAATTATCGAATTATTTTGGCGCTGCTTTACCGGCAAGAAACCATGACGGCAGATGAAGTTAGTGATGGGGCAGTTGTTGGACCAATTGCCGAGGTGAAAGCTCCATGCTTGACGCCCCGGGCTTCTTGGTCTATCTTCAGCGCCATGAAGACGCCTCTTAAGGCAGATTCAGTTTCACCAGCCTGTTTTGCCGAAGAAGAATACACAACCCCGCGCTCAAAGGAAGCCTGTCTTGCTTACCGGGCCAGCCCATTTGCCAAATTGTCTATGGATTATTTCGCCCGCTTCAGTCGCGATCCCCAGGCAACTGCTTCCGAACAAGAGATGTGTATCGGCAAAACCTGGCGTATCCTTCTCCCCGTCGATGCGCCCCCCCTGATTGAACTCATGGCAGGCCACCTTAAGGATTTCCTCAACCAAGCCATGGGCCTTAACGTTACTGTTGAAAGACCGAATCCGGAATTAGTATCCAAGGCTGCGAATGAAACAATCACCCTTTGTGAAACGAAAGGTGGCGACCCGAATACTGCCGAATCTTTCACCATCACCATCGAACCCAAAAAAATCCTTGTGCAGGGCAAAGATATCGACGGGCTTCGTGAGGGGGTCGTCAAACTCGCAAGTCTGATCGGCCTGCGCCAGGCGCCGATTCTTGAATCTGGTCAACAGGTCTATAAGCCGCGTGTTCCAATCCGGGTCGGTGCAGTCCCTTGGATGGGCTCATACCGGGACCTTGTCTTTATGGGCTACAACGCTGTAATATTGTCCGGCGCCGAAAGTAAAGGCAGCTTCCGAGCCGTTTCCGATCCTATTTTCAGTGTATATGGCCTCTCCACAAGTGATGCCATTCCTGAACTGAAAGACCTCCGAAATCCAGTCGCCTTTGCCCGGCTAAACCAGTACGCCGAAGGCGCCCGGAAATATCATCTTAAATTCTACGCCTTCTTAGATATGAGGCCGATATTCGTCGAAGACCACCCCGCCTTTAAAGCTCACCCCGATATCCGCGGCTCCCTAATATACGATGACGAGACTTGGTACGAAAAAAAGGGTAAATACATCCTCTGCACCGAGTCTGCCCTCGTCCGTCAATACATCTCTGAAACCGTAAAAGGTCTTTTCCATGCTCTTCCTGGCTTGGCGGGGATAGGCGTCATTATCGGAGGCGAGGTGTTTCACCACTGCTTTATGAGGCCCTACGGCGCTGAAAAAGGCCACACAACTTGTCCTCGTTGTGAAGCGATTGGCCACGATGCCGTCGTCGCAAATCTCTGCAATTACATGGCCGATGCCGCTCGCCAGATCAACCCCGCCGCCGAAGTCCTTGCCTGGCCGTATTCAGCCTCCTCCGTCTGGTCTATCGGTGACCCCGCCCAGTTGGGCTTTATCGGTAAGCTCAAACCCGGCGTCGCCATCTTTACTGACATTGTAAAAGATAATACCATCAATAAGCCCGATGGCGTAAACAAACTCCTTTGGGACTACAGTATCGACCTTCCCGGTCCAGGCCAGATTCAGAAACAACAACTCAAGGCCTGCCACGATAAAGGCCTCAATATATATTTCAAAACCGAACCCGAACTTGCCTTTGAAGCATCCAAACTGCCCGGTCTGCCCTGTATGGATCGCTGGGTAGCCCGCGCCAATGTTATGGCCTCCAGCGCTGGCGATGGCGCCTGGGTCTTCCCCTGGTTTGTTCCCTGCTTCGGAGCCAGCACCGCCGAAGTGTTTAACTATTTCTGGTGGCAGCCGGCGCCGGATACGGAAAAATTTCTCCAGCAATTTGCCGTCCGGATAGCAGGCCAACAAGCGGGCCCGCATCTCAGAAAAGCCTGGCACTTTGCCTCACAGGCCATTGACTTCTCTCCCGAACTGGGCCCTTATTTCACCGGCGTTTACTATATTGGCCCCGCTCACCCAATGTGTGCCGACCCCAACGCCAAATTACCCGATGAATTCAAGACCGCAGCCGGCGCAAGTTTCGTCTGTGCTCCAACAGGCAATATACCCATTTTTGCCAAGTTTTATCGCAAAATGGCTGCTGCCCTCACCCTGGCCGCGAAGGAAATTGACCAAGCCGACAAAGTTGTCTCGAAGACGAACCGTCTCGCCTATAACGCCGAGACCTCAAACATCCGCTGGTTCTACCATACCTTCAGAAGTACCGCCAATTACTACGAGGCTTGCCTGCTCCGCGACAAACTTCTCGCTTTAGTGAAAAAGCAGGATAAGTCTCCGGAAGAACTTGCCGAAGCCAAAAACCTTTATACCCAGTGGCGCAAAATCCTCCTCGACGAAAAGAAAAATTCTATCGAATCCATTCCTGTGATGGCCGCTGATATAAGATTGGATTTCTACTATGGCTACAATGGAGCACCCGGTCAATTCCATGGCCCTGAAATGATTCGCAAAAAACTCGAAATCCTCGAAACCGAAATCAACGAATTTCTCCCCTCGGTGCAAGCGAAAAACCGTTGACACGATCAAGTCTTTTCGGCATAATGTCTTTATTTATGTAACTGTTCAAGTAATCGTGGTTTTTGGCGGCTGACGGATTGCAGGCGGGCGCACTTAAGTTGGATGAACTGGTAAGTTTCCTTTTTATTAAAACCAATGCGGAACAGGAGGTGAGAGGAAAGAGGATGCTTGGATCGATGTTCGATTGTTGAAGGATCATTTTTTATCAATAATGCAGGAATGGAAAGAAATAATAATCATGAAAAGCAATACGATCAAATTGTTTACCGTTTCAATTGTCATGGCGTATGCCCTGTTGGTCGTCGGTTCCGTCATGGCGCAGGATGCAACAGCTCCGGCAGCGGCTCCGGCAGCGGCGACTGCCGCGGTGGAATCTAAAGCGCCGCCAATGCCCCCGCCACTGGAACTGCGGAAAACGGGTGTGGTCAGCGTGACGAAGGACGCTTCCGGTAAAATAACGAGCATCAAACTGGTCGTCACCAGCTATGATATCATTCTCGATGAAGGCAGCAAGCCGCTTGAGAGTATGGATGGTCAGAAGGTCCGCGTGACGGGCACGTTCAGCATGCAGGATACCCGGCGCTGTTTCACCGTGAAAAACGTGGAACCAGTTGCGGATGCTTCTGTCCCGGCGGCTAAGCCTGCCGCGGCGCCCGCCGCTCCGGCGCAATAAAGACCTGTTCAAAAGGATCGCAATAATGGCCGTCCCGATCCGGATTGGGACGGCCATTTTACTGTGGCGCCCGGCGCCATTATCTTATAGAGTATTCACCCCAGTGGGCTATATTCCATGACTGCATCCAACCCCATCCGCACGCGCATTGCGCCGTCACCGACCGGAGCGCCGCATATCGGGACAGCGTATATTGCCCTTTTTAATTACGCCTTCACGAAGCGGATGGGCGGACAGTTCATTCTCAGGATTGAAGACACCGATCAGACGCGCTATACGCGGGAATCCGAGAATGCAATCCTGGAGGCTTTGCGCTGGATGCGCCTGGCCTGGGATGAAGGTCCCGACGTGGGCGGTCCCTTCGGGCCCTACCGGCAGAGCGAACGTTTTGCTATGTACCGCGATCACGGCCTGCGGCTGGTGGAAGCTGGGCATGCCTATCCCTGTTTCTGCACTGGCGCGCGCCTGGTCAAGCTTCGCGAGGAACAGGTCAAGACCAAGGCCAATCCGGGCTACGACGGGCATTGCGAATCCATTCCGCCGGAGGAGGCCCGCCGGCGCGTGGCTGCCGGCGAACTGCATGTCGTTCGGATGAAGATTCCCGCGGACGGTGAATGCGTTTTCCGGGACCGGATCCGCGGGGAGATTAAAATAGCCTGGACCGGCGTGGACCGGCAGGTGCTCCTGAAGTCGGACGGTTACCCGACCTATCACCTGGCGAATGTCGTGGATGATCATCTGATGGGGATTACCCATGTCCTCCGCGGCGAAGAATGGATCAGCTCCACCCCAAAACATGTCCTGCTCTATAAGTATTTCGGATGGGAAGCCCCGGAGTTCGCGCATCTGCCGCTTCTTCGGAATCCCGACAAGTCCAAGTTGTCGAAACGAAAGAATCCGACCGGCATTCTGTATTACCGGGATGCCGGCTACCTGCCGGAAGCCTTGAACAATTACCTCGGACTCATGGCCTACAGCATGCCGGACGGCCGGGAAATATTTTCGTTCGATGAATTGGCGGCGACGTTCGATCTCGACCGGGTCAGCCTGGGCGGCCCCGTTTTTGATCTGCAGAAGCTGGCGAATTTTAACGGTCAATATTTGCGCCGGATGGATGTCCGGGCGTTGGCGGATCGCGCTACCAGCTGGAAACTCAATCCATCATTGTGGCAACGCATTCTCCCGCTGGTCCAACCCCGGATCAATACTTTTTCCGAACTGGTTCCCATGACCGCCTATTTCTTTGCCGACCAACTTCACTATCCGCCGGCAGCGCTGATTACCGGGGACATTGACGGGTTGCGAACGGCCCGGCTTCTCAAGATCGCCCAATGGGAAATTGAAAAAACCGCAGCTTGGACGTCCGAGGTTATCAAGGCCATTTTTATCGGCATGGCAGAAAAAGAAACGCTCAAGCTGAAGACGCTTCTCATGCCATTTTTCGTGGCCATCACCGGCGCGCCGGTTTCCCTGCCGCTCTTTGAGAGCATGGAAATCCTGGGCAAGGACATGGTCCTGCGGCGCCTGCAATACGCGCTGGAGGCGCTCGCGGGACAGGGCTTTACCATCAAGGGCAAGGAGCTCAAGCAGTTGGAAGCGGTCTACGAAGCCGCCTGTGCGGCGAGCAAAACGTTCATAACATCATAAGGCGGTCTTTCCATTGAAACTCAAAGTTTCAAAAAAATTAGATTTTATTGATAAGGAATCGAACACTGATGAAAGCCGGTTTCGCGAAAGCCTGCATAAATCCGCCGTTGGGAACGGCGCTTGAGGGGTTGGGACAGATCGGTGGGTGTCAATCAATTCATGATGATCTGCACGTAAACGCACTTTATCTGACTCACGCCGATAAGGCCGCGCTAATTTTAGGGTTCGACCTTCTGTTTTTCGAACGCCAAGAGGTGGACCGCTTCAAAGGGACGATTGGCCGTCACTGGGATTTGAATCCCGACCAGATTCTCCTGAACACCTCTCATAATCACGCGGGACCTCGCCTTACCCGATGGAATTACAGCGGTCAGGCGGCGCCAGCTTACCTTGATCAGATTGCAGCGGCGATCCTTCGCGCGGTTGAAGCGGCGATTGCCGATGCCCGCGCGGTGACTGTTTGGGGCGGGAAAACACGGACGCAAATTCCTGTCAGCCGGCGAAAACCGGATAGAACCGGCAAAGTCCAGTGGGCCCCCTATTGTAACGGCATAATCTGCGACGTATTGCCTTTTTGCCTGTTCCAAGATCATACTAACCAAGTCGTATCTCTCCTGTATTCTGTTTCATGCCATCCGTCCATGATTCGTGGATTGGATATTTCTGCCGAGTATCCGGGAGCAGCGACCCGTCAAATCAATGCGCGCTTTCATACGGAAGGAGCGTTTTTTCTGCAAGGGGCGGGAGGCGACGCCAAGCCTCGTCAAATAGCGGTTGGCGAGGAACGTTGGCGATTCGGAACTTGGGAGGAAATGGAGGCCGTTGGCGTTGAAATCGCCGCCACCATTACAATGACGGCTCAAGAACAACTTGTTCCCATTACCCCTGATTTACGGGCGGTTTATAAAGAAACGCAATGGCCGATGCAGGATATTCCTTCACGGGCTGCCTTTGAAGTAATTAAAAACGACCCTGACGAAAGAAAGGAACGGCGACTTTGGGCGGCCGATATGCTCCAACGCCTGGAGCGGACGGGGAGCCTGTCTTCTTACGCGCAAGTCGGTCTGCATGCGTTACAGATTGGCAAAAACCTTCGTTTAATTGGATTTGAGGGCGAGTTGGTTGGAGAACTGGGCAATTTAATTCTCAAAGCTTATGACTGCGGCATTACCTTTCCCCTCGGCTATTCGAATGGCGCCGTGATCTACCTCCCTTCCTCAAGAATGATTGCGGAAGGAGGATATGAGGTGACGAGTTATTGGGAATATCACCACCCGGCTCCCTTGGCGCCCCAATGTGATTCGGTCGTCGAAACCGCCCTTAATGACCTAAAAAACAGCGGGATCATTCAAAACGCATAGCATGTAAAAACAACGATTCATTTTCCGATAATTTGAAAGGAAATCAAAAAACATTCGAGGTCAAAATGGGGGGCGGGCCGGGAACGGAAATATACACGGGTTATTCCCCCTCGCATCTTAAAGGAATATATCTTCCTTTTATTCTGGTCCGTAGAAAAGCAAGGGGTACAATTTTCCGCTGTGTCATGCAAACAATATCAATATCAAAAACGGAATAAACGGAAAACCGATTTATTTAAAAAATAAATTTCTGTTAAAACGCTTCATAGCTATTACAGCGACGGACACTCATATGAATACTCCCGAACCTGCATCAACCGGTCATTTTATCCGGCGCATCATCGAAGACGATCTCAAAACCGGAAAAACCGGCGGCCGGGTCGTGACCCGGTTTCCGCCCGAGCCCAATGGCCCCCCCCATATAGGCCATGCCAAGTCCATCGGCATGAATTTCGGGTTGGCGGCGGAGTTTGGCGGCGTCTGCCACCTGCGGTTTGACGACACTAATCCCAGCACCGAAGACGTGGAATATGTGGATGCCTTCCAGCGCGACATCCGCTGGTTGGGTTTTGACTGGGGCCAAAACCTTTTCTACGCCTCGGACTATTACGAACGGCTTTACACGTATGCTGTGGAGCTGATCAAAAAAGGCAAAGCCTATGTATGCGAATTGAACACCGGGGAGTTTAAAGAGTACCGGGGCGTGCCGACCCGGCCCGGCAAGGAGAGTCCCGGGCGCACTCGTCTCGTTGAAGAGAACTTGGATATCTTTGCCCGCATGCGGGCCGGCGAATTCGACGAAGGCCGGTACGTGCTCCGGGCCAGAATCGACATGGCATCGCCCAATTTGCACCTGCGGGATCCGGTGATCTACCGCATCAAGAAGGAAGTTCATCACCGGACCGGCGCCGTCTGGTGCATCTACCCGATGTATGACTTTGCGCATTGCCTTTCCGATTCCATCGAAAAAATCACCCATTCCATCTGCACCCTGGAGTTCGAAGTCCATCGTCCGCTTTACGATTGGATTCTCGACGCGTTAGAAGTGTATCACCCCCGGCAGATCGAATTTGCCCGTCTGAATTTGTCCTATACCATCATGAGCAAGCGCAAGCTCCAGCAGCTGGTAGAGGGTAAACAGGTCGCCGGCTGGGACGATCCCCGCCTGCCGACCCTGGCCGGTTTGAGGCGGCGGGGCTATACCCCGGCGGCGATCCGCGATTTCTGTGAGCGCATCGGCATTACCAAGTTCAACAGCCTGACCGACGTGGCTCTGCTGGAGCATTGTATCCGGGATGAATTAAATAAAACAGCGTCGCGGGTCATGGCCGTTCTGAATCCCTTGCGGGTGGTGATTGATAATTATCCCGAAGACCAGGAGGAATTCTTTGACGCTGTCAACAACCCGGAAGATCCGACAATGGGTTCGCGGAAAGTGCCTTTTTCGCGTGTTATTTACATCGAACGCGACGATTTCCGGGAACAGCCGCCGAAAAAGTTTTTCCGCCTGGCCCCGGGCCAGGAAGTTCGCCTGCGCTACGCCTGCTATATCACCTGTACCAGTGTGGTGAAGGACGATAAAACCGGCGAGATTGTCGAACTGCATTGCACCTATGATCCCGCCTCGCGCGGCGGCGCCTCACCAGATGGCCGGAAGGTCAGGGGGACGATCCACTGGGTATCCGCCCGGCACGCGGTTCAGGCGGAAGTCCGGCTGTATGACCGGCTATTCCTGCACGAAAATCCGGCGGAGGCGGAGGGCAACGATTTCCTGCGGCATCTCAATCCGAATTCGCTTCAGGTTGTCACCGGCTTCTTGGAGCCCGGCCTGGTGTCGGTGAATCCCTGGGATCGTGTCCAGTTCGAACGGCTCGGCTATTTCTGCGCGGATGGCGTGGATTCCAAGCCTGGCCAGCCCGTCTTCAACCGCATCGTAACCCTAAAGGACTCCTGGGGTAAGATCGAAAAAGGTTCAGCGGGTTAAAGATTCCGCTGAATACCACGGTTCAGCCGGTCGGGAAGAAATCCCGACCTTCCCATAGAATTAAACGTGTAGTGCTTTTGTACATCGCTAATGTATAATTGCATTGCTTTTATACATTAGAGTTGTAGATTATCCGCATGACGAAGAGATTCCATATCCGGCGATTACTGCGCGCGCCGCAGCGATCATTCTTCCTGTTCGGGCCGCGTGGCATAGGCAAAAGCACGTGGCTGAAAGAGGTGCTGAGAACGGCCGTCTATGTGGACCTCCTTGACGCATCCCAATTTCTGGAACTGTCCCGGGACCCGCACGCGCTGGAGGCCATGGTCGGCAATCGTCCTCCAGCGGACTGGGTTGTCGTGGACGAGATTCAGAAAATACCAATATTGCTGGATGAGGTCCACCGCCTGATGGAATCCCGGCAGTGGCGGTTTGCATTGTGCGGATCCTCAGCCCGCAAACTCCGCCGGGGTGGCGTCAATCTTCTGGGAGGACGCGCCTTAACGCTCAATATGGAACCGTTTTCGGCGGCGGAGCTTGGGAATCGCTTTGACTTGGCCTTCGGACTCCAGTGGGGCATGCTCCCCATCATCCAGTTCGATCAGGCTAATGCCGCTGGTCTTCTGAGCGCGTATGTGAATACCTATCTTAAAGAGGAGATTCGCGAGGAAGGATTGGTCCGCAAAGTGCCGCCTTTTATCCGTTTCCTGGCTATCGCCGGACAACTTAATGGCCAAGCGGTCAACGGCCACAACATTGCGCGCGACGCGTCCGTGCCGCGCAGCAACGTGGAGACATATTTCTCCATTCTCGATGACACGCTGATGGGTTATTTCCTGCCAACTTGGAAACCGCGCCTTAAGGTTCGCGAGCAAACGCACCCTAAGTTTTACTGGTTCGATCCCGGTGTGGCCCGGGCGGCGGCCGGCCTTCAGCACGATCCCGCGGACCGGACCTGGCTGGGGACCGCCTTGGAAACCCTGATCTATCATGAACTCCGCGTGTTCAACGAGACCGCCGGCCGGCATCGCGCCATTGCTTACTACGCAACCGCCGCAGGAACGGAAATTGACTTCGTGGTGGAAACCCGCAAGGCCGGTGCGGATAAACCCGCGCATGTGATCTGCATCGAGGTCAAACTGGCTGAACAGTGGAGCCGCAAGTGGGAACGACCTATGCGGGATTTGAAAAGTTGTCCAGGAGTGATTGTCGAGCGCATGATGGGAGTCTATACCGGGCCGCGACCCTATCACTATGATGGGCTGGATGTGCTTCCAGTGCCACAGTTCCTGGACCAGCTGCATGCCGGGAAAGTGTTCTGAATGCAGGCCACGGTGGCTGGCTAATAAAATAGGAGAAAAAGGAGATTAAAATGGCGAATCTATTTTGGAGAACAAAGAAAAGAACAAAGGCGCTCGTGGACAGACCTTTCAAGACCGAAGCGGAATTTGAAAAGACAGTTTTCGAGTCGTCCGAACTGCTGAAGGACATATTTCAACTGAAGCGGCAGATCAGGGGCGGAAACAAGTCTGGAATTCCTGATATCATCGGTATAGATGCAGACGGCTCCGTTTGCATCATCGAGATGAAAAACTGCGAGGTTGACGCCTCGATCATCCCTCAAGTCTTGCAGTATGCATTCTGGGCTGAAACCAATCCGGATTCCATCAGGGCCCTCTGGCTCGAGTGTGAGAACAAGCCGGAAGACATCCAAGTCGCGTGGGATGATTTGCAGGTGCGTATTATTGTGATTGCTCCCACCATTCTTCGATCCAGTTTGCACCTCGTGAACAAGATCGGGTATCCAGTGGACCTCATTGAGGTGAAACGATGGGTTGAAGGGGATAATGAATTCCTTCTTGTCAACCGTTTGGAAGAAGAAGCGCCGGTCAACAGACAGCGTCGCCCTGTATCTGGATTGAGGGTCTATGACGAAGCCTTCTACAAGACTGAACGGAATAGCAAGAGTGTTGATGAATTTATCCGATATGCTCGGGAAATTGAAAGGCTTGTGGCTAAGAAGGGATGGCAGTTAGAGACGAAGTTCAATCGGGGTTACTGTGGTTTCAAGGCCGGGTTCTTCAACGCATTCGGGGTCAAGTGGTGGGGCACGAAGAGCTTTGGTATATTTGTGAAGATTACACAATCTGAGGCAAAGAGATTCAATCCATCGCCCGCGAATTACGCCAATCTATGGAAAGAAGCCTACTATAAAATTGAGACAGGCAAAACAAAAACGAATAATTTCCTTCCCATTTTTGAATTTGCATACCGCAAACTGGCTGGCCGTGGCGAGGGCTGAGAGAAAATAACGACGTAGCAACGAGTAGAAAATATTCGAAGACTTGCTCCGGTTTGATTTCAGGGGCCGGGATTAAGCGGGTCGTCGCCCGCCACGGCTCGCCGTTTCCGTTCGAACAGGCGGATGCTCCAGATGCAGAACTCGTAGAGCAGAATCAGGGGAACGGCCATGACCACCTGCGAGAAGATGTCCGGCCCGGGGGTCAGAATCATGGCCAGGATAAGCAGAATAACGATGGCGTGAGGGCGCTTCGCTCGCAGCATCGCCGAAGACACGATTCCAAGATAGCCCAGGACCATGAGTACCATCGGCAGTTCGAAGGCCAGCCCGAACGCGATCAGCAGTTGAACGGTAAAGGCGACATAGCTGGTGATGGTCCACCAGGCCTGGATGCCCATCCACTGATGAAGCCCCAGCATCACGCGTAGCGCCACGGGCAGGACGATGAAGTAACCCAGCGCGACTCCGAATGCAAAGAGAAATAGGGCGAATGAGAGGGCAATGGAAATGGCTTTCCGTTCCCGCCGCCTCAGGCCGGGGAAGATAAACCGGCCGATCAACAACAGGATGACGGGAGCACTCAGCAGGAGTCCGCACCAGAACGTGGTCTGAAGCGCAATCGAAAACCCGCCAGTGATTTCAAGAGATTGCAGGAACTGGTTCGGATGAGCAATGATGCCATCCAGCGGCGCCCGGAGCCATTTGAGGATCACGGGCGCCAAGGGGGCGGCTACCGCCATGCCCAGCGCCAGTGCGATGAGACACCCGAGCAGGGCCCAACGCAGTTCTTCCAGGTGTTCCAGGAACGGTTTGGGCTCATCCCGGCACCCGTTATCGTTATCCACGACGGTCATAGGTAAATGGCAGGAGCGGGTTCCTGAAAATAACGGCCGATATGAAAATGCGGAATGGGTTTAGTCATTTCTAATTCCGCATTGTAATTTTTTCATTTCTTTGCCGCCCATAGCTTTTTTGTCAGGTTGGGGCGAACCAGCAGTTCCCTAAGCTTTTTGGTTGTCATTTTGGCGATGGCCGTTTCGGGCACGCCCAGGGCGATCAACCGCTTTTTCTGCAGTTTCTCGCGCCGCCGGCACTCTCTCGGTTTCTTTGCCCCTTGGGTGAGTTCATCATTTGCGCGACCAGAGCCCATAAATAATTTCCTTTCCTTCGCGATAACCTTCCATGACTGTATTAGCGGCGGCATGGTAGCGCACTGAAGCATGAAAAGCAAGCGTCGGGAACTGGGCCAGCCGGCTGGGTGGGGCAGGTGGTCTTCTTATTTCTGTCATGACGGCCGTCAAAACTGATAACGTTATTGAGGCGCGATGAACTTGCGCTGAAACTCATTCCAGAGAAGTTCCTTCTGCCAGTGGCGGAGTTGGGAAGCGATGGGGGCGGGCAGCGGCGCACCGGGATTGCGCGCGCACCATTGCAGGATGTCGTTGGATAACAGCAGATAGGGTTCCAAGTCCAGCGGGGCGGCGATTTGGCGGCGCCAGTCCTGCATGGTTTTCAGGCGCTGGGAATAACCGGCTTTGATTGGCGGCCGTTTCTTGCGAAGCGGATGCAGTTCCTCCGGCGCCGCTTGTCCTTGGGCCACCGCTTGCATCAACTGGCGGATGGTTTCCGTCCGGTACATGACGGGATGCAGTCCGCGGATACTACGCAGGGCGTTTTCGCCGGCGGGCGGATGCGCAGCGAGCTGGAGCAGAATCGGGTCCCGCATGATATAATGGACCGGCCGGTTCAGCCGGCGGGCCACCTGGTCACGGAAGACAGTCAGCGAGCGCAGGATGGTCAACTGACGGGGCGATAGCAGGGAGCTTTTCTTGATGCGGTAGTGCATGGGCTCGGCCGGTTCAGCAGGAGCGATGGTTTCCAGGCGGATGAATTCTTCCCGGGCCCAGGCCAGGCGGCCCAGCTCAGTCAAACGCCGGGTCAGGATGGCTTTCAATTCATGCAAGGAGGCGGTGTCCCTGGCGGCGTAGTCCAGGGCGTCTTTCCGGATCGGACGTTTCAGCCAGTCGAAGGTTTGAAATTTCTTGTCCACATGAATGTTCAGCAGTTCCTTCAAAAGACTGCCCAATCCGAACTGCCGAAAACCACAGAGTTGCGCGGCGATTTTGGTGTCGAACAGGTGATTCAGTGTCCAGCGGTACACTTGAAAGCAAGCCCGGCGATCGAAGTCGGCATCATGCACGATCAGCTCCGTGTTCCGGTGGGTCAGGAGTGCGCCCAACAGGCGGATATCGATGCTGGAGAGCGGATCGAAGATATAATTCTTCCGTTCCGGGGTTGAAACCTGGATCAGGGCGATGTGTAAACCATAACGGCGATAGGAGTTTTCCATTTCCAGATCGAGCGCCAGGGAGGTCACCGGGGCCAGGTCGGCTAATGCCACCCGCAGGGCATCAGGGCGGTCAATCAATGTGTAATGCACTGAAGAATCCATGGGCCATATCATCTGCCGTATCACACGAAGACACAAGATAAAGATGCCGTTCTGTCCACCAGAGCAGGCGGACAAGGCGAACGGCCACCAGAACAGGCGGGTGACAATTTCTAGTCAGCCTAAACGAATCGCGATGTTTAGGAATTTAAAAATTGGAGCCGGCCTGCCCCCAGGCCGGTCTGAATCGTGACCGGGGTGAGGGCACCCCGGCTCCAAACGAAGGTCCGCTCCGCTCGGGCGATAAGTGCCTGCTAAGTCAATCAGGTACGCCCAAGGCATAGGGTCCGCCCCGCAGATAATTATATCCTGACATCCAGATATACCAGTTGCCGGAACTGTCCACGGCGGCGGGATCGGCCTTGCCGTCGCCATCGAAATCGGCGGCGAGCGGGGTGCACCCGGATGCGCCCAGGGCATAGGGTCCGCCCCGCATATAGCCGTATGAAGAGAAATAGATATACCAATTGCCGGAACTGTCCACGGCGGCGGGATCGGCCCCGCCGTCACCGTCGAAATCGCCGGCTCGCGGCGTCAGGCCGGCGTCACCCAAGGCATAGGGTCCGCCCCGCAGATAACCATACCCTGACATCCAGATATACCAGTTGCCGGAACAATCGACGCCCGCCGGATCGGCTTTGCGGTCGCCGTCGAAGTCGGCGGCCAGCGGCGTGCATCCGGATTCTCCGAAGGCATAGGGTCCGCCCCGGGTATAGCCGTATGAGGACAACCAGATATACCAGTTGCCGGAACTATCCGCGGTGGCGGGATCGGCCTTGCCATCACCATCGAAGTCAACGGCCGCCGGGATTGTCCCGCCTGCGCCTAGGGCATAAGGGCCGGACTGTCCGTACCCGCCGCTGGACGCCCAGATATACCAGTTGCCGGCGGCATACATTGCCGGATCCGCCTTCCGGTCCCCATCAAGGTCGCCGGCGACCGGAATCAGTCGGTTGATGGTTAATGTTACAGGAATGGTTGTTGGCGAGCCATAGGCGCCGGAGGCGGAAATGGTGATCGTGGCGGTGTGCGTGCCCTCAGCCAGGCTGGAAGAGTTGTAGCTGACTGTTATGGTGTCGTGTGCCCCACTGCTTGAGCCGTTGGTGGGGCTGGCGGACAGCCAGCCGGCATTATCCGAAATCGAATATGTCAGGCTGCCACTGCCGCAGTTCCAGACTTCGAACGACTGGCTGGCCGCGTTATGTCCCACCGTGGTGGTTGGGGCGAGGCTAGCCACGCTGCAGGCGAGTTGCGGCGGCGGCGCGGTCTCCGTGAACGAGCGGGCGGCGGAAGCCGAGCTCCAGGCATCCGCATTGCCGGCCCAGACTCGCCAGTAATTGGGGCCCACGGGGAATCCGGAGACATCGATCGAGGTGGCCGTCGTGGCGGCGAAATACACGCGGGTGCTTTCGGACCAGTCGGAGGAACTGTTGGCCTCCAGGAAATATCGGTCGGCCCCGCTGACCGCGTTCCAGCAGAAGGTGACGGTAGAGCTGTCGATCGTGGCGCCGTCAGCCGGGCTGACGAGGGTTGGGGCGCAAGGGGCATTAGACGGGCTGGTTTCGTAAATGACCTTGATCATCAAGGTGGGGTCGAAGGTTAGGCTATACAACTGGTAGTACTCCTTGATTTTATACCAGGTTGAATCCCAGCGGCCGTAAGTATAATTCCAAGTCATATATTTGAACCAGCTCCGTTCCGTGGCCGGGTCGCCCGTATCGTGGCGGATGCCGCCATATGTGCCGCTGGTCATGTCCAGGGCAATGTGAAATTCACTTGCCGCGGTGATGGAATTGGTTAATTTAAAATTATTAAACACACCATCCGTGCGGATGACACTCGATGAAATATCCGAGAACAGGCACTGGGCCCCGGATTCGTCGGGACTGCCGTCGGCCTTGGAGCCGCAATACCAGATTTTAAAGGTTGACGCGCCAAGATTTTCGAAATTAATGGCCACAGTTTTAATTTTCGCATCGGCGCGGGGCCGGGTGAAGCGTGTGCTGACCACCGGCCAGCAGGAGGGAAAGCCGATATTTATGGTGAAAAAATACGGCTGGCCCACGTCGTCTACTTTCAACTGCCAGTTGTCATGACCGCCAAGCAGGGCTTGAGGAATATGGACATAATCCAGGGCTTCGACGACTTTATTATAAATATCGCCCGGTCCGTACAAATCCACGGCGGCCTGCTTAATATATTGGCCCCAGTTGGCGAACGTGGAATATGGGGTGGAAGCTCCGTAAATATAAGAGCGATAGACAATACGGAAGGCCGTAAATCGACCGTCCGTAGCGGGTGAAACGGTCGGAAGTCTGGTGCCGAGCTGGTAAAAGAAATGATTGCCGATGCCGCTGTTATAATGGTTGCCGCCGCCATCCACCTGCAGGGGCATGATCATGAAATCGTACATATCCTTGGGTTGCGGATTCGCCACGGCGGTGGGATCGTCAAACCGCCGGGAAGGACTTCCATCCATGTGGTATTCCTCGCCGTAGAGCCACTCGTCGTAATCGTTGCAGATGGCCCCGATGTCCGAGTGCGATTCGTTGATGGCGCCGGCTTCAAGCATGTACGTGTAGCCCTCACCTTGGATTTCGAACTGGGTGACGCCGTGGGTGGCCTCGTGGGCGACCGTGTCCAGCGACCGGGTTTCCGGCCAGTAGTCATCGCCGCCATCCCCGAAGTACATCTGTTGGGTGGGCGGATACCACATGGAATTGCTGAACTTTTTGCCCCAGTGCATATTGCCGACCATAGACAAGCCTTTGTTGTCCAAGCTGTTGCGTCCGCACATGGCTTGGTAGAAATCATAAACGGTTGAGAGGTAGGCGGCGAGCTGGACCGCCGGCTGGAGATTATCCTTGGGATCCGTACTACTAGAGGTGAAGACGTTGTCGCCGTCCGGATCATCCACTACGGGGCTGTGTTCGGTCGCGGGAGGCATGCCCGAGGCGTCAGCATCCTGGTGCTCGGCGTCGCGGACTTCAATGCAGCCCTGCCAGGTTGTCATGGGATGGTTGGTGGAATGACTGTTGTACATGTTCTTGCTGGTATCGATCAGCTTGTACTTGCCGTCCGTGTCCAGGTAGGTGTTGAGCGCGATGGTACTGTTATACAGGTCCCGGCCGCTGCCGACCGCCGGCCCGGAAGTCTGGGCGTTGTTGAATTTATGCAGGACGGCGCCGGTGGCGGCATCGACGAAATAGATCCAGGCGCCGGCCGGGTTGAGCACGCATAAATCGATGCGGAAACAGAGGCGCAGGTTTTCCTGGCTATCGGCGAAATACATCAATTTTTCCTGGTGCGGCAGGTCGGCGTCGAGTTGCATCGGCTTGGAATTTGCGCTTTTGCCCTGCAGCGGGACGCGTTGAACGTCGGCCCAGGCCCGCTGGAAAGCCTGCTCAGGGGTCAGTACGGCTTGGATTGCCATGGTTTTCTGCTTGGCCAGGTTGCTGTATTTGCCGTTCACAGCATATAGCCGGCCTTGCTCGTCGTAATGGAAACCCAGGCGCCGGTTCCAGACCGGGATCCCATTTATTTTTTGATCTAGGTAAACGTGATCCGTCGGCCGGAGCAGACCCTTTTTCACGGATCGCAATGTGAACTCTTCACGCGGGTTCTGGACTTGGAACATATTGCGATGAGATTCCAGGAAAGCATACGCGCTTTCCACGGGGTTGCCGGGAACCGCCGGCGTAAACGAGCCCGTTAACCAGGTCACCGTGCCGGATGGCTCGTCCACGGAAACTTTCACGGGGGTCGCCGACTGGGCGGCCAATGCGCCCAGGGCGTTTTGCGGATCCTGGCCCGTTTGGGCCGACAGGATATCCGGATAAAGAGCTACCCAAAGACACAAGACGAGAATGGTGTTGGGTAACAAAGTTCCGAAGAGAGCATAACGTGTTTTCATGGTGAATCTCCTATACATAGTTCGCGGGATAGAATAAACATGTTAATTATCAACCACAAAAATATTATATCAGCAATAGGGGTGAGTGTACAGATGTTTTGCGTTCGATTTTGGAGCACAGACTTGCCGGTCGAATGAAGTAAGACAAGAGGGATACCTATCCCGTAGTTCAGAACAGGTATCTTGGTCTGTCCAGGTGAATAAGTCGGAATCAGGCCGACTTTTCAGATGGGAACAAGTGCTTCGCCGGCAGAAAGTTAAACTTTCTTCAGTCGCTTCCAAGCGGCTTTCATCTTCTTCATTTCTGCGTTCAAGCGGACGTGTTTTGAGGTGGTCTGATTCTTCTTGTCGTACAGCCAATGGCCCAGGTTATCGCGTAGAACCGGCAGGCGTTTTTCCATCGGCGGCACCTTGACGGCGGCGCCGGGCTTTTCCGCGTACCAATAGGCGACACTGCTCATCTCGTTGGCCAGGTGATTGCCGTGGCCGTGCTCGATGGTGACCTTGATCTCTTTCTGGAATCGGACGGGGTTTTCGAGATGGAAGATATAGCTGGTCTGGTAGCCGCCGACACTCCAGGGCGAGAGTTTCATGTCCGGCCGGTGGGGAATGGTGTTGCCTTCGAAAATGGAGGAGCCATTGCGTAAAAAAGTATTATCCTGCATTCCCCAAGCTTGGTTGAGGTAGTCCTCGGATCCGGTTCCATGCAGGTCCGGCGGCCACTTGTAGCCGTCCACCCAGATCATGTCATCGCCTTCACCCCACCAGTCGCCTCTAAAATTGGTGATGCTGAGATTACAGCCGATGTAATGGCCTCGGCCTTTCGTTTCCAGAATGACGTAGTTGTTTTCCCAAGCGGTCCGTTCCTTATTGACGATATTGGCCAAATACGCGGTCGGACCGTTGGAATCGATTTCATGGCCCCAGCCGCCGAAGGGATTTTCGCGGCGGAATTCGGCGTGAAAATACCCGATATCTTTCGGCAGTTCTTTCCCTAATTCGTAATCAATGTAAAAATACTGCCGATGCGTTTCCCGGCTTTCGTTGACAAGTTCCACGACAGCGCGAGAGCGGAATGGCATAGGTACATAGCAATTCAGGGCGCATCCCTGATTGAATTGGTAGTTCGTGCGGCTGGAGGCCGTGAAGAGCAGGGACTGGTACGAATTCACGAGGCCATGACCCAGGCCGAAGAAATCACCCAAGGGAACCAGGACGCTGGGCCGTGAGGCGTCATCATAGGTGATTTTCAAGAGACACTCGCGATAGTGATTGCGCTGGGTCATCCAGATGTGGGTGATGACTCCCGGTCCTTTGATGTCTGCCAGGATGCGGCTTTTTCCCGGTGCGATTGTCCAGGCGTCGCTATTTCGCCCCGTGATATCCCAGGACGAACAACGCTGGGTGCGGGCCGAGACGATCCTGGCAAGATGGTTCAACATGGTCACTCCTCCTTGTGATGGTTCATGCGATAACGCGATCGTTAAGCCGCATGGTTACACAGGAGAGGGGATGTCGGCAATGGATGAAATGATGATTCTTTTGCACTATTCAATGGGTGAGTATTAACGCTTGCAGCGTGCCTGCCTGCAATCCCGGCGCGGCGTTAGTGTCATCCCGATCGGAGTCGAGGGATCTCAAAACCAGCGTGAATATGGTTTTTCAACAGTTTCATCAGGGCGTATAGCCGGAACTGCCCGTGGCCTGGTTGTACCCGGAAGCTGACAGCCGGAAATACCAGGTTCCGGTTGAAGACTGGTAAAGGCCCGGATCGGCCTGGCCGTCGCCGTCGTAATCGGCCGCGAAAGCGTTGCCGTAGCCGGCGCCGCCGAATCCGGATAGCGTGCCAATGCTATACCCGCTGGCGGAGAGTTTGATCAACCAGGTACCCGCCGTCGGGTCCTGCACCGCCGGGTCGGCTTTGCTGTCACCGTCGAAGTCGGCCGTAAACGCGTCGTAGCTTGCGCCACCGAGTCCGGTGATCGTGGCGGCGCCGTAGCCGCTGGCCGAGAGTTTGACGAACCAGCCGCCCGTGGACGCATGATAGATCGCCGGGTCGGCTTTACGGTCGCCGTCATAATCGGCCGCGAGCGGCGTGTAGTTGGTGCCGCCGAAACCGGACAACGTGGCGATTAAATAACTATTGCCCGATAATTTCACCGCCCAGTTTCCCGAGGAGTTATTGACAATGGCGGGGTCGGCTTTGCCGTCGCCATCGAAGTCGGCGACAAGGGGGGTATAGCCGGCGCCGCCGAAGGCGGAAACCGTGGCGATGCCATAACCGCTGGCGGAGAGTTTAATTAACCAGTAGCCATTGGTTTGGTGGTACACGGCAGGATCGGCCTTGCCGTCGCCATCATAATCCGCCGTGATGCCGCGATACCCGGCGGCGCCCAGGTAACCGTCCGCCAGATCCAGACGGGCAAAGCCATTGGCGGAAAGCAGGAGAATCCAGCGTCCGGAGGATTCCTGGTAAATGGCGGGGTCGTTCTTTTCATCGCCGTCATAATCGCCGACGACCCCGGGTGCCACGGGTCCCATTACCGGCGCTGGAGGCTCAGTGCCTGTGCCGGCGAAGGCCTTGATGCAGAAATTACCGGTTGGCTCGTCTGCCGTCAGATCACTCCATGAGGCGCCAGCGTGGCTGTAAAAACTCTGACCGGGAGATGCCGTTGCCTGACTGCTGTAATTCGACAACGCGTATTCCATTGGAATAGGATATCCGTAGGATGATGTGATGAACCGGATCACAACGGAGAACAGCTGACCGGACGATACGGTCACGGGTGAATTCAATGCCAACGTGTAATATCCCGGGTAGGCCAGGGTGCCTGTCTGGGATGCGGCCAGGGTTCCGCTCCGGGGCTGGTTTGGCGTGACGTCCCGGTAGACATGGATTTCATATCCCAGGTTGATATCATTCGCGTAGAAACTTACCGCGCCGAGAGGGTCGGAAGAGGTGGCTGTGAAGATATTGGCGGCCCAGGCGTTCGTGTCGTTGTAGCCGTAGGAGGTTACCCAGCCCAGCGGGTCGTATTGATAAATGGATCCGTAGTTCGTGGTGGATTCAGCGTTGTTGAAGGCGATATTCTCGTTGTAGCCCATGATGCTATCATAATAGGAACAATAGAAATATCCCTGCTCGCCCCAGTCGGTGCCCCAGCTGTTTCTGACGATGAAGGCTCCGTTTCCGGGAGCGACATGGCGAAATTGATTGCTGGGATAAGTGTCGTTCCAACCAACAATGGCCACCGCGTGATTGGCGTCATTGGTGCCGTCATAATAAAACGAGGCATAAGTGTTGCTGTAATGGGAATTATCGATGTACATGCTCACATACATGGCACCGTAATTCAGCACCGCTTCCTTGATGGCGGTGTTGTCCAGCGCGTTGGCTTTCAGGGGAATGATCATGGCCTGTTGAACGTGTTTCTGCACGGGCAGGTTGGAGGGGCTATTGGCGGGTCCGTTGGAGTAGGGATCATCGCTTTCATTGATCGGGCCCGACCAGCGCGCGAGATACGCGCACGATATGCTGGCATTGCCCCCGTCATCATAGCCCCAGTCGAACCCGTGGGTGTTAGCCAGGTTATTTTCCGAAAAGTCGCGGGTCTCGGTCGGCAACAGCCAGGATTCCAGCGAACCGTATGAAGCGAACGTCCAGCAGGTTCCGTAGTTTCCCTGATCTTTGACCGGAGTCAGCTTGCTCAGGGTCCTCAGATCGTAGGAAGCCGGCAGGCTCCGGAAGGCCCGGGTCCGAATTGCCTGGCGCCCGCGCAGGTGCGATCGGTCAACGGGGGATGGCGCATAACCGAGGCGATGGCCGTCAACTGTTCTGATGGCGGCCGCCTGTTGAGCGCGCGGTTGCTGATACTGTAAAAACGCGGGATTATCCGGCGCCTTCTGAGCGGTCTGCGCGTGGCTTGACGAGAGCGCCAGGGCGCAGGCCGCGCCGGCGGCCAGGGATCGAATTGCGAACGAACTGGTCTTTTTCATCATGGTTTCATCATCAGCAATTACCACCCGATAGTTTTCGCTTTTCATAGGACAAGGCTCCCTAAAATAATTCAGGCTAATTCTTTGGTTTGAATCTTACAACTGATAATGAAACACGCAACCGCCGGCGCCGACAACCCAGCCTTCGGTGGCCGAAATAAAACAGAGGGCCGCGATGTTCACCGGGTGGATGCCGATGATCTCCCAGGTGGCGCCGCCATCCAGGGTGCGCATTACCTGGTTTATTTTCGCTTCGACATGAATCAGTATGAATCCGATTTGCGCATCCAGGAACTGCATATCCTCAACGTTCCAGTAAGACGCAATGCCCAGGGGCTGGGCCTGCCAGGATCGGCCGCCGTCCCGGCTGGCCCAAAGATTGCCCTTGTGGCCCAGGTCGGCGCGCATCCAGCCGGTTTGCGGGGAGACAAATTGGATCTGGCTGAGACGCCCTCCATCGGTCAGCGTCTGTTCTTGCCAGGTTTGCCCCCCGTCTTCTGTCCGCGCGGTCAGTCCGTAATTGCCGGCAACCCAGCCCTGCCGGTCGTCAAAAAAGAACACGGCGCCAAAATCATTTCGGGGCAGATGAGTCGGTAGGGCGGCCCAGGAAACGCCGCCATTGCGCGTCTGCCAGACCGACGCGCCGCAGGTCGGCGGCTGCATCTGGTAATAGGCGACTGCCGTCGCGGCGCAGGGACCGAAGTAATAAAAATTTTCCGGAAGTATTTTCGCCGGGATCCAGGTCTCACCGCTATCCCTGGTATGCAACAGCATGTCCCGGCTCACGGCCCAACCTTCGTTGGTGTTCATGAAAAAAATGCGGGTAAAATGCGGACCTTCCGTTTTCCGTTCCAGGATCCGTCGCCAGGTAGTGCCCCCGTCCATCGTTTTCAGGAGGGTATTGGCTTTTCCCGCGATAAAGCCGACCCGGCCCTCGATGTTCGTCGCTGGGGGCGTGGCTCCGGGCGGGAGGGTGGTGCGGCTAATAAAGAAAATATCGTTTAATTCATCGTCGCAGCCGCACCGTTGGGCCTCGCCGCGAGCCTCATGACTGACGGCTTGGGTGACGGGTTTGCGGGACTTCGCCTCCGTCTTTTTTTGTTTAGAACAGCCTCCGGTGATTCCCCATACCAGTCCCAGAACGATGAAAATACCAATAAAAGGTTGCCCGATTGTTTTCATAATCCGTTCCTTTCATTTTGCGCGGGGAATGACCAACACTTCCGAATAAGGGAGCTCCTTCTCCAGGCTCTGCTTGATCGCGTCTGATGTTTTCTGGATGGCGCTGATCGACAGTTCCGGGGCGAATCCCAGGAAAATTTCAATAAACACATTGCGTCCGGAATAACGGGAGCGAACACCATCCAGCGAGGTGTATTCCTCGAAATGCTGGGCCAGCTGGCGATTGATCAGGATCTGGAGCGGTTCGTCCAGGGAGCGGTCCAGTAGATCGTGAATGGAGTGCCGGATCAGCGCCCAAACACTCTGGATCAGGAACCCGACCGTTACACAGGATGCCAGCGGATCGAGGTACATCATCCACGGATACCGTCCGCGGAAACCGATGCTCAAGACGAACGTCAGGAACATGCAGGTGTTACCGATGGTTTTCACGGCAAACAAGCGGCACTGAGCGTCGATGATCGGCGATGGGGCCTCTTTTTTGTGCCGGCGACTTTTATTCCAAAGGATGCCGTTGACGATGCCGAAAACCAGCGTGCAGACAATACCTATCCAAATTCCGAAACCCTCGATCCAGACCGGATTTTTCAGTCGGTTGACGATCAGGAAGGTCATGATCAGGATGCTGACCAGCATGAACATGCCAATGAACAAGCTCGATATGTTCTCGATTTTACCCAAGCCGTAATTGAAGATCGCCCGGTTGTCTTTCCGCAGCGCGCGCAGGGTTAACCAGGTCAGCGTGATGGAGGTGAACTCCAGCAGGGAGTTGAAGAAATCCGCCACCAGCACCAGCGAGTTGGCCAGGATGACGGAGATTATGTTGAGGATCAACCCCAAGCCACAGGTGATCACGCCGGTCAGAGCGGTTCGCTCCATTTTTTCCCGTTCATTCATATTGCAGAAAAAGGATAAGATATGCCCGGGGATAAATCAAGCGGGGAAAAATAAAGGTGCACGGGAGGCTGCTGAAAAAATATCTGTTCTTCAGGAACGGGAAAAGGATAACATGCCGGCCATGGCTCTCATAAAGCCGGGGCGGGCGAATCAGGCGGTCGGGATGCTGCCCGGATTCCGGCGGATCAACAGTTATTCGTTCGTGAGGAGGTGACTATAGGTTGAAAGCATGCCGGGGGTATCCGGCGAGTCAGAACAGTCAAACGTCCGGGATTATTATTTCAGCGCCAAGGAGAAATCAAAATTTATGACAACACCCATTGCACTTCAACTGTATTCAATTCGGCAGGAATTGGCGAATGATTTCGAAGCGAATATACGGCGCATTGCGGAGATGGGATATGCGGGGGTAGAGCCGGCGGGATTTCCCCCGAGCACATCCCCTGAAAAAGCGGCCAAGCTTTTCAAAGAGCTGGGACTGGTTGTTCCCAGCGCGCATACATCCCTGCCTGTCGGTGAGATGAAAGAAAAAACGCTGGATCTTATGAATATTCTAGGCTCCAAGCGCATCGTCTCGGGATTTGGGCCCAAGGATTTCGAAACGATGGATGGCATCAAGAAGTCGTGCGACCGGTTTAATGAAGCCGGCGCCGTGGCCGTGGCGCATGGGATGGCGTTTGGAATCCACAATCATTGGTGGGAAT
>JAHIJO010000220.1 GCA_018898455.1 Verrucomicrobiota bacterium | reverse complement strand
GCTATGGCAATAATGTTTCGGGAACGTAAGGAAAGCGAAAGACGAAGAGCATCTGATGCCGAGATGAGAAAAAATACTATCACTGATATCCAATGGAGTGAAGCAAGTCCTGATAAGAAATACCTTATTGTTGGTTATGAGAATCCTGTAGTCAGATCGATGAAAAATGCCAGTTTATTCAGGCTTGACACATTGACAATTAGCCATATCGTACGTACAGATTCTCTTGTGGATGTCGGATGGATGAACAATTCTGCCACGCTTCTTATTCTTGAAAGATATGGGAAATACAGTAAGAAACCGTCCGGAATTCTTGGCGCTTTGGCAGGGCATCCCATTTCGATAGCAACTTACAGATTACGAGCAATTGACATTCTGTCTGGAAGCCAAACTTGTGAGATTGTGCAGACAGGTGTTGAACAGAGCATAGCTGAGATTCGGAAGAACCCTATACGGTCAAAAAATCCATCCGACGGGAAATGATGTCGGGAAACAGGATGAAGGCATTGGGGTCAGGAGCAGCCGACAAGACTGCGATCCAGTAGATGAGTGGACGCGAAAGCGTCTGTGAGTTCTATCGTGTCAGTTGTCCGATTCAGACACGTAGCGATGCCGCAGCCTGCGACCGGTAACGGTGCGGGTTCAGCGCGGTGTATACGGCCCAGTGGCCGCAAGGGGCATAGTACCCTGACGGTCGGAGCAGTCAGAGTGCCAAACAAGTATGATAGGAGCTTGGAGTATGTTCAACCGTTTTTTTGATCTGTTTTCCAATGATATGGGCATTGATCTGGGTACGGCCAATAGCTTGGTTTATGTCAAGGACCGCGGCATTGTCCTGCGGGAACCCTCTGTCGTGGCGATTCAGACGGGAACAACTCGCGTGCTGGCGGTCGGCGAGGAAGCTAAACGGATGTTGGGGCGGACTCCGGGCAACATTACCGCGATTCGTCCCATGAAAGATGGGGTCATTGCTGATTTTGAAATTACGGAGGCGATGTTGCGGTATTTTATCCGTAAAGTGCAGAATCACCGCATTATGGTTAAACCCCGGATTATTATTTCAGTACCCAGTGGCATTACGGAGGTGGAGAAGCGGGCAGTCAAGGATTCCGCGATGCACGCGGGCGCCCGTGAAGTGTATTTGATTGAAGAACCCATGGCCGCGGCGATTGGTGTAGGGCTTCCGGTTCAGGAGCCGGCCGGCAATATGATTGTGGATATCGGGGGAGGCACCACGGAAGTGGCCCTGATTTCACTCGCCGGCATTGTATTCAGCCGCAGTGTGCGCGTGGGGGGTGACGAGATGGATGAGGCGATCATCCAATACATGAAGCGCGTGTATAATTTGATGATTGGTGAACGAACTGCAGAGCAAATCAAGATCAGCATCGGATCCGCATATCCTTTGTCCGAAGAAATCAGCATTGAGGTGAAAGGCCGCGACTTGGTGGCCGGATTACCCAAAACCTTGACGCTGACTTCCGAAGAAGTGCGGGAGGCCCTTCATGAACCGGTCTCGACGATTGTCGAGGCCATCCGGTTCACGCTGGAGCGTTGTCCGCCGGAACTCTCCGCGGACCTGGTGGATCGCGGCTTGGTTCTGGCGGGCGGCGGCGCCCTCTTGAAGGGCTTGGATAAGCTGATTGCCGAACAGACCGGCCTGCCGGTGCATATCGCGGACGATCCTCTCAGTGCCGTTGCTGAGGGAACCGGTATGGTTCTGCACGAACTTAAGTTCCTGCGCAAGGTCGCCAGCACGCCGTTCTAAGGCGGTGCGATCTATCATCATCGCTTCATAAGCGTTCACTCTCCCTCTGCCTCATGGTCTCTCGTTGTGGATTAGCCATCCGGTCGCCAGCGGTAAACGTCTTTTTTGGAACAGATTGATGTCATGAGTCTTAAGCAGAGCATTGGCAGTTTGCTTGCGGTTGGCCTGTTGTTGATCGTATTGTTGAATTGTCCTCCGGCAACCTGCGCGCGCCTCTATGGTGGTGTGCGGGATGCCCTGTCGCCCCTGGTGGCTTTCCTGTCCGACACCTGTTCATCATGTTGGCGGGCGTCGCGGGGGAGCCGTGTCCTGGCTGCGGATAATAGCCGGATGGCCGTTGAAATCAGCCGGTTGCGGACTGAAGTCCGGCAACTCAAATCGTTGGAACGGGAAAACGCGGAGTTGAGGCATTTGCTTGGAGTGGAAGCCCGTGCTGGGGTTCGGCTGATTGCGGCCCAGGTGACGACGCGCGCGATTGGCGGCTGGTGGCAGATGGCCCGGTTGGATAAAGGTCTTTCCGATGGCGTGGCACATGATTTACCGGTGATCTCGGCGGAAGGACTGGTCGGGCGCATTGTTGATGTGTCGGCCTACACTGCTGATGTTCTGTTCCTCGTGGACCCGAGTTCCAAGGTATCGGCCAAACTGTCCCGCATGGATGCCTTTGGCATCGTGCGTGGCCAGGGGGTGTCGTTGCTGGGAGATCCCTTATGCCGGATGGATTTTATTATCAAAGATGCCGCTATCCTGCCGGGTGATGAAGTAGTGTCCTCGGGATTGGGGGGAGTGTATCCGGCCGGGCTGGTGATTGGTTATGTTGAAAAAGTGTACTTGGACCGCTCGGGACTCTATCAGTACGCGGATATTGTTCCGGCGGTTGATCTGAGATCCCTGGGTTTCGTGTTTATTATCTTGTCGGAGCGTCCAGCCGGACCGGGGAAAGCGGCCCCGGCCAGAGAAGAACAGGAGCGGAAACGATTATGAATATCATCGTCATGGGGCTGGCGCTGATGGGTGCCGTGTTGGTTGAGATGCTGTGTCCAGTATGGGTATTTATGGGACAGGCCAAGCCGCCCCTGGTCATGAGCGTGGTGTTGTATTACGCCTTGAATCGGCCCTTGGCGCTGATGCTGGGCGCGGCGGTATTGGGTGGAGTCTTGAATGACAGCATCAATGCGCTCCCGCTGGGATATTCAGCGCTATGCCTGGCGGGCATCGGCCTGGCGGCCAGGAGCTATCGGGATGTTGTTTTCAGCGGACGCTGGATCACGCACATGGTCTTCGGCGCCCTGGCGGGCGTTGGTATGACTCTGGTTTTGTATGGCCTGCTATGGCTGACCGATGGCGGGGGCCGGGAAATGAGCGGAATCTGGGTGAGCCTGAAAGTGCTGGGTGTGGGTGTTTATAGCGTCGTGCTGGTCCCCTTGGTGTGTCGCGCCATGGAACAGCTGGACCGCATGGTTGGGAATATGGGGATGGTTGTGTCCGAATGAGCTCAATGTATCTTTCAGAACATGAACGGGCGCGTCTGCGCCGCGTCTGGGTGGCCATGATGGTCTCGCTGGCCCTCCTGGCGTTGCAGTTGTGGCGTATTCAGGTAGGGCAAGGTGAGCGTTATGAGACCAGCTTGGAACAGCAATCCATCCGGCGCGTTCAAATTCCCGGGCCCCGCGGGCGGATTTTCGACCGGCATGGTGTCTGTCTGGCCGATAATCGTCCCAATTATTGCGTGGCTCTGTATCTGGAGGAGCTTCGCGTAGCCGGGAAACGCTGGGTGTCTGTCGGTGACGCCTGGAAACTGATTCAACGTGTGGCGGCGGTCATCGGGCTCGAACCGCAACTGACTCGGACCAAGGTTGAAAGTCACTTGGATAACCGCAAGGCGCTTCCATTGATCGCCTGGCGTCGCGTGGATGTCCCTGTCCTGGCCAGGCTGTCCGAAGCCAGCATCCTGTTGCCGGTCGTGGATGTCATGGTGGATGCCGATCGTGTGTATCCGCAGGGCGCGAGCGCCAGTCATTTACTGGGATACGTGGGCACCGTGGAACGGGGCAACGAAGAAAACGGTTATCATTCGTATTGGCCCGACATGGTCGGAAAAGGGGGAATGGAACAACGGTACGACGAATTGCTTCGGGGCGAACCGGGTGGGCGGCTGGTGCGTGTGGATGTTTCCGGATTCAAACACGATCAAATAGGATTTCGCGATCCGGTGCCCGGCGGCGACCTGGTGCTGACCCTCGATGGGGCAATTCAACGCAGCGCCGAAAAAGCCATGGCCGATGTCGTTGGCGCCGTTGTTGTTATCGATCCGCGCAACGGTGACGTGCTGGCGCTGGCCAGTTCGCCCGGATTCGATCCCAATACGTTCTCGCCCTCGATTTCAGTGGAGACCTGGACACGTATGCTGGAGGACAGCCGCAAGCCGTTGTTTAACCGGGCCATAAGTGGGCGGTATGCCCCAGGCAGTATTTTCAAGCCGTTGGTGGCTCTGGCGGCGCTGGAAAGCGGCAAAGCGAATGCCCGGGGCAGCTTTGATTGCCAGGGATATTATGAAATCGGGGGGCAGCGTTTTTCGTGTTACGAGGGGGAAATCCATGGCCGGCTGGATATTCGCCGGGCCTTGGAATTGTCCTGCAACGTGTTCTTTTATCAGCTCGGACTTCAATGCGGCCTTGATCCGATTTATCACCTGGCCCTGGCGGTGGGCTTGGGGCAACAAACGGGAATTGATCTGGACAACGAAACGGCGGGGCTGTTGCCGGGGAAAGCCTGGAAACGAATCGCCCGGGGCGAAACTTGGCGTGACGGCGACACGTGTAACCTGGCGATTGGGCAGGGCGCCCTTCTGGTGACCCCGCTGCAGATGGCCATGGTCACGGCGACCATCGCGAATGGAGGCGTGGTGTATCAGCCGCGACTGGTGTTGAGCACGCGTTCCCGGAATTCAACGGAGTTCCAGGAGGTGCCCCCCGTGCGGATTCGGACCCTGCGCTGGTCATCGGATCATCTGGCGTTGGTGAAGAAAGGGATGCGGGATGTGATTCAAAATCCGTCCGGCACGGGTCATCTGGCCTGCCTGCCTGATGTTATCATGGCGGGTAAAACGGGAACCGCGGAATACGGACGCAAGGGGCAGGGTCATTGCCACGGCTGGATGGTTTTGTTCGCGCCCTATGATCAGCCCCGCTACGCGGTGGCCATGGTCATGGACGATGCGATCACCGGCGGAGTGTCCATCGGTCCGCGGATGCGGCAACTGATGCAGGAGGTCTTGAACCGCGCGGGAGAGGAACACGGATGATGGCGCGCTGGTCATTCCACTCATGGAAACGCCTGGATTGGATCATGGTGACGATCGTGGCGTTGCTTATGGCCATCGGTATTCTCTTTGTATTCAGCGCCGACTCCCGGACCGGCAATCCGGCGGTGGGACCGCTCTATCAGAAGCAGTTGGTGTGGATGGCTGTCGGCTTGGTCTGTTTTTTTGTGATGGCCCTGTCCGATTATCATCAGTGGATTCGCATGGCCTGGTGGCTGTATGGAGCGGCCCTGGTCATGCTGGTCCTGGTGTTTGTGCCGCATGTGGGAGTGAAGATATTCGGGGCAACCCGCTGGATTCAGGTCGCCGGATTGTGGGTCTTTCAGCCGGCAGAACTCATGAAATTGGCGGTGGTGCTGGTCCTGGCCCGGCTCTTTGGATGGCCGGGACAGTCATTGCGTCATGGACGGATTGTACTGCTGGGATTGGCGCTGGTCCTGGCGCCTTTGGTTCTGATCGTCAAACAGCCGGATTTGGGAACCGCGATCATTTTCCTGCCGGTGCTGGTCGCGGTAATGTATGCGGCCGGTGTACCAGGACGGATACTGGTACCGCTGGTGACGGCGGGGGGTCTGGTGGTGGTGCTGGTCCTGGCCGTGATTGTGATCCCGCCGAAGTTGGGCTGGAATGAAGCCCGCCAGGAGCGGTTGATCCGAATGATAGGGCTGAACCCCTATCAGCGGGATCGGATCCTGGTGTTCGTGGACAGCGACCGGGATCCGCTGGGCACGGGATGGAATAAGGCGCAATCGCAAATCGCCATCGGGTCCGGCCGGTTTTGGGGAAAGGGATATATGCAGGGAACTCAGAATATTCTGGGTTTTTTGCCGCGGACCGTGGCGCCCAACGATTTTATCTTCTCGGTGATCGCCGAGGAAAAAGGATTTATGGGCTCGATGACCGTGCTGATGCTGTTTGCCCTCATGATCCATCTGGGACTGCGGGTGGCGGCGGTGGCGTCGGATAAAATCGGACGCCTCCTGTGCGTGGGCATTGTCACGATCCTTTTTTGTCATGTGTTTGTGAATATCGCCATGACCATCGGAGTGCTTCCGATCACCGGAATTCCGTTGCCGCTGATCAGTTATGGCGGCACTTTTATGATCGGCACAATGACGGCGCTGGGCATGATGCAGAGCGTCTATATTTGGGGAGACTGGAGATAAGGAGCGCCGTGTGCGCCACAATAGTAGTCAATGAGAGAAAGGAAACAGATTATGTTTGGGTTTCGCAGAAAGAAGGATGAGAACCGCAAGGAAATCATCATCAACGTGGAGAGCCTGGAGACGCGCGTGGCGATCCGGGAAAACGGCGAACTGGAGGATTTTAAAGTCGAGCTCCCGTCGGAAGAGCGAATTGTCGGCGGCGTGTATAAGGGGAAGGTTCAAAACCTGGAGGATGGCTTGCAGGCCGCCTTTGTGGATATCGGCATGAGGAAAAACGCCTTCATTCATTACTGGGATATGTTCCCGGAGGATTTATCCCGGCTGGAGGCGCTGGAGGGGGAACATATCCGCTCAGTTTCCCGCCGACGGCAATTCACCCGGGAGGAAATCGGACGCCATTTTCCGGTCGGTTCCGATATTGTGGTCCAGATATCCAAGGGGCCGATCGGCACCAAGGGTCCCCGCGCCACGGCCAGTCTAAGCGTGCCCAGCCGCTATTTCGTGCTCATGCCGGGAAGCAAACTGCGGGGCATTTCGCGCAAGATTGAGGATGAGCCCGAGCGCAAGCGCCTGAAAAAAATACTCAGCCGCCTGCCGGTTCCCGAAGGCTGCGGGCTGATTCTCCGGACGGCCGGCGCCGGCGCCAGCGGATCCAATTTTGTGCGGGATATCCGGTCTTTACTGGACACCTGGGATGTCATTCAGCAGGGTATTCGCGACAAACAGGCGCCATGTTGCTTGTATCAGGAACCGGACCTGGTCGAGCGGACAGTGCGCGATTCGGTCACCGAGGATATCGACAGTATCATCATCGATGCGCCGGCGGAATATGAGCGCATCAAGGACATTCTGGCGAAAATCTCGCGGCGCGTGCGGAGTCGCGTCAAGTTGTATGACGGAGCCAAGCCGATCTTCGAGCATTATGATGTGGACCGGCACCTTGAAAACGCGTTCCGCCGGAAAGTGATGCTGAAATCCGGCGGCTGTATCGTGTTCGATGAGACCGAAGCCATGATTGCCGTGGATGTTAACACCGGTCAGCACAAGGGCGCCAGTTCTCAGGATGAGGCGATTCTGCATGTCAATACCGAGGCGGTCCATGAGATTGCCCGGCATTTGCGTCTGCGTAATATCGGAGGATTGATCGTCATTGACTTGATCGACATGCGCCATAAGAAACACCGCAACATGGTGTATCAGGCGCTGAAAGACGCGTTGAAAATGGACAAGGCGCGCACCAACATATTGCCGATTTCATCACTCGGTCTCCTGGAAATGACGCGCCAGCGGGTGGATGAAAGCTTGGAAGCCACCATGTATGTCGATTGCCCGTATTGCAGCGGCCGCGGCTGTGTAAAATCGCCGCTGAATATGAGCGTGCAAATCCAGCGGCGCCTGCTGGCCATCATGCGTTCGCATCAACAGGAGACTCGGGACGGTTTGTCCTTGCGGATCACGGTGAATCCCACGATTCTGAACCGCCTGCGGGAAGAAGACGAAGGGTTGTTGTTGAAGATGCAGGAACAGTTTAAGGGTCGCCTGACCTTCCGCGCGGATCCTGCTCAGCATGTCGAGGTCATTTCCATCGTAAATGCGGATACCGGTGCGGACTTGTACTCGAACGTCGGGGGGCGCTAACCCGCGGGGGAAACCAATCTGGAAATTGGACCGGAAAGAAGCTTGGTTTGCCGGAAACGGCATGGTAAAACAATCGGCGAGATGAAACGCTTCCATCCATTTGGATTTTTCGACGCTTGCCATTGGGATCCGCGGGTAGACGCATGAAAGCGACAGGCCGGATGAGACAGTTGCAACGATGGCGTGCCCGCGGTCTGATCGTCGCGATGATCATGCTGCTGGGCGGGATTTCCCTCCGGTCTCAGGAGGTTCCATCCGCCTCGCCCTCGGCGCCGTTGATGTTCAGCGTGTCCGATCTGAAAAACGCCCGATCCCTGGCCCTGAAATTGCGCGGGGCCAAGGACCCCGTCTCGCGTTATGTCGCGGAACAGTGCTGTGTGCGCACGAAGCAACTGCTCAATGCGTACCGGGGCGCGAACGCGCCCGATCCCGTCCTGTGCCAGATGATCGTCCGCGATCTGAATCGCCTTGTACTCCAGGATACGCTTTACGATTCCTTCCGCTTTGCCAAAGTCAAGCTGTCTGATGATACGAAGAAAATGGTCGAGGAGATTGCGGCATCCGACCGCGTGAAGCTGAATCGCATGCTGTTGGAAGACTCTTTTCCGGATGAATTGGCCCGGGTCAGCGCTGTGCCGCTTGACGTTCGCGCGGACATCCTGGAACTGGACAGCGAACAGCGTTTACTGGTGGCCTCAGGCCACGTGCTCGTGCGCAAGGATCTTGAAAACCTGCGGAGCGATCATGCGGTGGTCAATCTGCAGACCCTGGATATCATGGCCGACGGCAATGTGACGTTCGAGCGCGGCAGTGATGTCTGGGTGGGCGAAAAGTTGCGGTATAATTTCAAAACCCGCCAGGGCGATTTTGGCAAATTTAAATCTTATCTGGCTCCATTTTATGTCAATGCTAAAACGTCCTATCAGGCATCGGATGGACAATACGTGTTTGAGGACGCCGATTTGACGACCTGCGAAGGCGACCATCCCAAGGCGTATATGCACGCTCAGAAAGTATGGATGGATCCCGGCCATCACGTTCAGGCGCGCCACGTGGTGCTGTACGTCGGCGGCATTCCCATGATGTATGTGCCGTACTGGTCTCAGAATATCGGCGATCCCAACTTCATTTCCGTGGTGCCCGGCTATAATCGGCGCATGTGGGCCTACCTGTTGACGGCGTTCAATTACCGGATCAGCAAGAAGATTGAGGCGGCCAGCCACGTGGACCTTCGTTTGCGCCGCGGGATTGCCGTGGGTCAGGATGTCATGTGGTCGGCCGGCGGCAACGTCAAGGAGCTTTCGACGCAACGCTATATGAACCCGACGCCGGATGAGCCCTGGGCCTTCATGGGACGCAAGACCTGGGAGGATCCGACCATGCAGACGCAAATGAGCAAGGATGAGGATCCCTGGTTCGGCGATGCGATTGTCTATTATGCCTGGGACAACTGGCCGGACGAGGGTAAGACGCAAACTTACCCCATCGACAATAACCGCTATCGGATGCGCCTCTATCACAGCCAGAGCATCGGGGAGCGTGATTATTTCCTGGCGCAATTGAATTACCTGAGCGACCCCAAGATCATCGAGCAGTTCTTTCGCGAGGAATACAAGTCCTCGCCCGAGCCCGATAACTACATGATCCTGGGCCATCGCACCGACCATTACACGCTCAGCATGGAAATAGAACAGCGGCTCAATGACTTCTATACCGGCATCAATCGCACACCGATCCTGACCCTCGATATTTCCCGGCAGCAAATCATGGAGAGCCCTTTCTATTACCAGGGTAAAACCACGGCGGGCTATTTTTCCAAGGAGTGGGAAAGCAACGTGACCAACAAGCAAAACTACGGGGCTTTCCGTTTCGACACGGACCATATGATTTATTACCCCAAAAAGCTCTTCGGGTTTCTAACGACCACGCCGCGGGCCGGCTACCGCGGCACCTGGTATTCGGCCACCAGGCAGGATTACACCAACCTGGTCGTTAACCCGGTGCTCGGCACCAACGGCGCTCCCGTCATTTCCAATGGAGTGCCCGTGACCACGGTGACCACGAATATTCTCATGGAACGCATGGGCGCCCAGTATCGAAACCTGTATCAGCTGGGACTGGAAAGTTCCCTGAAAGCCTTCAAGGTCTGGGAAACCTATCCCGGCGACATCATCAATAACGTGCGCCATATTGCCGAGCCGTACATTGATTATACCCTGACTCCCGAGCCGAATGTGCTGGCCACCAACCTGTATCAATTCGACGAGGTCGATACCTACGGGCTCCAGAACGACATCAAGTTCGGGATGCGGAACAAGATTCAAACCAAGCGTCGGATAATTTATGACCTGATCTATGCCGATATCTGGACGCGCTACCGGTTCCAGCGTGAGGAAACGCAAAATGTCCTCGGCAACGTTGCCTTTGACGTGCGGTCGACGCCCTTCGAATGGCTGGTGCTGAAAATCGACGGCGAGTACGACACCTACAAGCCGGCGTTTCAGACGTTCAATACCCGGCTCACCATCCTCGATAAGACGTTCTGGTCCTACGAGGTGGAGCATCGTTACGCGGAATCCAGCAGCAGTCTTCTTTTCAATACCTTGACGGTCTCGCCTTATGTCAACTGGCAGTTCAGTGTTTTCTGCCGCTACGAGTTCGAAGACAGCACCCTGGAGGAATATGGTTTCTCAGTGCAAAGGGATATGGGATGTATTACCGCCAAGGTGGGATTCGACTGGCTGGATGAGGACTACGATGTTTGGCTCCAGTTCTGGTTCACCGATTTCCCCAAGGTGCGCGTCGACGCCGGGTTATAGCCCTGAGAGTCAAAGTTACCCGAATCGCGAAGGGCATCGGAGTCTAATTTTGGCATAGGAATTTCCCGCCATTGGCGGCCTTCCATGAGAAGGTTTGTCAAGAAGCGAACGACGTGGCGGTCGCTGGTTTTCGATCCTAATTAATGACCTCCCTGCCCATATTCGGACATAACGCGGAGCCCGGCCTGGTGGCCGTGGAACTCGAAGCCGCCGGCCGCAAGACGCGGACCCAGCAGGTTAGCCTGTATGTGCGCCAGGGCAACCAGACTGTTCGCAAGCAGGAGCCGTTCACCCCTTTCCTGGTCGTCGAATCCGACGCCCTGCTCAAGGACTGTCCGGTCCGGCCGGACCTGCAACCATTGAGCGGTGGCGGGCGGCTCCAAGCGCTGGCGCTCTTTGCCACGTGGCCGGAATGGGAACGCGCCAAAGCCTGGCTTGTCAAATCCGCCGGCTGTGCGCCCGGCGCTCCCGATGCGCCTTTCCTGATTGTCAACGATCCGGTCCAGCAGTTTCTCCTGTTGACCGGCCGTGTTCTCTTCAAGGGCATGGTCTTTGAACAACTGCGGCGCATGCAGGTGGATATTGAAACGGCCACGGCGCCGGGATTTGAGTTCTGCAATGCCGAACGTGAAAGCGACCGCATCATTGTCATTGCGCTTGGCGACAACTCCGGCTGGGTCGAGACGCTCTGGGATCCGGAGGGCAATGAACAGCGTCTGCTGGAACAGTTCGTCCGGGTGGTTCGCGAGCGGGATCCGGATGTCATCGAAGGCCATAACATTTTCAAATTCGATCTGCCGTACCTGGCGGCGCGCGCGACCCGGCATCGGGTACCCCTGGCGCTCGGGCGCGAGGGGAGTCTCCTGCGTTCGCATCCCAGCCGGTTCTCGGCCGGCGAGCGGCTGGTGGCGTTCCCCAAGTTCGAAATCGCGGGGCGCCATATCGTGGACACGTATTTTCTCCTGCAACTCTATGATGTCTCGCACCGGTCGCTGGAGGGATTTGGCCTCAAGGACGCGGCCGTCCATTTCGGGCTGGCGCCGAAGAATCGTGTCTATATCGAAGGCGCGAACATCAGCCGCACGTTCGATCGGGATCCCCAACAGGTGCTCCGCTATGCCGCCGATGATATCCGTGAAACCCGGGCCTTGGGCGACCTCCTGGAGCGCAGTTATTTCGCGCAGACCCAAATCCTGCCCATGGCCTATTATAATGTCTGCCTGCGGGGCAATGCCGCCAAGATAGACGCCCTCATGCTCCGCGAATACCTGCGCCGGCGCCAGGCCCTGCCGGTGCCGGATCAGTCCCGGCCCTTTGAAGGCGGCTATACCGATATTTTTATGGAAGGCGTGGTCCGCAACGTCCGGCATTGCGACGTGCGCTCGCTGTATCCTTCCATTATGTTGGTGCGCCGGTTGGGACCCCGGTCCGACGTGCTCGGTGTTTTCCTGGAGATGCTGGAATATCTCCGCGAGGTTCGCCTGAAGGCCAAAGAGCAGATGCGCGCCAGCCGGGTTCCGGCTGATACCGCCCATTTCGAATCCCTGCAGAACGCCTTTAAGATCCTGATCAACTCGTTTTACGGCTACCTGGGGTTTGCCCAGGCGCGGTTCAACGACTTTTCGGCGGCGGAACAGGTGACTGCCGAGGGACGGGCAATCCTCAAACAGATGATTGCCTGGCTGAACGCGCATGGCGCCCGCCCGGTGGAAATCGATACCGACGGCATTTATTTCGTGCCGCCGGATTTCAAGGGCCGCCGGGAAGAGGAAAAGTTTCAACAGGCGTTCCAGAAATCACTACCCGAAGGCATCGATATCGAGTTCGACGGCGATTACGTTTCCATGTTCAGTTATAAAATGAAAAATTACGCCCTGCTGGATAAATCCGGCGAGGTAATCATCCGGGGCGGCGCCTTGAAATCCCGGGGCCTGGAACCCTACCTGCGCGCCTTCCTGCGCGACTATCTCCGGTTGAAACTGGAGTCGCGGGATAACGACATTCCGGCCTTAAAGGCGCGTAACGAACAGGAAATTACCGGCGGCGCCATGCCCATCCATAGGTTGGCCAAGACCGAAACCCTGAAAGAAGATCCCGCAACCTACGCCGGGAAAATCGCCAAAAAAGGACGGGGCCGCAACGCGGCCTACGAGCTGGCCTTGCGTTCCGGCCGGGCGTATCGCGCCGGGGACCAGGTGTCGTATTACATCACGGGAACGAAAAAAAGCGTGCCGGCGCATCAGGTGGCCCGGCTCGTTGCCGATTGGAATTCCAAGGCCCGCGATGAGAACACGGCTTATTACACGGCCAAGCTCCGGGCGCTGTATGATCGGTTCGAGTCGGGGCTTGGCGCGGAGCCGGATCGGGATAGTGAAACCGCCGGCCCGGAAAATGAACTGTGAGGCGCGGGCGTTTAGCCTGGCGGTAGGTTACAAGGTGTTTGCCCGGTTCTTTCTCAACCGATGGGATTTCTCCACTTTAATTTTGGGAAGCGTCTAAAGTCGGCGTCGGTGGAAAACAATTCGCAACCGTGTTCAATGGCCAGAGCGGCCAAGTGGGCGTCAGTCACAAGATTGGCGGCGGCTTGTCCATTGACCAGTAGTTGTTGAAGAACCGTCCAATGCCGCTCGGTCGGATAAACCAGCCGGGTGCAAGGCTGGTCGAGCCAACCTTGCACCCGTGAGATGGCCTGATCGAGTGAGATGGGGTGTTTGAAAACACGCGGATTCGTGCTTATTCGGATGAATGCGCAAAGTACGGTCCAGCACAGGCAGACTGGCGATGTCCCGGACAATTGAGCATCCCACCATTTGCACGCTGCGTTATGACGCGGGCTGAGTCGGTCTTCGGCATAGAGGAGCAAATTGGTATCGACGAGGATCAACGGAAATCTTCCCCCTCGACCTGTGCCAGAAGTTCCTGGATATTGTCCAGATTTCTTCCAGTCCTCAGACCCATTTTATGAGGTCGGGTGTGATAGGGCCGCCTTCTTACGGGTGCCTCCACGGTTTCCAGACCGGCCCGGAGGGCTTCATTGACAACTTTACGGAAAGGCGCGCGCAGTCTGGTGGCAATAGATCTTGCTCTGTCGAGTACATCATCTTCTATGGTCAGAGTTGTTCTCATGCCGGCATCATAGCATCTTCATCTCTGATGTCAAGGCATCATCTGATTAGTTCCTGACCTTGGGACGGCCGGTCTTGTTATGATTTCTCATGGCCGCACCCGATCCCAGGTTAGAATTTCCGCTCCCTCCAGCAATCCTGTGTCCGCCAGGGAATAGGATTCCATGAGCAGGGCGGGATCTTCAAACGCGTTCGAACCCTGCCAGGCCAGGGATTCCCCGTCAGCCAGGTGCAGGGGACCGTGGGAATTTTGCAGGGAAGCTACGACTTCGATCTCCAGGTTGTTGATCCCGCCGCGCGCCTGCCGGCTGAGATCCAACTGCCACGGCCGCCAGCGCAGGTCTCCGACGGGTTCCCCGTTCAGTCGGACATGGAATAAAACACCTGCCGGCCGGTTCAGCCGCAGGGCCACGGTCCCGCGCGCCGCCGGATTGGAATCCAGGTGGAACTGGGTCTGGTACATGATGGCGCCGGCATAAAAAGGATAGCCCTGCCGGGTCCAGGATCCCGGGGTCAGGGACTTGGGTTCCTCGCATAGCTCCGGGGTAAGCGGGGTTTTGAACCGTACGCCGAAATCGCCGATGAGGTAGGCGGATTCCACTTCGCTAAGGATGCTGTAGTTCAACGCGAAATCGATGATATTGTCGCCCGGATTCACCAGTCCGGAAATATCGATTTTCCCGAAGCCGGTGTCCCAGTGCCAGCCGGCCTTTTCCAGCCGGACCGTCTGGCCGTTGACGATCAGGTTGCCCAGCATCAGGTTCTCAATGACCACGGCCACCTGGTGCGGTGCGGTCAGGGTGGAATGAAACGCGTAGCGGAGCGTAACCGTGCCTCCCAATTGTTCGTAAGCCTTCTGTTTCAGAGCCGCCCAGGGCTGCCAGGTCAGCGCTTCGCGCGCGCCGAAATGATCGGCAATGGCGTGCCGCGCCGCGTATTCCGGCATGGGTCCGAGAAAGGTTTTCCCTTCATCCAGTGAATACGCGATATGATCGAGGACCAGCACGTTGGGTTGCTTCCGCGTGAATCGCCAGTGGCCGGGCAGGGGGTGAATCCGTGCCCGCTCGGGACTTGGCAGGCGGGGGTGCGGCTTGGCGTCCGTTGCCGGGTCAACCGTCAACAGAAGTGACCCCATGGGCTCCAGGTGTAAATCGCAGGAGAGATAGCCGGGTGGATTGCCTACCCGGCGGCTCTTCAATACGCCCCGCGTTCCCTCGACGGCGTCGAGCTGGACCAATTGCCCGTCCTTCCTGTGAATGCGTAACGTGATCTCCCGGCCCGCCTGCCGGTCTGTGTTGACGATGAAAAAGATGTCCTGGGCGCCGTCCACCCGGTGTTGAGCCCGCAGGCCGGGAACCGGTCCGCCGTCGGCGCCGGTGATCCGGAACAAGTTGGGTATCGAGCCCAGCGCAGAACGGATCGCGGCGGGATCCGCCGGCACGATTGTCACGGAGGGGATATTGATCAGAGCGCGCCAACCCGGTTCGGGCAGGCAATCCGCCTCTTCCGGGAGCCGGCCGGTGAACAGGATGCGGCCGCCGGCTTCGGCGAAGGCCTTTAAAAGCGCGAAGGTCGTGGGCCGCCACGTGCGCGCTTCCGGGGCGATGATCGTGTGATAGGTTGCGGCACCCACGATAATCCGGCTGTCGCGGATACTGCCCAGATTTGCCAGGAACCCTTCGTCGCCGAGATCCGCATCGCGTCCATCTTCATAGACCGCCAGCAGGCAGATCCGGAGCAGTTGGTCCAGTCGCGCTACATTGCGATTTTGGGGGTGGGGGATGTCCGGGACGGCAGGACTGAATGCCCGTTGGGTTTCGGCCGTTGCGGCTTCGATCGGGTGCAAAATAAGGATCCCGCAATCCCGCTCACCCGCGCTCAATGCCGCGGCGGTGCGGGCGAAATAATCGTTCAGCGGTTTGAGTTCATCCCAGTACGTTTGCTGGTAATTCCAGTTTGGCGGGTAATCGCGTTTGCGCTTTCCTTTCATGGAATACCAGCTCAGGTGCGGCACCAGGAACGATACCCCCGCCGCAAGGCTGACGTCTGCCATCCAACGGAATTCCTCGAATGGACAGGAATGACGGGTAACGCCGAATATTTCATTCAGCGGCGCCGGGCGCGCCAGTTGCCGGGCCGCCGACGCGACCTGCGCGTAGGTCAGCAGTTTATCTTCGACCGTCTGCGTCAGGGCATCCACGCCCGGCCGGTGCAGAAAGGGATAATGGCCCATCACCCCGCCGGCATTATTTGCAATCTGGCCGGATAGGGTGTCTTCGACATTATAATGTCCCGTCAGTTCCAGTTTGTGGCGGGTACACCATTCGAACAGCGGTTTGGAATAGGCCTCGACGAACTGGCGATGGAGCGTCCGGTGAATCAACAGCCGGATGCGCCGTGATTCGGGTCCGTCGAAAAACAGGTAAGGCAGGTCCTGCCAAAAGTCGCGTGCCATCCAGGTCCGGTAAGCATCCGGCAGACCCTCCCACCAGGGAACGGCGGATAATTGGGAAACCAAATACGGCTCGTCCGTGAAGATTCCGGGGATATGCTTGCCGAATTCGGCGGCAAAATGCTGGCGGTACTTTTCATGCGTCAGACTGATGAACGCGCGGGTCACATCCGGATTCAGCAGGTTGGCATAGGATTCTCCCGACCATCTTGCCGTTGGGCCGGCCACATGGCGGAAGAACACAAGCCGTTCATGGGCGGGATCATCGGCGTCGGCAAGTTCAGCCCTTTGGATCGTCTTGAGCAGAGTGCCGGCCCGCCGAATGATGTGATAGACTGCCGTTAGTTTCGGTTTATCCGATCCTGCCGACGGGGGAGTGGGACGGGTTCCTTTGGGGATGATGTGCGGCTGGAGCCAGGTCATGCGAAAGGCCTCGCCCTGGGCCGCTACCAGGCCGCCGGCGTTCCCGCTCGGCCATTGATCCTCATCGTATAACCATAAACAGCCGTCCGCTTCCCGGGCCGCATCCAGCGTGGCTTCTATGGCATCGAACCATTCTTTGCCCAGGTACTCGCTGATCAAGCCGGGCCGGGAATGGAAAAACGCTCCCGAAAACCCAGCTTTCAGCATATCACGGAATTGGCGCGCCGCCTTTTTCTTGTTGGACAGCCGGTCATTGATCGCCCAGAACAGGGCCGGGCGCAGGGTGAGCGGGGGATGGATGAACTCGTCAAAATTCATGGCGCGATTCCATAGAGATGGGAATAGTGGCTCATGCCTGCCTGATTGTCAACTCCCATGGATTCATCCGTCCCGCTCTTGACACGTTGTCCCGCTTCTCTACACTGCATCACTCAAGGCGGATGATCGCCGCCAACAACCCTAACAGGAGAACGTTCGATGAATAAGACCGTCCGCATCGGGTTCATTGGAGCTGGAGGCATTGCCTGCTGGCAGGCCGAACAGTTGAAGAAGATCCAGGGCGCGCAGGTGGTCGCCGCAGCTGACGTCAGCGACATCGCGCTCGAAAAGTTCAAGAAGCAATACAATCCTCCGCATGTTTTCAAGGACTGGAAACAGCTTCTTGCCATGCCCGATCTCGACGCGGTCAGCGTCTGTACGCCGAACAAGATGCACTGCCTGCCGACCCTAGCGGCGCTCAAGGCCGGCAAACACGTGTTGGTCGAAAAGCCAATGGCCATGAACGCCAACGAGGCGAAGGCCATGGTGGATGCCGCCCGGAAAGCGAAACGCCTGCTTCAGATCGGCTTTCAGTGGCGCTTTACGCCTGCCGCCCAGCTCCTGCGCAAACGGGTGGCCAGCGGTAGTTTCGGCGACATCCTCTATGTCCGCTGTCAGGCCCTGCGTCGGCGCGGCATTCCGAGCTGGGGCGTGTTCGGACGCAAGGACCTGCAGGGCGGCGGCCCGATGATCGATATCGGCGTGCACATCCTGGAGATGGCCCACTTCATCATCGGCGCGCCCAAGCCGGTGAGCGCCAGCGCCGCCTGCTACACCTATCTCGGCGACAAGAAGCCGGCGGCCCTCTGCAGTTGGGGCATTGGGATTACAAGAGCTACACGGTCGAGGACCTGGCGGTCGGGTTCGTCAAGTTCGCCAACGGCGGATCGCTGGTGATCGAGTCCAGCTTTGCCGCGCATATCGAGAAAGACCTTTTTACGATCCAGATCATGGGCACCAAAGGCGGTGCCACGTTGGATCCCCTGCAGATATTTACCGACGACCAGGGGTATATGCTGAACTTGACGCCGGCTTTCGCCGGCTCGGGGGATAGCTTCGAATACAAGATGCGCCACTTTATCGAGTGCGTGCGCGACGGCAAGAAGTGCGAGGCCCCGGGCGAGGATGGACTGGCCGTTCAGCGGATACTGGATGCCATCTACAAGTCCGCCGGCGTCAAGCACGAAGTCCGCATGTAAACCCGAGACGCTTTCCAGGAAAGACACACGTTTTTGCGAGTATCTTTCTGGGTAGCGGAGGCTTTACGCCTCCGAAGATCGCAGGGATCAACCCTGCGCTACCTTGATCTAATAGGAAAGCCAAGAACGGCGGCCAAGGGCCTGGCCGCCCTCCCAATAAATACGCTCGCAGGGCGATAAGTGCCGGTTGCGGGCCAAAGCCCACCTTAATGTGTTTGGATTCGCGAGTACTTAGCCTCGTACGACCAGTCGCATTTCGGGCAGGCGACAGTGCCGGCAGGAATGGTTTCGCCGCAAGCCAGGCATGGGGCCGGATCACTGTTGGTTGACCGCGGGGTCACGAACCCCTTTGAAAACTGGTGAACGAATCCGCATTTCTGACAGACAAGGCTTTCGATTGAGAGATCCAGCTTGTCGAGGTCCAGAATGTCGATCAGCTTGATGTTCGTGGGCAAACGCAGGGCAATCAGTTCGGACGTGAAAAGGCTATGGCCACAATGATGGCATTTGAGAAGAATACCGTTGGCACAATATTCGCGGGATTCCCTTTTCATCGGCCCGTCCATTCCACAGCAGAGAGTTCAATGATTCATTCTATGTTAAAGTATGGGAAATTAAAATACTATTCTTAAGATTCCAACTATGATAGCGGTTCGGAATAGTTGCGGCCAAGCCGCCAGCCCTGTCAATTTAGATCCGCTGACTTCTCCGTGATTGTCAATACTGTTTGTTCTGTGGTAAGGTGTCGCCGACTTAGACAGGGATCGTTTTCATACTCCGGTAGCTCAGCTGGACAGAGCGGCGGATTCCTAATCCGCAGGTCGTGGGTTCAAGTCCCGCCCGGGGTACCCCTTATTTCATTACTTCAAATAAGCATTTCATCCTTTATTAATGCGGGTTGCATGAGTGTCGCTTTTTTTAATTCTTCACTTGTTTTCTTTTTCCTTCACTTGCTCGAATGTGCCAAAAACAGGTTTACATTAGGCACATATTAGGCACAGTTGGAAAAACCACGTTCAGCCGAAAAAGATAATAAATACAATGGGTTGGTGGGGAGTCTGCATCCGCAGGTTAAATTCGAGTCGCATTTTGACCTTCCACGCGCCCTTTGCCTTAGAGCCTATCCGGAAACCTAGTTTGGGCCATGATTGAGGGGTTTTTCGCGCTGACCAAGGCGTCTGGGCAGGGGGCATACCCGCAGCGGTCTGTCCCCTGCGCGGACAACGCCGGCCAGCACGAAAAGACCCGCAACCGCTGGCGGCGCGATGTCTTTGGCCGATCCGCAGCGTTCCAGGACCGGGGGATAGCCCTTTCAGGGATACCCCCCGGTCCTGCGCCTTGCGCTATCAGCCAAATCCAAGGCGTCATGGCTCAAATAGTTTTTCGGATAGGCTCTTACTCTAAACGGAACATTTCACACCTCCTGCCGGCTTCGCATCCTGTCCAATACCGCCGGCGATCCATACCCCCGCCTGTTTCTCTCCGTATTTGTGTCCAAATGTGTGCCACGAAGATCAAGACCGAAAGGAGGAGATCGCAACTGCGCAGCAGATGAGAGAAAGCAAAGACCTCTCGGAGCCGCCTTGCAGGAGGAGGCTTCAAACCGCCCTGAGTTGCTTTGATAAAGAGTCAAGG
>JAHIJO010000219.1 GCA_018898455.1 Verrucomicrobiota bacterium | reverse complement strand
TTCGTTCGTGCGTTTCAACGTGCCAGCCGCTTGCGGATACCCGGAAAAATGTGAATTTGCAAATCGCATCAGATCAATACCTGTGTGTTTTCAAGGAATTTCGTGCAAATCAACGTCAACTCACGCTTTTTTGAGGTTTAACGTTGCATCTTAATCTGCGGCGCTGAAGGAAGGTCAAGTATATAACGGCGGGCGGTCTTTTCCTGATGCCAGGTTGTGGCCATACTGGAGCCGAAGGCCACAATGGTCAATAACGACAAAATCACCACGACGTTCATGCCGCGGCGCAGTCCCAGTCGGCTCAGGGTCAATGCCAGCCAGAATAAGGTGAAGGCCGATACCGCGATGACGGTTCGTGTCGAACCCGAGAGGTTAAAGTGCCAGAATAGCAGGATGCGATACCAGGGCCATTCCACGTTGGGTGTCTTCTGCTTCCGGGCCATGGCGATGCTCATGTTCTGAAGAATATCCGGCTGTCGGCCCAGGTAGCGCTCGGCCCGTGCCAGGGCATCAAGGGCGTTGTCATATCGGCCCGCCTGTAACAGGGCCGTGCCCAGATTGTAAAATAATGGGCCGTTCCGGACGCCGGCATCGACCAGTTTCTGGTAGGTTTGCGCCGCGCGCCGAAAATCATCCGGAATTGACGCCGACTCCATGATGGCGTTGGCCTCGTTCCAGATGAAGGTCCGCTCGGAGATGTCCAGTGCCAAGCAGGTCGTTCCCGGCGCGATCAATAGGAAGAAGATCCAGATTGCATCACGAAGGCACGCAGGACACAAAGAACATATTCGCTTCACGGGTTGAACGGTCTGTCCTTCGTGTGCTTCGTGGTAAGTAATCCTCGTTCTCATGGCGATGGTTATCGGCATTCCCGGTCAATAGTTTTCATCAGTTTCTGGGTGGTTATGCAATCTTCAGCTAAGTCATTGGCCTGACTTTGATGGGAAAAACCGGCGTTGAAATAACGCTCAAAAATCAAGATCACAGCCTGAATTGTGTCAGGGGAGATGCCGGCCGGTTCCAGGTATTGACGGACATCAGCGGGTGTCAAACCGGACGCCGGCGCATCGAGCCGATCGGCCATGAAGCAACAGATTGCCGTGCGGATTGCCTGGCCTGCGCGGGCCGGATCGTGCCGGGCAAGTCGGTTGACCGCGCGCATATGGCGGAGAGCATGGTTCAGGGCATGGCGTCGTTGCCGCGCCCGTTTCCATTGGCCGCGGTGTTGTTGAACCAATCCTGCCAGGATGACCAGGAGATACACGGTTGGTCCCGCGGCGCCGGCGGCCAGCGTCCATGGACGGCCCATAAGGGCGCCGGGATTCGCGCCATCCGTTCCGTGACGGATGGCCGCCGGCGTTGTTTCCACCATGCTGGATTCTTTTTTTCGTTCCTGCAGGTGGTTGGTGTTCCCGATCACGTGGGATGCCGTGACTTCCGTTCCCCGTTTGACCTGCAGGGGAATCGGCAAGGTGCTTACCGTCTTATAACGCCGCTCTTGCGTGTCATAGAAGGGTATTTCAATCGGCGCCAGGTCAAAGGCGCCCGCATGATTCGGGCGGAGCGTATAGATGTATTGGCGCTGGTTGTCCCGCTTGACCGTCTGGACGGTATTGTCATAGACCGTAAAATGCTGAACGATATTGGTCTGAAGACTGAGTTTCGGCGGGAGCATCTTGTCGAACCGGATTTCCCCGGAAAGGGTCAGGGTCAGTTTCAAGGGATCGCCGACATTGCCCGCAACCGCGTCCAGCGATGCCGCGGCGGTCAGGTTGGTGCCTAGGGCGCCGGTGAACAATGAGGGACGTCCTTCCTCTGGAGGCGGCACGATCCGCACCGTGCAGGCGGGTCCGACGGCGAATACAGGGGCGCCTCTTGCTTTTCCTTGAGCGTCCACTTCGACCGGCACGGCGCCTTTGAAGACGACGGGGCCGAATACGTAATTGTTTTCATCCCTCGGGGTGAAAGTCAACGTAAGGCTGTATTCAATGAAAGAAAGACCATCCTGCTCGACTAGGCGGCGATTCAGCATGAATTTTGCCTTCCGGCTCTGACCGGTCATATTTCCAAATAAGCTGTTAAAATCAAATGGATCGGGGGCCAGAGTCAGATTGTTAATGGCCAACCCCGGCTGGTTGCGGTCGGACACCAGGCGATCCTGGAGAATGCGGCGCAAGTCGGGGGCAGTCAATCCCGTCAATCCTTCGCCGGACAGATAGGGGGCCGAGAGGTCCGGCGGATTGTCGGTGAACAGCGGATCTATGTTCGCAAAGGAACCTTCGAGGCGCCGGATCAATATACGGAGCGTGATGTCAAACGGTTCATCGATGAGCGCGGTATCACGGGATGACGTCACGGAGATTATGACCCGGTCCTGCTTTTTAATATCGGTGACCGTGACAACGGGTCCCGGTTCGGAAAGGGGGCGTCCATCCACCGTCACCGAGATGGGCCCGACCTGCAGTTTACCGGCCACGGTGGGGGTGATTTCATAACTTGATATCCGGCCGGAAAAGCCTTCCTTCATCATGCGGCCGTTGATGATGGTAATACTGTAATTGCTGATATCACGGCTGCCGAGCGGCTTGATCGAGCAGTTCCTGAGACGCGAGAGGTCCGGCGCCGCCGGGTGGCTGGAACCGCTGAGCGTTACATTGAGAATGAACGATTCACCCAGATAGACCTGGGTCCGGTTGGCTTCCACTTTCAGTTCCAGGTCTTCTGCGGACGCCGCCGCCGCGAAGGCCAGAAGGCCCAAGGCAATCAAAGCGGTTGGTTTGGTGATCACATGCGACATTGTATAAGTTTCATGGATATCTGCAATCATTCCGGCGTTCGGGTAATCCGGGCTAATACAAAAATTTTCCGTGTTTCACGGGAAATTTTCACCAGTCTTTTTCCACGGGCGAGGGGGGAATGTAGCGGTCCCGCATGCGTTCTTCCTGGTGGTCCTTTTCCCGTTGTCTCGCCTTTTCCAGAAGCGCCTGCGCCTGTTCCGGGGTCATTTCCTTGTCCTTCGGCTTCGGTTGATCCGCCGCCGCCGGTTGCGGCTGTTGCTCCTGAGGCGGTTGTTGTTCCGGCGGTGGCTGAGGTTGTTCCTGCGGCCGTTGGTCTTCCTGATTCTTTTCCTGCTTCTGCTGTTGATCCTGTTTTTGCTGATCCTTTTGCTCTTCTTGCTCCTTCTGCTGTTGGTTCTGTTGCTGGTTTTGTTGTTGCTGTTGATTCTGCTTGTTCTTGGGAAGCAGTTTGTCAATGGCCAGCAAAAGATTATACGCGTTCTGCTGTTCGTTCAGGGAATCCTTCAGGTTGGATTCGGATAGGAGCTTGGATGCCTGCTCCTGGCAGGCTTTGGCTTCATGGGCCAGATTGAGAATATTGGCGCGTTTTTCCGCCGTGATGCCTTCGTCTTTGGGGGCATTGGTTCCTCCCGCCGCGGGTGGTGGGACATCTTGGCTGGGTGTGCCCGGCGGGGACATGCCTTGGCCGGAGGCCGGCTGCGGCTTAAGTCCTTCCGGTGGCACGGATTGCGAGAATCGGTCCGTGAACAATTGCGTCAACTGAATGGCCTCTTCCTGCTGGGCCAGAATATCCTGTTGCGCCATCTCGTTCACCTGGGCGCTCATGCCCGTGGCGCTTCGAGCGCCGTCGATGGCGTTGGTTTGGCGCCGCATATCTTCGCGGAGAAGCTGGGGAAAAGGGGCAACGGCTTTCCAGAAGGTGTAGATTCCCGCTTCAGCGGTCGCGGCGGAGCCGTAAGCGTTGTTCTCCAGGTTCCGCAGGGACCCGCGGGATTCCTGCATGACATTTTGGACGGCATCCAGATGCCGAAGCGCTTCCGCCATCTGCTGTTGCGGGTTTGCTGGAGCATTGGAGGAGAGCGCAGGCGCCGCCGCCATGGCCGTTGCCAGGCTGGCGCGCAGGGGGATCAGTAGATCGCTGTTCTGCCGCTGGCGATCGGCGAGCGTTTCCATCATGTCAATCCGGGTGGGCGTGGCATTGGTCATGGCCGGAGGCATGTCTTCGATGATCTTACGCTGGCCGGTCAGCATTTCATCAGTGATCTGGAATGGCGGCGCCTTGCCGTATTTGTCCATCAAGGCCCGGGTTTTGGCCTGTTCGCGGGCCTCGGGCAGTGCCTGAACGGCCGTCGCCAGGTTGTCGCGCGCGGACGATTGCCCGGGATTCAGCCGGAGCGCGCGTTGGAATGCCTGGCCCGATCGTTCCAGCAGAATCGGGCGCAGGGCATAGTTGCGGTTCGACTCGGTTCCACTGACGGTCTGCTCCGAGAGCCGGAACCAGGAACAGCCGGCATTATACTGCGCGGCGGCGGCCTGGTATTCTTCCCGTGAAGCGACTTCGGCGAATTTGTCCGCGGCCGCCTGGTACTGGCCGGCGCGGTACAACGCGCAGGCGGCGTTGTAGGTAAAATCATTTTGCAGTTTAAGGATGACGTCCCGGCTTGCCTGGAGATAGGCTTCGGCGGCTTCCCTGTATTTTCCCTGCAGATAAAGCCGTTGCGCGACGCGCGCGCCTTCCTTGCCGGAGGGCAGTGTTCTCGCCGGTTGGGTCGTTGTCGCGGCTGTTGAATTCGAAACCGATGAATCCGGGACGTTGGATATTGTTTGAGTGATCGGCGGCGGCCCATTAGTGTCGGCCGGTGCGGCAAATGCAACCTGGTTGCCGGCCAGCAGGAGGATCAGAAGGCTCGCCGCGGCCGGACCCGCCGCGTGTTCCGCGGCTTTCACGGGAGCGGCTGATTGTTTTACCAGACGTCCCCGGCTCAGCAAGGCGGTGACCAGCAAGAGGATAATGGCCGGGCATAGGAACCACTGGAAGCGATCAATATACCGGCGCTGGATGGATTCCTCGATATCTTGGGCCGCGATTTTGCTCAGGTGATCGCGGTACAGGGCGCCGAGCTTGACATTGGAGACGCCGACGGGAACATAGGCGCCCCCCGTGATTTCTGCGATCGCTTTCAGCGTGTCATGCTCCAGCCTGGTTACGACTTCCTTGCCCTGATACATCATGACCTCGTCTTTTTTCACAGGACTTGGGATGCGCGCGCCCTTCGGATCGCCCAAGCCGACGGTGAAGATGACGACGCCTTTCTTTTTGGCCTCTTCGGCGGCCGCCCGCGCCTTGCCGGATAGATCCTCGCCGTCGGAAATGAGCACTATGGCCTGGTGCGAGCCCTGGTCGCTCTCAAAAGCGGCCAGGGCTTTGCGAATGGCGTCGCCGATATCGGTTTCGCCCCGCGGCGCCGATTCCACCGTTGCATCGTTCAGGATCTGCTCCAGGTAAGCGTAGTCGGTGGTTAGCGGGCAGAGCTGGATCGCCCGGCCGCGAAACGTCACCAGCGCGGCGCGGTCGCCGCGCAGTTCGCGGAGCAGGTCCTGGATATCCGTCTTGGCCCGTTGGAGGCGGCTCGGATGGACATCCTGGGCCTGCATGGACCGCGAGACGTCCAGGACGATCATGAGATCGCGTCCCCGCTGGATCACCGTTTCCTCACGCATGCCCCATTGCGGCCGCGCGGCCGCGATAAGCGCCAGAAGGCTTCCGGCCAGAAGACAGGACCACTGCCAGTAAAACCGCTGCGGCTGGGGCGGGGGACAGAGTTTCTGGCGCATGGCGGGGGAAAGGAAATGCTCCAGCGCCCGCGCCCGGCGATGAAAGAGCATCAGCCAGATCAACCCGAGAACGGGCGCCAGCCAGAGTCCGTACAGCATCCACGCATTAGTAAATTGCAATGACATATCTTTTTCTTGAAAACAGCAGGCCACGCCACAAACGCGTGGCGAGCGTAAAGTTTACCCCACCCAGGGCGGGTAATTTTGCTCTCTCATAATTAATCAGGTTGTTTTACATCAACTTCCTGCCAATCATCATATTCGATCCGGTGGCCAGCACGCACAAGAGGAGGCCTGCCAGCAGAGGCTTTAGAAATAATTCGTTGTACTGGTTATACACGTCTTTCTGAATTTTGGTCTTCTCCAGTTTGTCGATTTCGGCCATGGCCTGATCCAGGCCTTTGGGGTCCTTGACGTTGAAATAGTGCCCGCCGGTGGTTTCAGCAATGGATTTCAGCAGGGCCTCATCCAGCCGGACTTGCGCCTGCCGGATCAAACTGTTGCCGAACATGTCCTGGGCCATGAACGGCGCCAGGCCGTTGGACCCGACGCCGATCGTATAAACTTTGATCTTCAGCGCCTTGGCCGCTTTCATCGCATCCTCCGGTTTGATCAAGCCGGTGTTGGATTCGCCGTCGCTGAGCAGGACAATGATCTTGGATTTAATCTCGGATTTTTCCAGGCGGGCGCAGGCCGTGGCCAAGGCGTCGCCGATGGCGGTCAGCAGTTCTTCGTTGTTGGCGACCTGGCCCTCCCTGCTCAACCGGGGCTTGGGGATGGCGACGCCTTTCAGGGTGTGCAGGAGCGCCCCGTGATCGATGGTCAGGGGGACGCGGCTGGTGGCGAAGCCGCCGAAGGTGACCAGGCCGATCAGGTCATCCCGGCGCCGCTTGATGAATGACGCAAACGTCTCCTTGACCACGTCGAGCCGGCTGCGGTACCGGTCCCGGGTCGAAAAATCCAGCGCTTCCATCGAACCGGAGACGTCTACCACCATCTGAATGGCAATGGCATTGCTTTTATGCGTTGTTGAAGACAGTACCGTTTGGGGCCTTGCCAGGGCGATAATCGCCAGTCCGGCGCCCGCCAGGTAAACGAACGGCAGGACAATGCGCGTGACCATGCGCCAGCTGGGGCGTTGGCGGGGCAGGCGATAAGTCGGCGCATAGATCATGGCCTGGCGGATGCGGCGGCCATAGACCGTCCAGGCGGCGAGCGCCAGGGGAATCGCCAGCAGGAAAAAATAGGGATGGGCAAATCTAAACATGGGCGGCATCCGGTTGTTGATGTTCCTGTTCATCGCTTTCAATATAATCGCGCGCCGTGGTAACCGTCTTGTCCACCGTGGGCGGATCCGGGCGAAAGGCCGCAAACTTGACCAGATCCGCCGTGAGTAAAAATGCTTTCAGCTTGAGCACGACGTCGCGGCTGAAACGGGGATCCTGCATGGCCGCGATAAGAAATTCCTCGGTTGTCTGTTCGGGCGCCCGGATGGCGTGAGCCCGTTCGATATAGCGGCGGATGATCGTCGTGATTTCAAGATAGAATTCCTTCATCTGGTTGTGCCCGATCAGGTCTTTGGCCATTAGGTCCGCCAGTTCGTGAAGCGCCCGCTCCTTGGGCGACATGCGGCGGAGCTGGATGGTCCGGTGGATTCGCCGGACGGCGAACCAGAAGCCATAGAGAATGGCCGCCGCCAGAAGCGCGAGACCGATCCACAAGGCGACGGTTTTAAATGGAGGATAAATCCTGACCGGCCCCATAATATCGGCGAGGGTCGAGGACGCCCGGCCGGCAACGACCGGCGCGGCTTGGAATGTCAAGGGGCGTGTGGCGAACCACCCGTCCTCCGGTGGCTGGAGGCTTCGGTCCGTGTACGTTATTGCCAGGGGACCCAGGCGGTATTCTTCCGCCAGGGTCGGCGTCAGCTTGACGCAATGCTCGCGGGTGACAAACCCATCCTGGACGACCGGTTCCCGATCGAAGGCGCCGCTGATATCAAATCCCTGGAGCCGGTTCGCCAAGGGGGGCAGGCGGACATCCATGGTCGCCGGCGCCCGGATGCGCAGGGTAAGCAGGATATCGCGATCCAGATACACCGCCGCCGGTTCCACGGTTATCCGGCATTCGATGGGACCGGATGCCATGTTTTCCACCAGGGCCGCCGGCGCTTTGGCGGCAGAGGTCTGCGGGGAGCGCCGGCAGGCGGGGAGTGCGAGTAGACAGACCGCAGTAAGGATCAGCGGGATACCGATTCGGAGGGCAAATGGGAATGCCTTTTTCATGATTAAATCATTACGTTATTCATCCAATAGATTCAACGAAGTAGAATCTATCCCCGCGCCTTGCGCCGCTGGCGCTGGTGAAATAAGCGGCGCACATCGTCCGCAAACGGCCTGTCCGTGGACAGGCCGATCGTGTCCACGCGGAGCTTTTTCAGCAGTTTATTCCTCGCTTCTTCCTCGGCAACGGTTCGCTGCCGGAACGCGTCCCGCAGAAGTCGCGAACCGGTATCCAGCAAAAATAATTGGCCGGTTTCCGGGTCAAGAATTTCCTGAAGCCCGATATTCTCCAGTTCCTGTTCGCGCGGGTCGGACACCGGGCACGCGATCAAATCATGGTGTTGGGCAGCTACGCGGAGCTCGTTTTCGTAGCCGCCGGCCATGAAGTCGGAAATCATGAATACGACGGCGCGCCGTTTCTGAACCTTATTGAGAAACTGGAGGGCGGCGCCCATCTCGGTGGGGCGGCGGGTCTCTTCGGCTGCCAGGACTTCGCGTACCAGGCGCATGACGGCGGTTCGGCCCTTGCGGGGAGGAATGAACCGTTCGATTCGATCGGAAAACAGGATCATTCCGACCTTGTCCTGGTTCTTGATCGCGGAGAGGGCCAGCAGGCACGTCAGTTCGGCGGCCACCTCGGCCTTGGAACGGGCCTGGCTTCCGAAACACATGGATCCCGATATGTCCACCAGGAACATGATCGTCAGTTCGCGTTCTTCGCAGAATCGTTTGACGAAAAGATGCCCCATGCGGGCGGTGACGTTCCAATCGATGGAGCGGACGTCGTCACCGGGGACATACGCGCGCACTTCGTCGAACTCCATGCCGCGGCCCTTGAAGACCGAGTGATATTCCCCGGAGATGTGCTCATCCACCAGTTTGGTGGTGAACACCTTGATCCGGCGGACGTGCTTCATCAGTTCTTTGGTATCGATGGCCATGGCTGTCTCGTTAAATGTAGCATGCAGAAGTCAGCCGGCGGAAAATAATGAAGATCAAATTCGGAAAGAAGATCGGGATCATTCTGCATTCTGCATTCCGCATTCATTATTTCTTAGGGCACCGGGATTTCATTCAGCAGGCGCGTGATGACGTCTTCACTGGTCACTTCTTCGGCTTCCGCCTCGTACGTCAGCATAATGCGGTGCCGGAGCACGTCGTAGGCGATTTCTTTGACGTCCTGCGGCGTGGCATAGCCGCGTCCGTGGAGCATGGCATTGGCCCGGGACACAAGGTTCAGGTACAGGGTGGCTCGCGGTGATGCCCCGTATTCAATCTGGTGGTCTATGGCAATGCCATAGACGGATGGCTTGCGGGTTGCCAGGACCAGATCGAGGATATAATCGCCCACTTTTTCGTCGCAATACACCTGCTCCAGAAGGTCACGCAGGCCGGTGATCTGGTCGGCTGTCATGGCGACATTGATCTGCGCGGTAAGTTTACGGGTGAACCGGTTCATAATGCGTCGCTCGTCGTCCTTGGAGGGGTAGCTGACCTTGCACTTGAGCATGAATCGGTCAATCTGCGCTTCCGGCAAGGGATACGTGCCCTCATGTTCGATGGGATTCTGAGTGGCCATCACCAGGAACGGTTCGGGCAGGGGATAGGTGGTGTCGCCGATTGTGACCTGATGTTCCTGCATGGCCTCCAGGAGAGCGGATTGCACTTTGGCCGGAGCGCGATTGATTTCGTCAGCCAGCAGGAGGTTGGTAAACACCGGCCCTTTCTTGGCTGAAAACGATCCGCTCTTGGGATCATAAATCATGGTCCCGATCAGGTCGGCGGGTAAAAGATCGGGCGTGAAACTGATCCGTTGAAACTTCAGGCCAACGGCTTGGGCCAGCGTCTTGACCGCCGTGGTTTTTGCCAGGCCGGGCACACCCTCCAGGAGGATGTGTCCGCCGGTGATCAGTGCCATCAGCATGCGGTCCAGGAGGTGTTCCTGTCCCACCAGGATTTTCATTACTTCCTGACGCAGGAGATCAACGGATTTGGATTGCTCCTGGATCAGATTTCCGGTTTTGGTGATGTCTCCATAGTCCATGGCTGTCCTCCCGGGTGTTATTGTGTTTCCAATGCATAGGAATTTCAATCTTGCGGTTCTACCGAACCGCAAAGTTGCCGAAGGCCTTTATCATTTACCTTGTCCGTTGTCCTTCCCGGGCGCCGACGCCTTGGCCGGGCCGGCATCGGCCGGCGGCGCGGCCGTATCCGCCGCCTCGTCTTTCCTGGGCGGCTCCGGTTTTTTAATCAAATCATCGCGCTTTACGAGAAGGGATTCAGCCCGATAGGATTTGAGCACATAAATCCAGGGGCTCAGCTTGCTGTTCAGCGCCTGGGTCTGTTCCGTAAAGATTTTGGTTTCTTCGTCTTTCTTTTTCTGAGCGTCGGCTGGATCGGACTTGGTTTCCGCGCTTGACGTTTCCGCCTTATTCGTCGCAGTCTGCGCCGCGGCTGGCGGTTCATACGCCACGCTGACTTGCATATACCGGTCGAACGTGTCATTGGTCAGGGTGTTGCCGATGCTCAGGGTATAGAGTCGTCCCTTCCGGGTGCGGGCCTTGATCACGATGGCCCGGTCCAGTCCGGTTTCCTTGGCGGTTAACGTCGGCGCCGCAATGTCATCGAATCCGAGATAATTCAAGCCGCCGGACAGTTGACTGATTTTGGCCGGATCTGCTGTGCCTTCATCCGCGCGGAGGCCATCCAGTATCAGCGGGTCATCATCCTTGGCGCGCCGCAGGATAATGGGGATACAGTCCGGGCCAGTCACCGTCATCTCGACAATATCCTGGGCGGGGACGTTGATGAATTCATCGTCCATCCAGGATTTCGCATTGTCGGTCAGGCGGTCGAGGGTCTTGGCTACAAGAAACACCTGGTCTTTGCCGGTTCGGACGTATTGACCGTCAGGGTAGGCGCCCATGCCCATCATGGGATTGGCGGGCGCGCCGGCCGGTGCCTGGTGCATGAAGTGCTTGCCGATGAGTAAGGACGCCAGCATCTGGTTTTTTTCATTCAAAAGCTGGAGCAACGTGCCCGTCTGGCCGATTGCGTTTGACGTCACGTTGGGTGCAGGCGCGAGCAGGCTGAATTGCCCTAATTCGGATTCTGTCACCGCCATGGCTTGTCCGACTTTCAGGTCGCTGAGTTCCCGGAGGGATTCAACAATGGTGGCGAACTTGGCGGGATAGTTGAACCGGCTCGCGACCGTCCAGATTCCCTGTGTTTTGGCCACGGTGATGTTTGTTCCGGAAGACAGGATCAGTATTTTGCTTACCTCGTTGAGCGGGAAGGGGGGGAGCACCTTGGATCCGATGACCGGCGGCATGGCGGCGGTCTTATTCTGGACAGTCCAATAGGCCATGCCCCCGAGGAGGACAGCCAGCACGATGAGTATCACGAATGTCTTCAGTTTCATGGCTTCATTTTCCCCTTGTTGTAGAGGTTGTTCAATTTGATGTTTAGGAATTTTCCGCCATTGGCGGATCCGCCTCCGGCGGACAATGTTGCGTGACTTGTCATTCCGAGCGGAGCGAGGAATCTCGGCCAAGGTGATTATACTGCGGAGATACCTTCGCCAAGCTTAGGGCAGGCTCTTCACTTCGTTCAGGATGACAGACCTGTATTGGAAATATAGTTGCCCCGCATCGGGGCCTGATTGTTTTTTTAAAAATCAATTCTTGAGTCTTTCAATGCCGGGTCCGCCGGCGCCGATACAGTCCGAATGCCACGCCCGCGATGATTACCAGCGCCGGTATCAGCAAGACGTTAATGGTTTTCACAATCACTCCCAGCCGTTCAATTCCTTCCCGAAGATTCTTACGGACCTGCTTGAGGTCGCGCTGGGTTTTGATCTGTTCCTGCTTGAAACTGTTAATTTCCTGCTCCTGTTCGGGGCTCAGGATATAGCGCTGGCTGTTATCCTTCTTGGATTGCAGAGCTTCCAGGCGTTGACGCGTGGAATCCAGTTTCTCCTGGAGCGCCCGTTCCTCCAGAAGCCAGCGTTGCTGGGCTTCACGTTGAAGCGCCTGAACGCGATCGAACGGCCGCTCGAACCGGCCGCGGGATCGAATCCCGGCCAGGTCGGCGCTGCCGGCCAACTGTTCCAAAGCATTGAGAAAGAAATTCAGATTGTCGTTCATGGGTTGGAACACGCGACTGCCGAATAAATTAAGTTCCTGCACCGCAAACTGGTCGTAGAGCAGGTCCACGTCGCCCACGAGAATCACGCTCGTTGGCTTCGCGCTTTCCTTAAGGATTTCGCCTGCGGCATCGGTTTTTTCAGGTTCCTTCTCCGCGTCCTTGTCGGCCGGCTTGGGTTCGGCTTTCGGCTTGCCGGCCGGAAACGCCGTCTTGAATTTCCCCTGCAGACGGATGGCCAGGTTCAGCCGCTTCAGCCCGGGCTTGAAGTTGCGCCGCAGAGCTTCCGCGCTCATCTGGGCCATCATGGGATTGATCAGCTCGGATTGAGCGGATGAGACCAGCAGGGACCCGACGCTCAAGCCGTTGGCGCCGGCGCCGGTGAACACTCCGGCGCAGGGGAGGATCAGGGATTCCAGGTTGGCGGTAATCACATCCTTGCCGTCGATGTTCTTGGTCCGCAGACTCAGAAATACCGGGCTGTCGTCCACGGCGTTTTCGCCCTGGCGGACGCGCGTGCTGGCCTCCAAATCGACCAGGATTTTGTCGGGTTCATAGATGATGCCCCAGGCGGCGGGCAGTTGGCCGAGATCCGAGGACGGTTTCGGCGCGCGCGAGTCCATCATATTGGCCTGGGTCTGGGTGGCGGCGTCGGTAATGCAAAGCGGATCGACAAAGGCCAGCAGGCGGCCGCCGCGGAGGATAAATTGGTCGATCGCGAACTGGGTCGGATCGGTCATATTTTTAGGATGGACTACGATCAGCGCATCGATATCGGCGTCGATCTTGTCGGTATCCATGGGAATCTGGCGGATATCGTAATCCTCGGCCAGGTTCTGGAACACGACCCAGGGCGGCCGGTTTATGGGGGGCGGCTGTCCCGGCATGGCGTAAGGGAAGCTCTGAACCCCCATGACCGGCAGACTGCTCATGACGCCCACCACCGGCTTGCGGGGATTCGCCACCCGGCTGATCAGGCGGGTTATGTTGTATTCCAGCAGTTCTTCGGTCCGGGGATCAATGAACGGAATGGAGGCGTTGGCGTCGCCCTTGACGGCAACCAGGCCAAGATACAGGGTCTCGCCGCCGGCGCCGATAAGACCCATATTCTGGCCGGCCAGGCCATAGCGCTCGGCCCACTCCTCGGCGTCCGAGTCCGGTTGGGGATCGTAAGTTTCAACAATGATCTTGCCGCCGGACGCCAACTGGTATTCCTTGACCAGATCGGCCACCTGCCGGGCGAAATTCTTGAACGGGATGGGCACATCCGGCGAGCGTTGCGAGAAAAATAATTTGATGGTGACCGGTCCGTCCAGCTTCTTCATGACGTTGCGGGTGCCTTCCGAGAGCGTGAAGATTTTATCCTCGGTCAGGTCGGTGCGCCAGTGCAGGGCGCCCAGGATGACATTGGCGGCAATCAGGATGGCCAGCAGGACAATGATGCCGGCAATACTGCCGCTGAAGATCCAGAATCGTTTGGAAGGTATTGCGCTCATGCTTCGTGTTTCCTTATATCACATTTTTTATTTGCCTGTCGCCGGTCCGTGGCTCCGGCCCGCCCCATCATGCCGATTTTCGATTTTCCAGCACCAAATTCGTGCCGAAGAGCATGAATATCATGATGCTGAAATAATAGGCGAAATCGCGGATGTCCAGTACGCCTTTCTGGAATGCCTCGTAGTGGGGCATGAAGCTGAATGCGGCCACGCCCTGGACCAGCCAGTCCGGCGCCCAGCGCGCCACGAGGTCAGTGACCGGTGGCCAGCCGGCCAGGAGCAGGAACAGGCAGATCACCACGGCCAGCACAAAACTGATCACCTGGTTGCGGGTGAACGCCGAAGTCAGCATGCCGACGGAGAGATAGGCGCCCGCCAGCAGAACACTGCCAAGGTACCCGCCCATGATGGCCCCCCGGTCCGGGGCGCCGAGATAGGCCGTGGTCAGAACTATCGGGAAGGTGAGCAGTATCGCCAGCGCCAGGAATATCCAGGCGGCGATGAATTTGCCGAGCGTGGCCTGGGTCATGGTGATCGGAAGAGTTAACAGGGTCTCAATGGTCCCCGAGCGCCGCTCTTCCGCCCAGAGTCGCATGGCGACCGCCGGCACCAGGATGAGGAACATCCAGGGATGCCAGAAGAAGAACGGCCGCAGATCGGCTTGCCCCGCTTCATAAAAGCGCGAAACGAAAAAGGTCAGAAACCCGATCAGTACCAGAAACACGACCATGAAAACGTAAGCGACCGGCGATTCAAAATAGGAGCCGAGCTCCCGTTTGGTGATTGCCGTGATGTTGCGAATTGAGTCCATGCGGTATTCTCCTTGATTAACGAGTGGCGGCCGGTTCGCGCGCCTGCGTCAGGTTTCGGAAGACGTCATCCAGGCGGCCGTCAAGGGCTTTCAATCCCGTGAGCGGCCAGGCGCTGTTGGCTTTGACCAGTCCCATGACATCCGGAAATAACTGCTTCGGATCGCGCGGGTAGATCGTCACGCTATGATCGCGCGTTTCGACCTTGGCCGCCGAGGGCAACTGCTGTAGTTTTGAAATCAGGTCGCCCGGCATGGATGAAAGCGTCAGCTCAATGGCGCCGTAGGTTCGGCTCTTGGTTTTCAAGTCGGCCGGAGAACCGTTGGCCGCGATTGAGCCGTTGCAGATCACCATGGCGCGCGTGCAGACGGCTTCCACTTCTTCCAGGATGTGGGTGGAAATCACGATGGCTTTCTGCGGGGCCATATCCCGGATCATCATGCGGACCACGTGCTTCTGGTTGGGATCCAGGCCGTCGGTGGGCTCGTCCATGATGAGAATCGGCGGATCGTGAATCAGCGCCTGGGCAAAGCACGTCCGTTGACGATACCCCTTGGAGAGTGTGCCGATGGCCTGATGCTTGACCGACTCGAGCCGGCACAGCTCGATCGTCTTCCCGACGCGTTCCTGGCGCTGGCATCCGGTGAAACCGCGGATTGTGGCGATAAACGCCAGGTAGTTCCAGACGGTCATGTCGGAATACACGGGAGCGTTTTCCGGCAGATAGCCGATCTGCTTCTTGGCGGGAACGGGTTCCCGGACAATATCGTGTCCCGTGATTATGGCCGTGCCCGAGGTGGGGGGCAAAAACCCCGTGATCATTCGCATGGTCGTGGTCTTGCCGGCGCCGTTGGGTCCAAGGAATCCCAGCACCTCGCCCCTTTCCACGTGAAAGGAAACGTCGTTGACCGCCTGGATGGGTCCGAACGTTTTCCGCAAGTGATTGACTTTAAGCATACGCGTTGCTCCTGTCTTTTTAGTGGCTAGTCGATTTTTGTAATTTACTTTCCTGTAACACGACCTCTGCGCGGTGTTTAATAAAAATGGAAATTTATATTACCTTGATGGTTCTTGCAAGCGGTTCCTTCTCGGCGCTTTTCGGGATTTCAATCCGCAGGATATCCTCCCCGTAGGTTGCCTGCGCCGCCGAGGCGTCCACCGGCCCGGGAAGCATGATCTTTGTCTCCATGCGTTCACGCGGTGCGTAGGCATCGGGCCGGCCGTGCCCGGCAGGGTGGTTCTGTTCGTCATCCGACGGATTGACGGTTATCGTGAGCAGTTGTCCCTGCAGGCTGATGGCCATGGCCGAAGCATCCAGGCCGGGGAGGGCCATCTGGACCACGATGTTGCTTCCCTGGTCTTCCACCTGCATGGAAGAGGAAACGGCGCACATATTCCAACTCTTTTCAAGCCGGCCGGGCAGGCTGAAGATATCCATGTCGTTGAAGGCGCTCTCAAATATCAGGTTGATTTCCCGCTGAACCTGGAGCATGGGATCCGTCGCCGGCCCGGCAGTGGCTCGAATCGGCGCGAGATTGGAAAAGATGGGGTGCAACGGTGCGTGCGGCGTGGTTAGCGCTGAAAACAGCCGGTTGATTTGATCATGAATGGTTTCAATGTCCTGCGCCGATTCCCACAGCACGATCCGGTCATCCTGCGAGACTTGCCGTTTCCTGGGACCGGCTGACGGCATCCATCGGCCCGGCAGGATCTTCTCCCACAGACTGGGACGACCTGCCGGCGCTAAGCGATCTGGCGAAGGAGGAACGCTGGATGCCGAACGCTTCAGGGATATAATGATCCCTCCTTCGACCAGGATAATGGCGCCCAGAATGATTATCAGGCCAACCAGCCAGAGATTCATCCCGCTCAAAGCGGGATTCATCGGGTTTTGCGGTTGCAATTCAGGAGTTTTCAATGCCATAGCCTGCTCATGCGTATGTTTGAGGGTTGCCTCAAATGGTAACTATTACCTCAATGAGTCAGTTTCAAAAGTCCTGCGGACACGACCTGCCCGCAATGCTTCGCATAGCGATGCAGGCGGGCGGAGCGTGTCCCTCCATCCCCTAAAAATGGCCGATTTTCGGCGCTTTGGAGGGTCGTGCTCCGTTACGACCGTTTTGAAAATGACTTTTGAAACTTACTCTCAATGGTAAAAGCATGAATCGTGCCAACCGGATGATAAATGAAAACAGAATCGTGAAATGCCGGGAAAATGCGATTGAAAAAAACAGGGTCGGCATTTTAACCTGACAATTTGTCGGGTTGCCCGGACAATTTGTCGCGGCGGGGAGTTTTACTTTTTTGGCGGTGATGATTTTTCCAGGTAGAGCAGGGCACAGCGGGTCATGAAAGCGGCGCCGATGGCCAGGACGCGGTCGTCAAAAGTAAATCGGTTGTTGTGTAATCCCGGCTGACGCGAGTTTTTGCGGATGCCCAGGTTGATAAAGACGCCCGGCACGAGTTTCTGATACATGGAAAAATCCTCCGCGCCCATCGATCCGATCATAGGACGCACCGGCATCTGCAGGTCGGCCGCCGCTTCCCGCGCCAGGGTCGCCATCGCGGCATTGTTGGAGGTCACCGGGTATTCTTTGAAATACCGGAATTCACAGCGCACGCCGTGCATGATTTCAACGCCCCGGACGACCTGCCGCATGCGCCGGAGGATCGTGGCCTGCACTTTCGCGTTCAAGGTGCGCACCGTTCCCAGCAGTTCGGCCGTGTCGGGGATGATGTTAAACGCCGTCCCGCCGTGCAGGGAACAGATTGAAATGATCCGCGCATCGCGTCCGTTCAGATTGCGCTCAATGGACTGGAATCCCTGGTAAATATGGTTCGCTGCCAGGAGCGGGTCGGTGCAAAGCTCCGGATGGGCGCCATGTCCGCCGTGGCCGATGATCCGCGCCTGGAACCGGTCGGCGGCGGCCATAATCGGGCCGGGACTGATTCCCAGGACACCATAATTCTGGTCAACGCTGACGTGCAGGCCGAAAATGGCGTCCACTTGCGGATTGCGCAGGGCGCCGTCCCGGATCATGCTCCCGGCGCCGCCGTAGCCTTCTTCGCCGGGTTGGAAGAGAAATTTGACCGTACCGGGAATCCGCGCTTGCAGGTATTTGAGAATCATGGCGGCGCCGAGGACCATGGCGACATGCCCGTCGTGGCCGCAGGCGTGCATCACGCCCGCGTTGAGCGACTTGTAGGGGATGATGGGGTTGACTTCCTCGATCGGCAGGGCGTCGATGTCCGCCCGTAAGGCGACTGTGTTGTTTCCTTTTTGTCCGCCTTTCAGAAGTCCGACAACGCCGGTTTTGGCCACCGGCGAGCGGATGGCATTCAGGCCGATGCGCTTCAACTGTTCGGTAATCTTGCGGCAGGTCCGGTGCTCCTGGAACCCGATTTCAGGATGCTGGTGCAAGTCCCGCCGAATGGCGATCAGCGTGGAACTGATGGATTCCGCTATTTTTTTAATCTCCCGGGCAATGGCCATGGTCGGTGTTGTTTTCATGTTGAAATCATAGCGGCTGCATGCGCCTTGCCCAAGCATTATTTTCGGATTCTGTTTCTTTACGTTTCTTTTCTACTCCAAAATCAATAATGTGCTGTGTGGAACAATTCCCAACTCTGAGATAAATAACTTTAGGAGGGTGGCCGCGCAGAAGCGCCCGATGAAAGAAGACCGAATCTTTTGAGATAATGACAAAGTCGTGATCCGCCGCGAATACACGGCTTCCCGCTTCGTTTGCCAGGTTTAATGGTTATGATGTTCGAGTAATTCATATTGTTACTACCTGAATATTGCGCGAAAATCGCGAAATATTCACTTTTCGTCAATGCTGACAAGGCATTGGCTAAAAGACGTCGCGTTGGGCGGATAACCCAATGGGTTATCCGCTCAACGCAAGTGGTTAACCCCTTGTAACCCCGCATTAATGCGGG
>JAHIJO010000218.1 GCA_018898455.1 Verrucomicrobiota bacterium | reverse complement strand
GGGGTTACAAGGGGTTAACCACTTGCGTTGAGCGGATAACCCATTGGGTTATCCGCCCAACGCGACGTCTTTTAGCCAATGCCTTGTCAGCATTGACGAAAAGTGAATATTGCGCGATTTTCGCGCAATATTCAGGTAATAAGAAAAACGTGGATTCAAATTGCACCGGGATAAGACGGTCAACGGTTGACTCTGAATGGCGGAGATGGCAGCGGCAACCAACGAGAGGACGGCGAGGAATCCGAATACGAATCTGAATATTGGGTGGAGTGAGTTTTGCACGGCGTCATGTGCATTGCCGCCGGTTAAAAATCAGCCCCATGATCCCGGACGCAATGCCAGTCGCCACGCCCACCCACCAGGGAAGCTTGCGGAGCAGGTCGAACAAGTCTTCAATCATACTTTTGTGCGCCATGGCTGACTTCCGGTTCTGTGTTGATGATTAGGACGGTCGGCCCCTCCTTGGGGCATCTTAAATTTCATGCGTGGTCGCATGTGGTAAGAAAATCTTACCTGATACAAAAAAGCTTGGATTCAAAGTGCGCCGGGCTGAGGTGGCGGAGGGAGGGGGTGTTGAATAATTAAATACCAAATACAGGGCTCCCGATCTGCCCCGGAATTAGCCACATAATCATTTGTGCGCCACGGGGCGGAACTGGACCCGATGGGGGCGATCGGCGGCATCGCCCAACAGGGTCCGGCGGTGCTCATGATAGGCTTCGTAGTTACCCTCGAACCACATAACCCGGCTATCGCCTTCAAACGCAAGAATGTGAGTTGCCACACGGTCCAGGAACCAGCGGTCGTGGCTGACCACTACCGCACAACCGCCGAAATTAATGATGGCTTCTTCGAGCGCGCGCAGGGTATTGACATCGAGATCGTTGGTCGGCTCATCTAAAAGTAAAAGATTGCCGCCGCCCCGCAGGAGCTTGGCCAGATGCACCCGATTACGTTCGCCGCCCGAGAGTTGGCCGACACGTTTCTGCTGGTCACTGCCCTTGAAATTGAACCGGCCGCAGTAGGCGCGCCCGTTCATCTGCCGCCCGCCCAAGTCCAGGAATTCCAATCCGCCGGTGATTTCCTCGTAAATCGTGTGGTTGGGATCCAGGGTGTCGCGGCTCTGATCCACGTGTGCCGTCACTACCGACGCCCCCAGGGCCAGGCGCCCGGAGGTTACCGGTTCCTGGCCGAGGATCATGCGAAACAACGTGGTCTTGCCGGCGCCGTTGCCGCCGATCACCCCCACGATACCGCCGCGGGGCAGGTCGAAATTGACATCTTCCATGAGCAGGCGGTCGCCAAAGGACTTGCTTAGCGCTTCGGCCCGAACGACCAGGTCGCCAAGCCGGGGCCCCGGCGGGATCTGGATCTCCAGGGAATCCTCGCGTGTATCCACCTGCTGACCGGCTAATTCCTCATAGCGTTTCAGACGAGCTTTGCCTTTGGCCCGCCGCCCCGACGGGTTCAGGCGCACCCAACTCAATTCCTGCTCCAGTAATTTGCGCCGCGAGCTGGCCTGCTTGCTTTCGCGTTCCATCAAGGTTTGTTTCTGCTCCAGCCAGCTCTCGTAATTGCCCTTGTAAGGATACGCATGCCCGCCATCCAGCTCCAGGATCCAGCCGGTCACGTTGTTCAGGAAGTAGCGGTCGTGGGTCACCACCACCACCGTGCCCTTGAACTTCTGCAAATAGGCCTCAAGCCAGGCAACCGATTCTGCGTCCAGGTGATTGGTGGGTTCATCGAGCAACAGCGCGTCGGGATTGGAAATCAGCAGACGGCAAAGCGCCACCCGGCGCTTCTCACCGCCGGAAAGCTTGGCCACCGAGGCCTCGCCCGGTGGCAGGCGCAGGGCATCCATGGCCAGTTCCACGTTATGATCGAGTTCCCAAAGATCATGCCGGTCAATCAGGTCCTGCAGCCGGCCCAGTTCGTTGTTGAGTTTCTCCGCTTCAGCCGGTGACGGCTTGGCGCCTAATCGGTCGCAGATGTCGTCATACTGCTTGATAATCGCGCGCTCGCCGGCGATGCCCTCCTCGACAATCTCCGCCACTGTCTTGGCGGGGTCCAATTGCGGTTCCTGGGGCAGGTGCCCCATCTTGATACCTTTGGCCACGTACACGTTGCCCATCACCTCCGTGTCCAGGCCGCCGATAATTCTGAGCAGGGATGATTTGCCTGAGCCGTTGGCGCCGATGACGCCGATCTTGGCGCCAAAGTAGAACGCCAGGGTGACATCGTCCAGGACGTTCACGCGGTTGTACTGCTTCGTGACCCGCTGTAAGCTGAATATGTATTCGCCGGCCATATATTTGAATTAAAGAGTTCCTGGTTCAACGTTCTTCGTTCCGGATTAATGAGGGACCAAGAACTAAGAACGAAGAACATTCTTAATCGTCACGGCTTGAAATCACGCTTGCGCAGGCGGACGCTTTTCGGCGTGACCTCCACCAGTTCATCGTCGTTGATGTAGGCGATGCAGGTATCCAGACTCATCAGGGTGGGCGGCGTGAGGATAACATTTTCATCGCGCCCGGCGGCCCGAATATTCGTGAACTTTTTGCCCTTGCACGGATTAACCACCAGGTCGTTGTCACGGGCATGCTCGCCGATAATCTGGCCGCGGTAGATGCGTTCACCGGGACCCATGAAAAGCCGGCCGCGATCCTGCAGGTTAAACAACGCAAACGCCACGGTGGTGCCGTCCTGCATGCTGATCAACACGCCATTGCGCCGGTTGCGCATCTCGCCGGCATGGGGCCCGTAGCCGGAGAAGATATAATTCAGCACGCCCATGCCCTTGGTGTCGGACATGAATTCGCCCTTGAACCCGAACAGGCCGCGGGTCGGGATCTTGTAACGCAAGCGCACCATGTCCGCATTGCGGATCATTTCCAGCATCTGGCCCTTGCGTCCGCCGAGCTTCTCGATGACGGTGCCCATATAGACTTCGGGCACGTCAATCGTCACCTCTTCGTAAGGTTCCAGCAGTTTGCCGTTTTCTTCTTTCGTGATCACGTGCGGACTGGAAACCTGGAATTCGAACCCCTCGCGCCGCATTGTTTCCACCTTGATGGAGATATGCAGTTCGCCGCGGCCGGAGATCTTGAAGCCATTACCGGCCGGCAGTTCCTCCACGTGCAAGGCGACATCGCAGAGCGCTTCGTGTTGCAGGCGCTCTGCCATGTGGATGCTGGTCGAAAACACGCCTTCCCGGCCGGCGAAAGGAGAGTTGTTGGGTAAAAAGTTCATGCTCACCGTGGGCGGATCCACCGGCAAAGGCGGCAGGGGACAGGGATTCTCCGGGTCGGTATAGGTGTCGCCGACCATCACGCTTTCGAGCCCCGCGACGGCCACAATGTCCCCCGCCTCGGCGGCGGCGGTTTCAACCTTGCGGTCGCGTTCGTAGCGGTAAATCTTGGTAATGCGGGCGGCTTCATGTTTGCCCCCGGTCGTGGCCAGCACCACGGGCATGTTGGGGATCAGGCGCCCCGCCGTGATCTTGCCGATACCCAGGCGGCCGAGGAACGAGGAATGATCAATACTGGCCACCTGTAATTGGAGCGGCGCATCGGGCGAGCCTTTGGGAGGCGGGATGTATTTCAGGATGGCCTCGAACAGGGGATGCAGGTCCGTGCCGAAATTGTCCGGGTCCAGGCTGGCATGGCCATCGCGGGCCGAGGTGTAGACGATATGAAAATCGAGGATGCGGTTGGACGCGCCCAGCGTGACAAAGAGATCGAAAACCTGGTCCACGACCCAGCGGGCGCGCGCCGCCGATTTATCAATCTTATTGATTACCAGGACAACCGGCAAATGGCGCGCCAGGGCTTTTTTGAGCACGAAATAAGTCTGCGGCATGGGCCCTTCCTGCGCATCCACCAGCAGTAGCGCGCCGTCGGCCATTTGCAGAACCCGTTCGACTTCGCCGCCAAAATCGGCATGGCCGGGCGTATCAATGATATTGATGGTATGATCCGCGTAGCGGAAGGAGCCGTTTTTCGATCTGATCGTGATGCCCCGCTCGCGTTCGAGATCGGAGTTGTCCATCAGCCGTTCGGTAATCACCTCGTTGTCGCGGAACGAGCCGCTCTGGCGCAGAAGCTTATCCACCAGCGTCGTTTTTCCATGGTCCACGTGCGCGATAATCGCAATATTTCTGATCGTGTCTGTGTGCATGATGCCCCTTAAGGCGCACACTTATTAGCATAAAATCGGGCAGATGCAAGCTCAGGTCGGAAGAAGACATGGTACGGTCCTTTTCCTGATCGAAGTGGAACAGGCCGGAATTGTAGCGTTCATTCGCTTCCCGATAGATTTGAACCAGGCGCGGATAGATGCGTGGGCCGCCACGGGATCGGTCTTCAGGTCGCGCGCCGCCGATGCGGAAGCAGTAGTCGGGGGCCTTGGTGGCTGTGCCTACCCCTGGAAAATAGGATTAGCAAGCGCGGAGCGGAATAGGCCAGAAAATGATTGCACGGGCGCGGATTTTGGTATATAAGCATCAGCTTTATCGGAGATGAAAGCTATGGCCAAGCATTACAAGATTGCGGTGATTCCCGGCGATGGGACCGGGCCGGAGGTCATTCGCGAGGGCTTGAAAGTCCTCCAGGCCGTGTCCCGGAAGTTCGGATTTGCCCTGGAACTGACGAACTATGACGTTGGGGGTGACCGGTATCTGAAAACGGGCGAAGTCTTGCCTGATTCCGTGCTGGCTGAGTTGCGCCAATTTGACGCCATTTACCTTGGAGCGGTCGGGCATCCCGAGGTCAAACCCGGCATCCTGGAGAAGGGGCTTTTGCTGAAGCTTCGGTTTGAACTGGATCAGTACATCAATCTGCGTCCCGTGAAACTCTATCCGGGTGTGGATTCGCCGCTGAAGAACAAAGGACCCAGCGAGATTGATTACGTGGTGATCCGGGAAAATTCAGGCGGTCTCTATACGGGCGTGGGCGGTTTTTCAATGAAGGGCACACCGCAGGAAGTGGCGATGCAGGAGATGGTTTATTCCCGGTTCCAGGTGGATCGCTGTCTGCGTTATGCCTTCGAATACGCCCGCAAGCGAAACAAACGCAAAACCCTGGCATTGAGCGGCAAAACCAACGTGCTGACCTACGTGTTCGATCTCTGGGAACGCGCGTTTCATGAAATGGGCGCCAGGGATTACGCGGACATCAAGCGCGAGTATTACCATGTGGATGCGACCTGTATGTGGATGATCAAGAACCCGGAATGGTTCGACGTCATCGTTACCGAAAACATGTTTGGGGACATCATCACCGATCTGGGCGCCATAACGCAGGGCGGCATGGGCATTGCGGCGGGGGGCAATATCAATCCCGAGGGCGTCAGCATGTTTGAACCCATCGGCGGATCCGCGCCGAAATACACGGGCCAGAATGTCATCAATCCCCTGGCGGCCATCTGTGCCGGCGCCATGCTGCTGGACGAACTGGGCGAAACCCAGGCCGCGCAGGCCATCGAACGCGCCGTCATGGACGTGACGGCCCACAAGATTAAAAACCTGGGCGCCGGCAAGATGGGGTATTCCACCTCAAAAGTCGGCGACCTGGTCGCCGAGGGAGTATGAAAAAATATCGCGTTGGAGTGGTGGGCATCGGCGCCGTCGGCGCTGAAATGATTCGCGTCTTGCGCCAGCGGGATTTTCCTTGCGAGGAAATCCGGGTCCTGGCCCGCAAGGAGCGGGATGAGGTGGTCGACGGCGAGACGTTTCACGTGGTGCCCGCGACGCCCGAGGCGTTCCAGGGCCTGAACTTCGCCTTTTTCGCCGGCACGGAAGGCGCCAAGGGCGCCTCCCAGCAATTAGGCTGGCAGGCGGTGGAGAAGGGCGTGATTGTCATCGATAACGGCGACGATTTTCGCATGGATTCCCGCGTGCCCCTGGTCATTCCGGAAGTCAATGCGCCGGCTCTGGCCAAGCACATGGGATTCATATCCAATCCCAACTGCAGTACGATCATCGCCCTGATGGCGCTGGCGCCGCTCTATCGGGTTGCCCGTATTCGGCGTTTCATTGCCAGCACCTACCAGGCGGTCTCCGGGACCGGCCGGAACGCCATCCTGGAACTGGAACAGCAGGTAAAAAATTATGTGGCTGGAAAACCATTAGAACATATGGCGTATCCTCACCAGATTGCCTTCAACGTAATTCCGAAGATTGGCGGGTTGAAGTCCGATGCCGGCGGCCATACTAGCGAGGAAGTCAAGATGCGGAATGAAACCCGCAAAATCTTTGAGGATAAAAAAATCAGGGTCTGTGCGACCTGTGTGCGGGTACCCGTGATCAACGGTCACAGTGAGGCGTTAAATATCGAGTTCGACCGACCCATGGACCCGGCTGAAGCCCGTGATATTTTTTCCCGGGCGCCGGGCGTTGTCGTTTTTGATGCGATTGAACGGGATGAATATCCCATGCCGATCAATGTCTCCGGACAGGATAACGTGTTCGTGGGCCGCATTCGCGCGGATGAAAGCGTCAAGAACGGACTGTCCCTGTTTGTCTGCGGCGACAATATCCGCAAGGGTGCGGCCACTAACGCTGTCCAGATTGCCGAAAAGCTGATCGAGAAGGGCTGATAACGCGGCGCTGACGCCAAGGCCAAGGATGTAGCATCTGGCTGACCTATCTTTGGCAAGAATCCAGTATCTTCCCTGAAAATAGCAGGCCACGCCACAACTGCGTGGCGAGCGTAATGTTTACCTCGCAGGGCGGGCAATTTTGCTCCTTTCCAAACAGGTATTACCACGCTATGGATAGGCTGGGCTTGGTGGGGGACTGGGCCGTGTCAGGGGCTTCCCGGAATGGGCATGCTGTTTTCCCACGGTTGGGGGACGTTCCACGGGGTACTGCTTTCTGCATCCGGCGTCGAGGAACAACTTTGAAATCCGAGAAGCAGAGCAACCCAGAAGATCAAAGCGATCCTAGTAGATGACATAATCACCCTTCTGCGGAATGATTTGCTGCCAATCATTCATGATTTCCGCGATTGCCATATTGTTCACGATGGCCTCCACGCGGACTTTGCCGACCAGCCGGTCGGCCCGTTGAATCAAGAGCTCCAATTCGGGAACCATGTTCTTCTGGCTTTCGGAAGCAATCCCGATGATAAGGAAATTCCAGTCCGGATTGACATAGAGCACCGTTCCTTGCTGGCCTTTGGGTAATTGGATTTTGCCGCCGGAGCCTTTGGCGAATCCCAGCGTCTTGACTTTATCCTGCAGTTCCGCCACCTGATCCGTGAGATCGCGGGTTTGCGTTTCCAACTCCTCAACCTGGGTCGTCAGTGCGGCAGTTTTGGTGGTCAGCTCGCCTTTTTCCCGTTCCAGGGTCTTGATGGAGACATCCTTTTCTTCGATGACAGCGTTTTTGGACGCCACGGTTTCATTCAGCTTGACGATCTCGCCCTTGGCGCTTGCCAGGTCATTCTGGGTGGTTTTGAGTTCGTCCTCAGTCTTGGCCAGGGTCGTCTTGGTTTCCGCCAACACGCTTCGGGTGCCGTTCAGGCGGGTAAGCTGGTCCTGGGCGGCTACCGTCAGCTGTTTCAATGGGATTTCCATGGGGGCCGGGCCGCCCGGCTGTTGCTTGTAAGTCTTCAACTGGTCATCCGGAATCACCATCTTGACATCCGTGGCGTCGCCCGCTTCGATAGTGGCGGCGATCTGTTTGATAGTGGTTTCCAGTTTCTGGGTTCTGCCTTTCAGAGTTTCCCGCTGTTGGAACAGCAGGATGCCAAAAACCAGCGCCGCGCCATTCAGTACAAAAATGGCGATTACTGCGATTTTCATTCCCAGCCTGATCATGGTGATCTCCTTAGCGAATCAAAATCCATTTAAGCAGCATCATAACATGGCGGGGGATGTGTTCAATCATTATTTTTAACAATTTTGAACGACCTAGCAGCCGGTCGGATTTTGGCTACACCAAGTCCTTCAGGCTGGCTAGGCCGGTAATTCTCGTTATGGCGCCAGACCCCCCGCGACCACGCCTCTGGCGTGGTAAACCTTGTGCTGGCCACGCGAAACGCGTAGTCGCGGGCGAATAGCTTGTCGGAAAACGCGAGCGTTTCCCAACAAGCTATCGCTTCAGCCGGACAAGCCGGCAGGCGGCGCGGCCATAATTAGAATTACAGGATCCATTCCGGACCCAGGCAAATAATGATTGCTTAACCGTTACTTTCCGTGTACATGAATAGACCCGTTTGATCGGAGCACCGGGAATTGGCGGACATGAAGCCTGGAATCTATATAGTTGGCACGCCCATCGGTCATTTGGGGGACATCAGCGGGCGGGCGCTGGATACGCTCCGATCGGTGGCGTTCATCCTTGCGGAGGATACCAGGCATACGCACACATTGCTCCAGCGCTACCAAATTCGAGCAACGCTGATCAGTTGTCACCGTTTTAATGAAGCCTCGCGGGTGCAGATGGTAATGACGAAAGTCAAGGCGGGCTCCGCGGCGGCCCTGGTGACCAATGCCGGTATGCCGGGTGTCTCGGACCCCGGGGCGCGAATTGTGGCGGCCTGCCGGAAGGAGGGCCTTTACATCACGGTGATTCCGGGACCTTCCTCCGTGACGGCTGCTTTGGCTTTAAGCGGCTTTGGCGGCGGCGGTTTTCTATTTGACGGGTTTTTACCCCGTAAAGCCGGCGCTCGGAAACGGCGGCTTCAGGAGTTTCGGTGCCTGCCGTTACCGGTGGTGCTCTTTGAATCGCCCTATCGCTGGCTGACCTTGCTGGCCGAGATGAGCGAGCTGTTCCCCCAGCGGGAATTGTTTATGGCCAGAGAGCTGACGAAGATGAACGAGGAGTGTGTGTGGGGAACTGTTGTCGATTTGCGGGATACGTTTTCCCATCGGGCCGGGCAAAACACGGCGCGGGCAGTCCGGGGCGAGCTGGTGGCCGTGCTGGCGCCGGCGTCAAAAGCGGAACAAAGATTCGAAAAGCAGGCTGGCGGCGGGGCGGAAGGTGAAGGAGACAGCAAGCGTTCATGAGCCGGAGCAAAGAAAAACATCATTCCCACGAGAGTGCAGGAAACGTTCATCAGGAATCCGGGACCAAAGAAGAACCGGCGGCCAGGGATTCTGCGGGGTCCGCATCCGACTCAGGCTTCGCCGACCAGGCTTCGCCGGAGCACTTTGCCCAGGCGAGGGCGAGTCAGGCGGTCGGACCATTGCCGACAATACCCGCCTCCCATGACAAAGCGCCGGCGGTCGATTTGCCGGGAGAAAAGGCGGCGCTGCTCGAAAAGCTTCAGGATCAATTATTGCGGCTTCGCGCCGACTTCGATAATTTTCGCAAACGGACTTTGCGGGAAAAGACCGAACTTTATGACATGGCGGCGTCTGAACTCATGCTGGAGCTCTTGCCCGTGCTGGATCATCTTCAATTGGGCATTCAGGCGGCGACTACCCATAAAGCCGATAAAGCCATTCAAGAAGGACTTCAGTTGATTTTCGATCAGCTGATGGGGGTTTTAATGAAATTCGGACTGACGCCTTTCGACGCTGAAAAACAGCCGTTTGATCCGGCCCGGTTTGAAGCGATCAGCCGCATGGCGTCGGACAAGGAACCGGAAGACATGGTGCTGGCTCAAACCCGGCCGGGCTATATGCTGGGCAATAAGTTGTTGCGTCCGGCGCAAGTGGTGGTATCCAGCGGGCCTGCCAAGGGCGAACCTGAGGCCGGAAAAGGGGCCGGGGCATCTCCGTCAGAAGTTCCATTACCGGAGGAGGGATAAACGGTGGCAGGCAAGCGTGATTATTACGATGTCCTAGGCGTTACCCGGAATACAGCTCTTGAGGAAATCAAGAAGGCATACCGGAAACTGGCCTTGAAACATCATCCAGACCGCAATGCGGGCAACAAGGAGGCCGAGGAAAAATTCAAGGAATTATCGGAAGCCTTTGAAATTCTCAGCGATCCTCAGAAACGCCAGCTTTACGATCAGTATGGCCATGCCGGCTTGAAATCATCCTTTGGCCCCGGAGGTTTTGATTTCTCCCGCGATTTCACGCACATGTCGGATATTCAGGATCTGTTCGGGGATTTGTTCGGCGGCGGCTCCGGCGGTATCTTTGATGATGTTTTCGGACGGGGATCCGGCCGGCGCGGCGGTTCTTCCCGCTCGGCGCGGGGGGCTGACCTTCGTTTTGACCTGGAAATTGAATTTGAAGAATCTGTGTTCGGCGCCGAACGGGCTATCACCATTCCGATTTCAGAGGAATGTTCGGCGTGCGCCGGCTCCGGAGCCGAAGCCGGCCATAAGAAGGAAACATGCCGCCATTGCGGGGGGCATGGCGTTGTTGTCACGTCCGCCGGATTTTTCCGGGTCCAGCAGGATTGTCCGTCCTGCGGGGGGCGCGGCGAGATTGTGACGCATCCCTGCCGGCCGTGCGGTGGAACCGGCATGGTGAAAGCGCGTAAGCAGTTGACGCTAAAGATTCCGGCGGGCGTTGAGACCGGATCGCGTCTGCGCCTGGCGGGAAAGGGAGAGGGTGGGGCCCGGGGCGGGGGCGCCGGTGATCTGTATGTGGTTCTGCACGTGCGTCCGCATCATCTGTTCCAGCGCGAGGGAAATGATTTGTTCTGCGAGGTGCCTATATCCCTGGAGGCTGCCGCGCTCGGCGGCGAAATCTCCGTGCCGACCCTGGATGGATGGGCCAATATCCGTATCGCGCCCGGCACGGAAAACGGTAAACTGTTCCGCTTGCGCGGCAAAGGGGTTCCCGACACCGGCGGTTACGGCCATGGTGATCTTCATGTTCGCGTGGTTCAGGAAGTGCCCAAGAATCTGTCCGGTCAGCAGAAAAAGAAACTCAAGGAATTTCTGGACGCCTGCGACGAAACCAATTGCCCCGACCTTGCGCAGTTCCGGACAAAAGCCGCCGAGTTCATGGAGCACCGAAAGCCATCAGGATCATGACAGAAGCGGGTATGAATCGCTGTTTTGTCGAACCGGCGCAATGGTCCCAGCCGGAAGTGACGCTTTCCCCGGAAGAATCCCGCCATCTGGCGCGCGTGCTTCGCGCCCGCCCGGGCGATGTCGTGGCGCTCATGGATGGACAAGGACATACGGCGCAAGCCGGCATTCTAGCCGCGGATCCTGGCGGCGTTTGCGTACGGGTCCATGAAGAGACCCGGCATTTTGAGCCGCCGCCTTCTGTATCCATTACGCTGATTCAGTCGATTCCCAGGCATGCGCTGATGGACGGGATCGTTCAGAAGGCGACCGAGCTCGGAGCGCGGGCAGTCTGGCCCCTGCTTACGGAACGGGTGGTTGCCAGGGCGGGATCTCCCGTGGCCAAGAAACGGCGCGACCGCTGGCTGAAAATTGCCCGGGAATCGGTCAAGCAAAGCGGCGTGGCTTGGCTACCCGACATTCAGCCTGTAATGTCCTTGTCCGAAGTCCTGCCGCGCTTGCCGGAATTTACGGTGCCGTTCATGGCCTCTCTGCATGAGGAAGCCTGTCCCTTGCGCGATATCGTGAAGGGAATGACCCTGCCGACGCCTATGTCTTTGGCCCTGATTGTCGGCCCGGAAGGAGATTTTACCGCCGAGGAAACGTTGGCCGTGAGGCAAGCCGGGGGGCTTCTGGTTCGGTTTGGCCCGGCGACCTTGCGCGTGGAAACCGCCGCCCTATATGGGCTCAGCGTCCTGACTCATGAATTCTCACTGGGTTAAGGAATGAAATTGCCGGAGAAGGGAGCGAAATTCTGCTGGGAAGGCGCCGTGAGGCGTTTGAATGGTTCCGCATTGCGGATCGGTTCGAAGCGCGGGTCCTTCCGGGCGGCGTCTTTAATCGGCTCACCGCCGACGGTCACGGCTCGGTGCAGGGATTGAAACGCCGGGTCTGGCTGGCCGATGGCGATCTGGACGCAGGCAAGCTCCAGCCATATCCGCGGGTCGGAGGGCTCGCGCTGGAGATATTTCTGGAACGCTTCGACCATCAGCGGCAGGTGCGGCGGCGCGGCCGCCGAGAGTTCCGCCACTTTCAAATACGCCTGGGGTGGAATGTTCGTATTATTCAGAACCTGGCGGGTCAGGTCTTGGAATGGTTGGTCCTTGCCCGACCTTTGATAGAGGGATGCCAGCTCAAACACCATATCCAGCGAGCCGCTGCCCTGGGATAGCTGGTTTTGCAGTTCGATCATCCGGGCGTTCATCTTTTCCATATCCTTGATCTGGTTCAGGAATCCTTGAATCTTCTCGTTTTTCGGATCCAGCTGGTAGTTCTTTTCCATGACTTCGCGGGCTTTCGGGAATTGGCCGAATTGCAGATACAGGTCTGCCAGCCGGAAGTTCGCTTCCGGACTCGTGGGATACAAGTCCACCGCCTGGCGGAACGCCGATTCGGCCTCGTTGAACATTCGGCGCCACATATACACGCCGGCAATGGCGCAACGCAGTTTCGAGAATGTCTTGCGAGCCACAACATCGTTCAGGAAATGGGGATTATTCATCAGGCGGTTACCGTACCAGTTCCAGAACTCCATGTCGTCTTTCACCATCTCGTCGGTCAACTTGGGCAGGGGTTGCTTATTGATCTTCATGATCAGCCCGTGCGGCGAAAGGTAGGGATACATCCATCCAATCACATAGCTTTCCTCGACGTAGAAATCATGCTTGTCCTTGTTGGCTTCGAAGATCATCTTGCAGATGATACCGTTGATTTCCATGACGCCCATGACGCCCTGGACGCTGACCCGCCCATTCTTGTCGATGGTGACGGCGGCACTGGGCGGCATGCGGCCCGTCCGAACATCGTTGATGTAAGTCTGAAAGGCCTGGTTGGAATCCTGGGCCGACGGCATCCATATCCGGTCGCCGTACAGGTCGCGCATGACGTTCATGTAGGTGTTGTCGGCCAGGGCATTCTGGGTGATCAGGTACACATCCGGCCGCACCTTTGCGGAATAGATCATGTAGGTCGGCACGAAACGCCCCGGATCGGTGCCGCCGAAAAAGACGGCGTTGGGCGTCATTTCAGGGGGATAGTTCGGGTTTGGCGGCGGCGTTTCGCCTGGCTTCAGCTCCGCCATGATGGCCTTGACGCCGCGCAACTGGTAATTCCCGAACTGCCAGCCGAAATCGTGATGGCGCAGGTTGGCCGTGCTGTTCTTCTGGACCAGGTCTTTGTCATGTTCGTCCTGCCAGATCAGGGCAATCGGGCACAACAGGGTCACCGCAATGCCAAGATAGACCAACAGCCTGTGCTTCAGTACCTGGTTGAGAAACGCCAGTCCCAGCAGGAATCCATATCCGACCCAAACGGCATAAAAGGCCGTGGATTGGACGAATTGGACTTTGGCGATGAACAATGACTGCAGATCATGCGGGGGATTGAGAATAATCATCATGCCCGGCCCGGTAATCGCAAACGCGATGATCAGACCCAGAAGCCAAGCCCAGTTCCGGCGCCAGATTTGACGAAAAAAGAATATGGGCACCAGTGCCAGCAGGGGCATCGGGAATGGAAATTGGTCCTCCAGTTCATTGAGAAATTCTCCGATCTGTTTGATGAAGGCTGCCGGTTGAATGGCCGGCGCCAGCGCTTGGTATTGGCCCCGGGTCACGGCATGCTTGAAGCCTTCCATGGTCCGGGGATAGCCCCAGTTCATGGGGGGATTGGTGTCCGAGGCGATGGGCATGTAAATGAAAAAGGACAAACCCAGTCCCGCATACAGAACCATCAGCAGAACCCGGCGCCATTCCGTGAATAGTTCCCGAGTGAAAAACCAGATGCCCGCCGGAGTCAGGAGCAGAAAGATACCTCCCGCAATACGGAGTTCCTTGTTCGGCACGGGAGTGCCCGAAGCCCATTCCGGTTCCATTGTTTTAAAGAAAATCAAACCGGCGATAAAAACAAGTCCCACGCACAGGCAGTCCCGGAATAAGCGGCGGTCGGTGACGAAGAACACCAGCATGAGCGCCGGCACCATGAGCACGATGGGTTGGCAGTTGGTGAATGTCAGTCCAAAGAGAAACGCCATCAAGTATAACAACACGTCGCGCTTGGGCCGGTGCATCCAGACGTATAGCAGAGTCAGGATCAGCAGATGGAGAAAGGAGTTCATGGTGTACACTTCGGCGATGGTGCATTGGGACCAGAGGAACGGGCAGAATGCCAGTATCAGGCCGGCGCCGACTCCGCTGGCCCAACTGATAATCATATCCATGCGGCCGGCCTTTCCCTCATCGTCCTGATGCCGGAACGAGCGGAGCAGGGTCATGCCGGACCGGGATACCAGGAGGGCAACGACGCCGCTGAGCAGCGCGCCGAATAAGCCGGACATGAAGTTCACGCCCCAGGCCGGATTGGGTTGGCCCATGTAGCTCTTGAAATGAAATATCCACTGGGAAATCCAGGCCAGAATTGTCCAGAGCGGATAGCCAGGCGGGTGGGGAACCCCAAGGTAGTCGGCGGCAACAACCAGTTCACCGGAATCTTCCAGCGTGACCGTAGGGGCCATGGTGTAGGTATAAACCGCCAACGCCACGGCAAAGGTCACGGCGGCGGCCAGCCAGTCGTTGATTTTGAAAAACGATCCGCTCACCGGAGGCGTTCCTGGCACGGAAGGTAATGGGGTGCTGTGGGTTGGTATCCTGCGTTGTTCCTGTTTTTCCTTAGCCATAGATGCTCATTCCACGGATATTTCCTGGCCCAACCCTGAATAACGTGAGCGGTACCTTAGACGTTTTCAGATGGCTGGTCAAGGCGGGATGTCGGGGAAAAGTCATTCCGGGCGAGCGCGCGGCGCAGAGTCCGCTACCGCCTTTCGTTGTGCGGTTGTCGGATGGGTGGCTCATCTGCAAATTCAGAGCACCGGCCAGTTGGCGCGGTAACCCTGGGTGCCGAAGGCCGGAAGATCATCCGCAAGAAAGAACATGCCGCCGTTGCGCCAGGTGTGTCCGGCAACCAGATAATCCAGCAAGGCGCGCTGGAGGCTGGTGTTCCGCGGAGCCGTGGCGGGGTCGAATTTATCCTGGAAAAAAACGAACCAGATGTTCGGATCCGTGGAGGCGATGGGAAACAGATACATCTCTTTGAGGAACCGCACCAGGTTGGATTCCGGCGGGAGGCAATGCTCCAGGCATGGACTGAATATCCAGGATCTGCATATGAAACCGACGGGAGCGCGATGAGGAAAAGTGGTCTTAAAAAAATCGCGTGCCCGGGTCAGAGAATCCAGGCATTTATCGGGACCCATGTCGCCGCCGGGGGGGATGTGAATATCCAGGACCGGATCACCGGGACCCAGCATCAGTTGCCATTCGGCAAACGGCAGACGTATCTCGCGGTGTTCGGCACTGCCCCGGGGCGAAATTGGAAAACCCACGACCGCATCTTCTGTCAGTCGCAGGGTAGGGTTCCAAGTCGGGGCGCCGACGGCGCGCTTATCCGGTTCATCCATGAGCCCCTCCGGATTGAAGCAGGCTTCGTCATTGGCCAGGGCGATGACGCGTCCGGTTTGACGGTGGCGGAACACTGTAAGCTGGGCGTCAAATCCCCTGGCCCAGTATTCCAGGCGGCCGATCCGAAAATACAGTTGGCCGCGTACATAATTCCGTAGCCAGTTGAGTTGATTGGTAAAGATACCGATGTCGCCGCCCTTGGCTCGCTGAAAATTGTCGCAGAAACAGCGGACCTGCTGGCTGGTTTCGCGGGTCACGGTTTCCGGGACACCCAGCATTTGATGGTAGCGCCGCAAGCGGGGCACCAGGGAAAGCCCGATCAGTAGAAAAAAGAATCCAGCCTGGTCGCCGAGGGTGGAGTTCAGCTTGGGCCAGCGGTCCTTGTGGTTGATACAGAATTGCGCCGGCGAGTCAAAAACCTTCCAGGCGTAGAAGGCAGCCAGGCGGCACAAGGCCGGCTGGCTAAGGATGCGCATTGCCGCCGTCTTGAGCGCCGCGTCATGCTCGGTCCCGAAGCCGCACCAATCACGGCTGACCAGGAATTCGCAGGGATCGAGAAATGAAGGTGTTTTCGGCTCGGGACACTGCTTGTTAAACTCGTCCCAGGCAGAACGAATGGTATCCAGTAGATCAGGTTCGTGAAGTTCGCACACTAGTAGATCCGGATTCATCGGCGATGCCCTTCCAATAATATATGGTACTAAATGACGATGATGAACAGAACGGAAAGCCCGAATAACACGATGGCGATCATCAGGGGAATGTCCGTTAGAAGGATATATTCAGGCTGGTCGCCTTTAGACTGGCGATAAACCAGGTCGAGGTATCGGAAAAGACCGAAGATGACAAACGGAATTGTCAGTGCCAGACGATTGGTCTGGAACTTCATCACGGTTTCGGGCCACTGAGTATAGATGGCATAGACCACGATCACCGCTCCGGCGATGATGGCGATCAGCTGGTCCAGCAGCCGTTCGTCGCTGGACATGAGGCTGGGCCGTGATTCCGCATTCCGCATTTCCGCTGTCAGCCGCTTTTCGTGGCGGCGCTTGCAGAGGGCCAGGAACAGCGCCATGAGGAACGTGCAGACCAGGAGCCAGGGGGAGAGGGTGACGTTCACGGCAATGCCGCCGGCAATAACGCGCAGCACGAAACCGGCGGCAATCACGAACACATCCACGAGGGACACATGCTTTAACCATAACGTGTAGAACAGTTGCAATATGACATAAGCGGTCACCACCAGACCGAACGGGATGGAAAACAGCCAGGAACCGGCAAGTCCTGCGCATAGCAAAATGCCCATCAGGCTCCAAGCCAAGGGCAGGGGCATGCGCCCGGCCGCAATGGGGCGCTGGGATTTTACCGGGTGGGCGCGATCCAGAACGATGTCGCGGATGTCATTAAAAATGTAGATACCGCTGGTCGTTACGGAGAATAGCACGAACGCCAGGCAAGCCGTCCAGAATCCCGTCAGCGCGATGCTCTGGTGCTTGTCGCCCAGGGCAAAGACGAATGCGACGAAGATGATCAGATTTTTCGTCAATTGCTTGGGCCGGAGCTCGCGCCAGATATCGCTTGCCTGGATTCGTGAAGCGCGGCCAGCGGGAAATGAGAGAAATTCATTCATGAAGCATCGTGCTGTTGATTCAGGGTTGATGACTTACGGCACGGTTGAAAACGAAAACGCAGACGTATCACCATTCCCAAAGCCTCGCGGACGATGGCCGGGTTCATCTTGGAATGACCGGACCGTCGATCTTCGAATGTAATCGGCACCTCGACGATGCGGAAGCCCAGCTTCCACGCCGTGTGCGTCATTTCAACCTGGAAAGAGTAGCCGTTGGATTTTATCCGATCCAAGTCGATGGCTTCCAGAACCTCGCGGCGAAAGCATTTATAGCCCCCGGTGGGATCCGTGAACGGCAACCCGGTGATGATGCGGACGTAGAGGCTGGCCGCCTTGCTCAGAATCAGGCGTTCCAACGGCCAGTTAATGATGCGGATGCCATTGAGGTAGCGTGAGCCCAGCACAAGATCGGCATTGGCGGCGGCTTGGATGAATTTTGGGATTTCCGTGGGATTGTGGGAGAAGTCGGCATCCATTTCAAAGATGTGGGTGTAATGTCGTTCCAGGGCCCACCGGAAGCCGGCCACATAGGCTCGTCCCAATCCCTGTTTGTTCGGCTTATGCAGGAGATGGATCCGCGGATTCGACCCGTGCAATGCTTCGACCATGTGCCCCGTTCCATCTGGGGAATTATCATCGACAAATAAAATCTCCGCATCCGGGGCGATCGCTAAGATTGCCTTGGCAATGGCCTGGACATTTTCGGCCTCGTTATACGTAGGAATAATGATCAGAATATCCGGCATAGCGTCCATTTATAGGCCATCTGCGTGGCGTTGGCAAGATCGGATTCGGATTGCAATTGTCGGTGGATTTGCAGTAATTTAACCCCATGAAATATCAGTTCTGCATCTATGGACATCCGGTGCTTCGGCAACCCGCGGATCCGGTGGCCCTGATCGACAAAGCCATCCGGATTCTGGCCCGCGACATGCTGGAGATCATGGGTGAAAAGAAAGGGGTGGGGTTGGCCGCTCAGCAGATCGGTCAGACCGTTCAAATCTGCACGATCGGGTTCGATCCCAAATATGATGCCGCGGAGCCCGGTGGGGCCCGGCTGAATCCGGAGGTGGAGTTGCCGCTGGTGATGATCAACCCTGTCATTCTGTCCCGGACCGGAGCGAAGACGGATACGGAAGGCTGTTTGAGTGTTCCCGAAATCTGGGCGCCGGTGCATCGGGCCTGGGAAGTTTCAGTCAAGTTTCTGAACTTGAAGGGCGAACTGCAGACCCTTCAGGCCAGGGGATTGCTGGCACGCGTCATTCAGCATGAGCAGGATCACTTGAACGGCGTTTTATTCGTTGATCGTGTTTCCGCCGTGAAAAAAATCAGCCTGTCCGGCAAGCTGAAGCGGATGAAGAAAAAAACGGAGGCGGAGCTGGGGTTGGGCTGATCATAATGATAGCAATTCTTAAAGCGCTGAAGCCGACATCGCTTTCCATCATCCTTTTATTGCTCGTCGTGTTGTGGCAGGCGTCGAAGGTGGCGAGTGGTATGTGGATTAGCCGGTGCTTTCTCTTGTTGGCATTGTCGCGGGATTCGTTCTATTTACTTTTGGCCTTGGCGTTTGGAATGTAACAGGAAAATTGAGAACGGCTCCACCCGGCAACGTTTTCGGCGGAATCCATCAATAAAGGCCTGACCACGGCGCCCAAGAGCGTCAGAGAAAAACCGGAAATTCTCGGCCTGTTTTCCATGGTTGCGAGTGCAGACGCGATGTGATATGTTTCGCCCATATCAAAAATAATCGTATGAAACGAGGTTCTATCGTGTATAAGCGAAATCTCTATGTGCAGAAAATCGCGCCATTTTTGGGTAAGCCCGTGGTAAAGGTCATCACTGGGATGCGGCGGTCGGGCAAAAGCTGTTTGGTCCGGCTGCTGATCGATAAGTTGGTGGCGGACGGGGTGAGGCGCGAGCAGATCGTTTATGTCGACAAAGAGTCGTACGAGTTTGACGCGATCCGCACGTACCACGATCTGGCGGCGCATGTCAAAGCGGCACACCCGAAAGGTGGGGGTGTCTGCCGCGTTTTCGTTGATGAGATCCAGGAGATCGCGGGGTGGGAACGAATCGTCGCGGACTGGTCCGGGCGGCGCGACATTGACGTGGTGATCACCGGGTCGAACGCCCGTCTTCTTTCCGGCGAACTAGCCACGCTGCTGGCGGGGCGGTTCGTCGAAGTGCAACTCTTCCCGCTCTCCTTTCCAGAATTCCGGGCGTTCAATGGGTTGCGGAAAACGGAGACGGCGGAGGCGTTCAGGCAGTTTCTGCGCTACGGCGGACTGCCCGGACTGCACGAGTTCGGACGTTTGGCCGATGAGACGTTCCGTCCATTCGTCACGGGCGTCTACGACACGATTATGCTGAAGGACATTGTGCGGCGTCATCAGGTGCGGAACTATGTTCTGCTCGAACAGGTGGGGCGGTATGTTTTCGACAACATCGGCAATCTCACGAACGCCAGCCGGATCAATGCGTTTCTGAAGAGCCAGAAACTCTCCGTCGGGGTGGACACCATCCTGAACTACATGCGGTGGTTCGCGGATGCGCATCTGACCCACCGGGTGTTGCTGTACGATATCAAGGGGCGGCGTCATCTGGAGGTGAACGAGAAGCACTACATCAGCGATCTGGGCTTGCGCACCGCCTTGATCGGGTATCGTGCGGGTGATATCGGCGGGATGCTCGAAAATGTGGTCTGCGTCGAGCTTCTTCGCAGAGGCTACCGTGTGTCCGTCGGTCGGATCGGCGATCTTGAGATTGATTTTGTGGCCGAACGTGATGGCAGGAAGACGTACATTCAGGTTGCGTACCTGTTGCCGTCCAAGGTGACGGTCGAGCGGGAGTCTGCGCCCCTATTGGCGGTTAAGGACAACTATCCGAAACTGTTGCTCACACTTGACCGCGAAGTGGGGGACGATTACGAGGGCGTGCGCCGTCTTTATCTTCCCGATTGGCTGGACGCCGGGGAAGAAGGTGGCGAAGCGGATTAGTTTGTGGTTGAATCTTTTACACGGTGATTTATGGCGGAATGGAAAACAGGGCAGACGATTCTGGACGACTACCTGATCGAGAAGGAACTTGGCCAGGGCGGCATGGGTCGGGCTTGCCCACCGTAGTTAGCCGCTAAGTGGGCCTCTTTCATCTGGCTTTTCGGGACATGCCCTGATACAGTCAAAACCATTGGGAACGTGCAAGCGGAGGAACCCCCTGTATATCCTGCGAACGCGGGATCGGGCTACATTGGAAGTTCCAAATTAGTGATGTGAATGATTCGTGCAAGAGAGGCAAGGCCAAGGAAATAGATGACAGGAAGTGAGAATAGAATTGAACCCGGCGACATTGTTTCGGGGTTGGAGCCATCCGAACTGGCTGAGATTACACGTGTCTCCCAATTCGGCACCCGAAAACTGGTTGAGGCTATCGGCGCATCCAGCCGCCGAGTCATCAAACGACCGCTGACCGATGCCGAAATCGCCGTTCTTGTCAAGGTCAGGGGCCAAGCCTTCAGCTTCCAGGGGGATGCCAAGCTCTTCCTGCTCGGTGTTGAAGCAGAGCGCATCCGCATAGCCCACCAGTTTGATCCTCTCTTTGCCGTCAACTCCAGCATTGTTGATGTGCTGCCCCATCAGGTTGAAGCCGTTTACCGCTATCTTCTGCCGCTTCCCCGGATTCGCTTCCTTCTCGCGGACGACACTGGCGCCGGCAAGACCATCATGGCCGGGCTTCTCATCAAGGAACTGCTGTTCCGGGGCGTCATCAACAAGGTTCTCATCATCACGCCGGGCGGACTCACCAAGCAGTGGATGGAAGACGAGATGCGGGACAAGTTCAACCTGCACTTCCGCCTTGTGAACCGGGCATCTTTTGAAGCCGACCCCGGACAATTTTCTCAGGGAGAGAATGGGTTTTTCATCACGTCCATTGATTTCATTGCCCGCCACGAGGGTTGTCTCAAATCGGCCCAGGAAACCCAATGGGACATGATCGTGGTGGACGAGGCGCACAAACTATCCGCCTTCGAATACGGCACAAAGATAGATCGCAGTATTCGCTACCAGGCTGTCGAATCTCTGGCACAGCGTACCGATCACCTTTTATTTCTCACGGCCACACCTCACCGCGGCCGCAAGGACACATTCCGCCGCCTTCTCATGTTACTGGACGAGGATCTATTCCAGAAGGACGAGCTTGTCACAAAGCGTATCCATGAAGCCGTTGCCGCGTACACCACCGGCAATGAGTCATTCGACGCCGAGGCCTCAATCACAAAGGCCCGCAACCGTTTCTTCCTCCGCCGTCTGAAAGAGGAGATGGTCGGGTGGAATTCAGAGCCGCTGTTCAAACCACGCCACACGAACACTGTTGGCTATGAACTCACACCTGAAGAGTTGGAACTCTACAACGCTGTCACCAAGTACGTTCGGTCTCGCCGCAAAGAAGCCAAGGCCAAGAAGAATCGCAACGTCGAACTGACCCTCATGGTCATGCAACGCCGTTTGGCCAGTAGTATCTACGCCATCACCCGCACGCTTCACAACCGCCTGAACTCCCTGGATGAAGTCCTGCGTATCCTGCGAGACCAAACAAGAACCGCTTCCGAGAAGAAACGCCTTCTGAAAGGCACGACCGAAGAAGTCCCCGACGACATCACGGAATATGAGGAGATGGATGAATCCCAGCGCGAGGCTGTGGATAAGCGCATTTTCCGTCAGGTTCTCAGCGACGATCCGGAAGAGGTCGAGAAGGAACGCGATGAGGTGCAATCCCTTCTGCGGATGGCCGAAACACTTCGCAACCATGCCGAGGCCAAGTTCAGCGAACTTCTGAAAGTCCTCGATTCATCGGACATTATCCGCCGTGACGATGAAAAACTGGTCATCTTCACCGAACATAAAGACACCATGGACAATCTGACTCAGCGCCTCACTAACAAGGGTTATGCGGTCTCCACGATCCACGGTGGCCTTGACGTGGATGCCCGCAAGCAGGCACAACGCGATTTCCGCACCCGCGCCAAGATCATGGTTGCCACCGATGCCGCTGGCGAAGGTATCAACCTCCAGTTTTGCCGTTACCTGATCAATTGGGACATCCCTTGGAACCCGAACCGTCTGGAACAGCGCATGGGCCGCATCCATCGCTACGGCCAGAAAGACGATGTGTACGTCTATAACCTTGTCGCCATCAATACGAGGGAAGGCGCCGTCCTTCAGCGGATCTTGACCAAACTCGACATCATGCGCGAACAAATGGGAACGGACCGCGTCTATGATGTGATTGACGAACTGCTCGAAGATATTCCCCTGATCCATCTCATCGAGAAATCCATAGACTCGGAAGATGGCGCAGCGGCCGCGTCTCAGACCGAGGACTCCCTGAAATCCGGCTTCGAAGACAGAGCCTCCATGCTGATCGCTCTCCAAAAGAAACAATCGCTTACTTCCCACCTCGATCTACGCGCCGCCTTGGAACTGCGAGACGCATCAGACGAGCGCCGCCTTCAGCCCTGTTTCATTCAAAGGTTCTTCACGAGCGCCTATGTGGCCGCTGGTGGAACGATTACGGATGACAAGCATTTCCCTGTCATTCATCTCAGCAAGATCCCAACTGAAGTCCTGGATATTGCCCGGCAATTCCATCTATCTCTCGCGGAGAAATACGACACCCCGTTCGTATTCGACAAGGCTCTCGTCAGTGTCGCCAGTCGCACCAAGATTCCGGAACACACCAGACTACTCGGCCCGGGTCACGCTCTCTTCGACGCGCTTATCAAATGGGCAATCCGCCGCGCTGAAAATGCCTTCGCAAAAGGAGCCGTCATAGTGGACCCGAACATCACAGCGCCACAGCGAATGTGGCTGGTCCGCTCCCGCGTTGAAGATGGCCGTAACGAGGAGAGAACCCGTCTCGCCCATGAACAACTTTCGCTTGTCGTCGCGCACGACAACAGAATGACGTCCACATCGCCAGCCGCACTCTTGAACTGCACCGCCCCAGAGGGAATTCTCGCCGTGCCGGACATGCCGGCTACCACCACTGAAGATGTCCAGGCCTGGGCGTATGACCACATCACAGAAGCGCAACTCAAACGGGTTCAGGGCCACCGCCAGAGCGAATGCGATCTGCGTCGTGATTACCTTCACACCACCTTCACCGACCTGATTCTCGATCTTCAGGAAAAACTCAACGACGCCCACCAACTGCAACTTATCGGTGACGATGATGCTGAGGAACGTCAAGCCCTTGAGAAACGCATAGAAGACCTCAAGAAGCGCAAGACCATCCGGCTCTCTGAACTCGATCTCATGTTGCGACTCAGGACGAACTTGCCGGATGTCGTCACATCTGCGGTTATCATTCCTGATCCTACCGCGGTGCTCCCTGATGAATCACAGGCTGCACACAAAGGCGTTCCCATGCGCCGTGACGATGAGGTTGAGCTGATCGCCATGGAAATCGTAATGGAGTACGAGAAGTCGCGCGGATGGACACCCTTCGATGTCTCAAAAGACGGCGAACACTACGACATCCGGTCTGAATCTTCCGTAGGTGAGAAACGGTTCATCGAAGTCAAGGGCCGTGCTGATACTGGTGCAATTATCCTCACGGGTCCTGAGGTTGACAAACTTCGCCAACTTGGAGAACGGGCGTGGCTATATGTAGTCACATCATGCAAGCAGGGCACACCTGTATTGAATGTGATCCAAGATCCTTTGTCAAAACTCTCCCCAGATGTCCTGTATCGGCAGGTGCAGTTTATTGTTTCAGAGTGCGATTGGCAAGCGGTCGCCCAACCGATCGGAATGGAGTTCCATCGTGACTGATGTTGAACAAAAGCAGACGGGATATCTGACCCAGAAACAGCGTTTGCTGGCGTTGTTCTTGAACATAGCCATCTTTCTTATCCTTTCGCGCACAGTGACTAACCAGTTTATTCCTGCCGCCGCAGGTCAGCGGTTGTGGCTTCTCAGTGGCCTAGGTCTGTTCTTTCTGACATTGTTGTCCGCTCCTTGGTTCCGGCCACCCCGGAATGCCCTGGTCAATTCGCTTACATCCGCTCTTCTCTTGAGTTCACTCGACCTTTCCAGCATAGCGACAATGGGCATGACACTGAACGTCTTTCGATGGCTTGCCGTTGTGTTGAATGTGACTACTTGCATCTGTGCAATTCTGGCGATGATTTTCGGTGACGCTGATGTTGCACAACAACCCAAACGACGATATTTGTCCGTCGTTGGTTACCGCGTCAGCGACCTCTTCGGACGCGGCGAGTTAGTCTTTACGCCTCCCGCATTGATCAGCATCTTGGGCTACTACCAGAACGTGCCAGAGCAGCAACTCTGGCTTTTCTTCGGCTGGGCATTCATCATTCTTGTGCGCCCGGTTGAATTAACCCTCCGCTTGATTGACGAGATTAGATCTATCGCGATCCGCAAGGACAACGCTCAATGTCTTGGGACAATCTCACGCGTGGACAATCCCAATATCATACGTGTAGCCTTGACCTCTTCCGCTGCCTGGCATTCCGGAAAAGTCGTTGCGGCATGCCTTCCCAACGCTACGCAGGTTAATGTTCTCTGCCTTTTCAGTCATACTGAAGAATCACAGATGGTCGGCACAGGTCTTTGCCATGGTGTGCTATCTCCGCCCATTGCGGACGCAGTTCCCGGCACAGTCTACGCTATGGCCACTCCACTGGATGCGCAAACTCTTGTCAAAGAACTCAGCGGCTACGATGGCGGTACTGACCTCGTCGGATTTGTCGTAGAAGACTCCAACATCTCCACAATCAAGTTTGAGGTCTCTCCCGATGTTCCTTTGGAGGAAGGCGTTCTGACCTTCTGTCGCCAGGGCAATCAGACCGTTTTCTATCAGATTCTGGACGCCAGGACCGCTGAAGAAAGCTTTGGGAAGAATCCCAGAGGAAAACATGTTGTCTCTGCAGCGCAACTGGGATGCTTGGATGCTCGCAAGGGCTTCGTCAAATACGGGTGGCTTCCTTCGATGAACTCTCCTGTGTTCGTGCCCAAGAAGCCAATCGCTTTCGATTTCACTGCTCCTCAAGGTGACGAGTTTGCGGTCGGCAAAGTGCCTGGCTCCGACATCATCGTGCGGGCCGGTTTTTCCGATGTACTCGAATATCACACGGCGATCCTGGGTGTTACCGGCACTGGTAAAACAGAACTCGCGTTCGACATCATAAGACAAGCTCTGGCTCTTGGAACGAAAGTCTTCTGCGTGGATTTCACCAATGAATACAAAGCTCGACTTGCCGCGAACAATCCTCAGTTGCTCGGATTGGCCCTAAAGCAAGCAGCGGAATTAGATCAGAAACTCTTTGCTGTGGAAACAGGTGAGTATGGCGCGAAGAAGGAGAAGGAGGCGCTAAAGAAGTTCGTCGATGAGATCAGAGACCCCGTGAAGAAAAGCGTGGAAGATTTCCTCTCATCGGAGGGTGCCTCCCTGGGCATATTTGAACTTCCGGAAATCACCAACACAAAAGCAACTTTGCGCGCGACAGAACTTTATCTCTCCAGCATAATGGATTGGGCACGCAAAAATCGCAGGGCACGCCGTGTGTTGGTTGTTCTGGAGGAAGCGCACACGATAATTCCAGAGACAATGGGAGCCGGGTTTGACTCCGATACGCAATGGGTGGTGGGGCGCATCTCGCAGATTGCGCTTCAAGGCAGAAAGTATGGTGTTGGTCTCCTGATCATCTCCCAGCGCACCGCGTTGGTTAGCAAGTCTATCTTATCTCAATGCAATACATGTGTCACTTTCTCCTTGGTGGACAAAACGAGTCTCGATTACCTTTCGAACGTCTATAGCCAAGCACATGTCCAGACCATTCCAAACTTGCGCTTCTTGGAGGCCTTGGCCTATGGAAAGGCTATTCGCAGTGAACGCCCCATCATCATCAAACTCGATTACGATCCGGCCAAGAAGAAAGCCTGCGATGCCTTGAATGCGACTTTGCCGACGGACAAGAAGGAAGACGAACAGAAGAATGATCAACAAACAAAATAGTGCGTGCCCGCGCCTGATCGACTTCGGAAAGGCACCATGAACTGTGGTAGACCGGTTGCAGGATTGAAGATCCGACGCGATGTTGTCAATATTGGCCCCCATGTTAAGGGAGGGATGAACTGAAATGATTACACAAATGACAGTTAAGCGATTCAAGAGCCACAAGGATGTGGCTTTGACTGGGTTGAAACGAATCAATCTCTTGCTCGGCAAGAATAATGCCGGAAAATCTTCTCTTCTTGAGGCAGCCTTCTATGCTCTGACCCCGGACAATCCGAAGGCTGGCTTTGAACTGCTGAATGAAGCCCGAGGTATTCTGCCGAACGATTACGTCTGGATTTCCGTGTTTCATCATTTGGCGGTACAGCAACCGGTGGAAATCTCGCTGGCAAATCAGCAGACCAACACAACATTGCGCATTCTGCCGTTGTTGGGAAACAAGGTTGCGCAGGATGTATCCGGCGCTATCAGCGGGGGACTCGGGAAGAGCGATCCGGATGGCCTTCGTTTTGAGTACGCATCCGGGGCCAGTCAGACCGCCCAAAATATCACGGCACAGCAGGGGCGTGGCGAACGTTCTCGCAACCAGAACTACATTGATAACCTACCTGTCATATTCGTGCCTGCCCGCGTACATTTTGATTCGCTTGCCGCCGCACGTCGTTTCAGCGCGTTGAAAGCGAAACAGCGCCATGAAATGGTTGTGGAAGCGCTCAAGAAGCTCGACGACCGTCTGACTGGTGTCGAGGTTCTTGCTACAAAGGCCGGTGTCGAATTGTTCGGAAACATCGGGGAACCCCAGATGGTGCCTCTCTCGTGGATGGGCGAAGGTATGCTTAGAATCCTTTCGCTTGCATCGGCAGTTGCCTCCGTTCAGGGCGGCGTTGTGCTAGTGGATGAGATTGAAAACGGGATTCACTATTCCGTTATGCCGGCGGTGTGGGCCACACTAATGCGTATCGCGGAAGAACTCAATGTGCAGGTATTTGCAGTAACGCACAGCGACGAGATGATCAGGGCGGCTTTGTCGGCTTCCGCATCCTTGAAGATGCAGGACAACCTTCGCGCCTATCGCTGCGATTTGGTTAACGGCGCAACCCAGATTACGGACTATGACGCGACACTGCTATTGACGGCGGTTGAGTCTGAGCAGGAGGTCCGCTAATGCGAAGCAACACCATCCAGAAGCAGAAACTCTTGATCGTGGAAGGAAATCATGAGGATGATTTCTTTGAGGCATGGTTCAAGCAACTGGGCATCACCGATATTCAATGTATGCCCATAGGCGGCAAGACGAAGTTCGGCGACAACATCCAGGCGCTCGTCCGACAAGCCCAGTTCCGGAGTGTCAATACCGTCGTGGTTGTTCGCGACGGAGATGATAATCCTGCTGGCGCGTTTCAGTCCGTCTGTAATTCTCTTCAATCGGCCGGATTGGCTCAGCCTACAGGTGCCTGGAACTGGTGCACCGCCACAAATCCGACAAACACATCACAGCAACTGAGACTATGCGCTTTGATTCTCCCGGACGGCCAGAGTCATGGTGCTCTGGAAGAATTGCTCATGCAGACCGTGGCCAGCGATGTGATGTTCAACGATGCGACAGGACTCGTCACGACCGCCGTCACCAAATTATCCGTGCCTGCCAGCACACGCAAACCGCCCCCGCCTCACCGTCATGGCAAAGCCAAGGCACATGCATTTCTCTCCACTTTTGAAGAGCCCGACAAAGACCAAGGCAAGGCGGCCGGGAAAGGCTGGTGGGATTTTAATCATGCGGTGCTTGCGCCGCTCAGGGCAATTCTACAAGCGATGTGAGGTCTATGTGGCATTCAAACGGTTAATAGAAGTGGCGTTTCCCGTAAGGGAAATATCCGCCGAAAGCGTGAGAGACAAGTCCCTGCGACACGGGCACATTTCCACGCTCCACCTCTGGTGGGCACGAAGACCGCTACCTGCGGCACGCGGTATTGTGTTTGCTTCGCTGGTTCCCGACCCTGACGACCCGCAATGCCCGACGGCGTTCAAGAAACTGGTGAGCAAGCACCTCAAAGACTCAGTCCCCAAGGCGCTTCAATTCACCGCTTCAGGCAAGTATCGTATCCCAGACCCCGATCCCTACAGGCCTTACGAGAACATGCCCGACACGCTTCGCAACCGCCTTCTCATGTTCATCGCCAAATGGTCGAGGACAGCATTGGATTTTGAGACCGGCAAGACTAACAAACAGCCGAAACCGGCCGAGATGCTGGATGATCGCTCCCTCATAAAGTGGGAAACCAGTGATCCCGCCAACAATCAGGGTCGGGAAGTTCTCAGGATTGCCAGGGAACTGATTGCCGCCGCGAACGACGGATCAACTCCGACTGTACTCGACCCCTTTGCGGGCGGTGGCGCTATTCCCCTAGAAGCTGGTCGCCTCGGATGCCAACCCATTGCCAACGACTACAATCCCGTCGCCTATCTCATTCTGCGTGCCTCATGCGAATGGCCCCAGAAGTATGGCAAACCAGGCACAAGACCCGCGCTTGGTAGGAACGACTCGGGGATCCATCCAAAAGAACTGTTCGATGAGAGTGCGCAAAAGATCGAAGTGAAAAACGTCCTGGCCTATGACGTCGAACGCTGGGCAAAGGCGATTCTGGAATCCGCCCGCGAAAAGATCGGCGAATTCTATCCGCCGGGAAAAGATGGCCATCCGGTAGTCGGTTATTTTTGGGCAAGAACTGCCCCGTGTGGCAACCCATCCTGCCGCGCCACAATGCCGCTTCTCCGTAGTCTGCTCGTCTGCGACAAACCCGACAAGAAAGTCGCCTTGGAAATGCGGGTCAACAGGAAATCCAAGACAGTGGAATTCGGGGTTGTCTCCGGAAAGAAGATCGAACAGAGCGAAGGCACGATCATCAGTCGCGGTGGAGTACGATGTCCATTTTGCGAGCAGATTTCACCCATGGATTATCTTCGTGAAGCGGGTTCCGTCGGCAAGATGTCTGAGTGCATGGTCGTCGTGATCACCGACACTGCCGACGGAAAAGCCTATCGAGCCGTCGAGAAAAGTGACCTTAAGGCATTCGATGGTGCGGCCAGCCATCCTCTTGTTGCTCATGCCCCCAAAGAACTGATTCCCGCTGATCAATGGAACATCAAGACCTGGCTTTACGGCATGAAGACCTGGGGTTCGTTATTCAACCCGCGTCAACTGGTGGCGATGCAAACGTTTCTCCGATGCTTCGAGGAAATCAAGTCCGCTCTCGCCAAGGACAACGACGACCCGGACTACACCGCCGCCGTCTGTGGGTACCTTGGATTGTGGATCAGTAGAACATCGATGTTTCTTACCAACGTAGGTCTCTGGAAACCAGGAGGTGAGTTTATTGCCTCGCCTTTTAGCAGACAGGCTATTCCCATGGTTTGGGACTATCCTGAAGTCAACCCATTTGCGGACGCATCAGGCGGTGCTATCGGTCAGTTGGAGTGGATGACCCGATTCATCGAGCACGAATCCGCACTGATGACCCCAACACCATCTGCTCAAGTATTCCGTGGCGATGGAGCGAAACTTCCGGTCACGAAAGGTTCCGTAGATGTTACCGTCACCGATCCACCGTACTTTGACGCCATTGCCTATGCCGATCTATCCGACTTCTTCTATGTCTGGCTCAAACGCAGTCTCGGCAGTATATTCCCGGAAGTTCTGAGCACACCGCTGACACCAAAGACTGAAGAGGCAACGGCCCTTAAACACAGGCATGGTGGTTCAGTCGAAAAAGCCGAGAACCACTTCGAGGCCAAATTGGCTCAGTGCTTGGCCGAAACTCGCCGGGTAACAAAGCCGGATGGCGTGATTGCGGTAATGTTCGCCCATCAATCCGTAAAGGCATGGACAGCATTGATTCAGGCTTTATTCAATGCAGGTCTGAGCATTGATGCAACTTGGGCAATCGACACCGAACGGGATGTGCGTGCAATTGCTATCAATTCATCCGCTTTGGCGTCATCGATCACCGTGATCTGCCGTCCTCGCGTTGCTGGGTCCGCGTCATCACTGAAAGACGTCAAGAAGGAGATCAACGCCATTGTAGCGGAATCGGTCAAACGTTTCTGGGATTACGGGTTCCGTGGCGCTGACTTGATTGTCGCCTGTTATGGACCAGCGGTTGGAGTGTTCGGCAAGTACGACCGAGTCGAGAAGGCGGATGGCACTCTTGTGGAAGTAAGCGATCTGCTCGAACTGGCGCGGGATGCGGCTCGCGACGCCATTGCGGGCGAATTCCGCGGCGACAACCTTTCCACGCTCTACTACGTGTGGGCAAATCTCTATGGCATCAACGAGCAATCTTATGACGACGCCATCCTGATCTCGAAGATTGGTGACGGCAGCGAAAGCGCAATTGAACTGGCAAAGAACCACGATCTTTTCGTGGTAGACGGCTCCGCATGCCGATTGGCGCTTCTGACTGATCGCCAGAAACGGAAGAACCTCGGCATTCGCTCCGGCGAAACACCCATACCACTCGTGGATGCCCTGCACCGGGCCATGCTTCTCTGGAAACAAGAGAAACGGGGAGAACTCGTCCAGTATCTGAGCGAAGGTGATTTTGCTGATTCCACCCCGTTCTGGAAACTGGCACAAGCGCTTTTCGAAGTGCTTCCCCGCGACGGCGAAGACTGGCGACTTATCAACGCCCTGCTTGTCGAGAGAAGTACGTTGCAGACTGAAGTGAAACGTAAAGGGCGCAAAGAGGCGACATTGTTTGACAAGTGATATTCCTGACGCATGGGAGTGAAAACTATGAGCGAAAACTTGAAACCGTGGTATGCGGTGGCGGTTCCGCATGAGGACATACAGAAAGGCCGGTTGAGTGAAGCGGTGTTTGCCGCAAACCTCTGGGCCGTTGTGCAGGGAACTGCACCCGAAATCTACACCAACGCCGAAACCTTTTTCGACAAGACCTACCTCACAGTGGGATTGACCAAGGTCCTGAAGAAAGCCGCTTCCGCCCTTTCATGTGACGCGGATGCTGGCGACCGGATTCTGAGCCTTCAAACGGCCTTTGGCGGCGGCAAGACTCATGCACTCGTGGCTTTGTGGCATTTGGCGAATAGCACAGATAAGATCAAGAAGGCTTCCGGTTGCGCGGAAGTGCGCAAGGTGCTTGGTCAAGCGTTGCCCAAGAAGGTGAAGGCTGTAGCCGTCTTTACCAACCAGTCTTGTGACGCCGTCCAGGGCCGCAAGACCCCCGAAGGCATTCGTACCCACACAATGTGGGGTGAGATCGCTGTTCAACTCGGCGGCAAAGAACTTTATGCCGACATAAAAGCCAATGATGAAAGCAGGACGGCACCCAAAGGTCTCTTCGTTGACATTCTGAAGAAGGCCGCCCCGTGCCTCATTCTTCTGGACGAGGTTGCCGATTACTGTGTTGCCGCTTCTGCCGTCAAAGTCGAGGACAGCACCCTGGCAGACCAGACGGTTTCCTTTATCCAAGAGCTTACCGAATCCGCCCAGCAAGTTGAGGGTGTGGCTCTTGTCGCAACACTCCCAGCCAGTCATCTTGAAGTAGCGAGCGCGGAAAAGGGTGAAGAACTGCTCAAGCGCCTTGAGAAACGCTTTGGTCGAATGAGCGCCGACAATACGCCTGTGGCAGATAATGAGATCTACGAGGTTGTCCGGCGGAGGCTGTTTGAAACCCTTGGCAAACCGGCAGATCATGAGGCTGTAGCCGATGCCTACATGAAGGTTTATCAGCAACATCGGAACGAATTGCCCACCGAAGCCAGCCGCGCAACGTACAAGGAACACATCATTGCAGCATACCCGTTCCATCCGAGCCTGATAGACACACTGTATCTCCGGTGGGGTAGCCATGGTGATTTCCAACGAACCCGTGGAGTACTCCGCCTGTTGGCGTCAGTGGTTGCCGACCTCTGGCAGAGGCGTAAGAACGAGTCGCAGTCCCAACTGCTGATCCAGCCTTGCCATATACACTGGACAATAGATGCTCTCCACTCCGCGCTGACTCGCCTTTGGGGTGCCCAGTATGAGTCCGTCGTTGCGAATGACGTCATTGGCAAGAAGGCCAATGCTGTTCTGCTAGACGAGGAACGAGGGGATGAATACCAGCGAGAGAGGATTGTTGAAGGTCTTGCATCGGCTATCCTTCTCGGTTCTTTCGGCGGCCAGGGCGAACGCACCGGCTATGGCACAAAGGACCTGAAACTCTGCGTCGGGCGCCCTGATCTCAACTGGGGTTACACTGACGGGGCATTGTTGGCCCTTGAGGAACGTGGATTCTATCTGCACACCACGAGCGCCGGCAGTCAGGGTAAACGCTATTGGTTCGGCACAAAACCTACGTTGACCAAACTCATAGTTCAGTACAGAGGACAATTCTCATCCCAGAATCTCGATACTGAATTGATAGAAACTGTTCAACAGCAAGCGAAGGACATCAAGACCGGCTTGGGTAGCTGGCGTGTTCTGGTCAACCCGGAGCCAGATCTCCCGGAACAGAAGTCTCTCACTCTCCTCGTCATGCCGCCGGATTGCGTTTACTCGGACGAACGAAACGGGTCAGCCGGCAAGATATCAACTTCGGAAGAAAAAGTCCTTTCCTCGAGCCAGAAATGCGGCAAGAAAGACCGTTTGTACAGAAACACCCTTGTTTTCCTTCTGCCATCCTCTCGGGGACTCTCGCGTCTCCGCAATGCCATCCTTGAAGTCAAGGTTCTTGAAGCCGTGAAACACGATTATGGGACACAACTGGATGACGAACAGAAAACTGACTTAAACAACCGGATGACCACATCCCGCAAGGCCGTCGGAGAAGCTGTTGGCGGAGCATACACCTATGTCGCCAGAATCGAAGGTCAGAAACTCGTCACATGCGCCTTGAATGACACCCGCGCCAGTTTCTCTGAGCATTTGGATGTCGTCTGGAAGCAGGTCATTGAGGAAGAGGAATGGGTTCTAAAGAAGATCGGCAGTGTGACCCTCCAGAAAACCGGCTTGATTCCCGAATCAGGTGGGCTCCGAGTGAAGGATGCACTTGAGGCATTTCTTCGTTACACCGACAAACCGATGATCACATCACGACATGCAGTTCTGGAAGGATTGTCCCATGCCTGCAAGGAGAAGGTCATTGGCTTGGCCCGTGGCCTGAATCTGGAGAAATTGCAGTCAAAGTGGTGCGGCGAGTACGTTACCCTAGACTTGGAAGAGGAAGGTTTCTGGATCATTCCGCCGTTCACTCAGGAACATGGGGACAAACCCGGCGACAACACTCTGTCGCCGAAATCCGGCAAAGGCGAGACCGAGCCAACCGACAAGACGGCCGAATCAGGCAAAGAAGACCAACCGGCATCAACAGCCCAGGTGAAACGGATCAAGATTACAGGCAGCGTGCCTCTGGAAAGCTGGTCCGATCTCTTCCGGTGCTTCATCAACCCGGCTGCCAGAATGAATCTCAAGAAACTGGATCTTGGCGTTGAATTTGAGATGGTCCCCGGTGAAGAGCAGAAGCTCCCCCCCGACCATCCCACCATCAAAGCCATGCAGGAATCCGCCCGTCAGTTGGGGCTGGAGATTGATATAGAAAATCAAGGGCATACTTCATAATAAATAGGGGCACATCGCGGCATTCGACCATGAAGTCTTTGCGGACGGGTGGCGAATAGAAACGGAAGGCCGTGAACTGTCCATGCTGGCTGCGGTATTCATCATGACGTCAAATCTTGGGGCAAGCCCATCAGAAAAGCGCAAGCCATTGGGATTCAATGCTGGCGCGGATACCGGGGAGAAAGAATCCGCACCGCCAGTCAACGAGGAGTTAAAAAAGCACTTCTGGCGTCATTTCTCTCAGATATGAGTGAAACTCCACATTTTAGATTCCTTGGCACAAGGAATCTAGGATTTCCAGTTCCGGACGGCGTCGATCATGGCCTGGTATTGGGGCAGGCATTGCTGTCCGGCCCCGAAAATATAGGGCGAAGCGGTGGGGGAGACGATTAATCCTGACTGGTCGTCAAACGCGGCGGCGATGAGGGCCTTGGTTTCCGCGCGAACCTGTTCCGGCGAGTGTTCATACATGGCGGCAATCTGGATGTTGCCTTCCAGGCACAGCTTGCCCCGGGCCAACTGCTTGGCCTCGGCGGCGGTAATGTCCCCCATCGGGGGGGCTTCCAAGGGATGCAGAACGTCCACGCCCATGTCCAGGAATCCCTGCAATACCTGCTTGATCCGTCCGTGGCAGTGGATATGGATCCGTCCGCCGGCTTCATGGATCAAATCAATGATTGGCTTGTCGTAACGGACATTGAAGTCGTTGAAATCCGCGGGGCCGTGGAGCGGAGGGGTGAGAAATTCTTCCCCGCACATGGAAAAGTATGGGCCGATTTTATGCTCCGCCAGGGCTTTGACCAGGCGTGTCAGGAGGATCATGCGCCGCTCGCACAGGGCATGGAGGATATCCCGGTCGGAGACGGACAACAGCGCAAAAGTCTCCGATCCCGTCAGCTCGGCGACAAACCCCGCCGGATTATATCCCAGGCCGACGTCAATAATTCCCCGTTCGCCCATGGCCTTTTCCACTTCGCCAAATGAATCGGCCTTGCCACCTATTTCCGGCAAGGGCAGGGATAGATACGCTTCGGCGTCGGCGCGTGTTTTAATAAAATAGGATTCATGGAGTCCCGGCTGGTTCTTCAGGCTGACGAGATAGCTGGATTCCAAAACGCCTTTAGGTGTTTGAAGCCGGGAAAACGTTCGCTGGAAATCGTCGGTGAACGGCTCCGTCCGCTGTTCGATGGGGGACGGCTTGATCCAACTCGCCCCCCACCAGTCTTGCTTCAAATCCGATAATTCCCTGAGGCAGGCTTTGAGGGCGTCATAACTGGGATCATCGGCTGGAAATCCAGTCCGGCTGTAAACGGCGGGACGATCCATGGTTTCGTGGAAATAGGCCCGGCGCAGGCGTTCTCTGGAACTGAGCGGCTGGTTTTTCGACACTGCCGGAGCCGCCGGGCGGGGGTTAGCGTCCGGCTTGTGGCGCCGGATGAACTCGCGGGCCAGGGCCCGGTAGGCCTGGGCGCCGGTGCAACGCGAATCATAAAGCGTGATGGCCTGGCCGTAGCTGGGGGCTTCGCTGAGGCGGACGCTCCGGGGAATATAGGTTTCATAAACGCGGTCGCCGAAATGTTTTTTAACCTCTTCGAGCACCTGGGACGCCAGGTTGGTGCGGGTATCGAACATGGTCATGACAATGCCGTCCAATTCCAATCCCGGGTTTGCTCCGCTGGTATTCAATTGCCGGATCAGCCGGGTAATCATGCTGAGTCCTTCAAGGGCCAGGTATTCGCATTGGACCGGAATCATCAGCGCATGCGCCGCAGTTAGTCCGTTGCAGGTCAGAATGCCCAATGACGGCGGGCAATCAAGGAAGACATAATCGTAGGGAGCATGATCCAGGAGGGGCAGGAGGATTTCCCGGAAACAATGCAAATAGCGTTCCGAGCGGGCGATATCCACTTCGGCGCCCGCGAGGTCAAGTTCCGAGGGAATCAGATCCAGATGTTTGAGCGTGGTGTGAATAATCTGGTCCTGGAGCGAACCATTACCCAGTAGAGGCTGATATACGCTGTGATCCTGCTGTTTTTCAACGCCCAGGGCGCTGGTGGCGTTGGCTTGCGGGTCCAAGTCGATCAGGAGAATGTTTCGGCCGCGTTCCGCAAGACAGGCGGCCAGATTAACGGCCGTGGTTGTCTTGCCGACCCCGCCTTTCTGATTAGCGAATGCTATTACCCGCGTGTCCATAACATTTACATCATACCCATCTTCCGGGCGTGAGCGAACAGGCCCCCGGCTTCCACCACCGCTTTGGCGTCGCCCAGCGGCTTCAGCGGGAATTCCTTGCGGGAATCAGAATGGGTGATTGTTTCCCGATCGAACTGGATTTCGGCCATATCGCCGGTGTTGAATACCTGCCGCAGGCTGGTTTCAGTCTCCCAGGGGTAAAACTCGCCCGTGGCGATCGCGTTGCGAAAGAAGATGCGGGCATAGGATTCTGCCACCACGGCCCGGATGCCGGCGGCCCCCAGCGCGATCGGCGCGTGCTCGCGGGACGAACCGCACCCGAAGTTGCGTCCGCCGATAATGATGACATATTCGGAAATCCCGGCGCCTTTTTTTACCAGCGGCGGGTATTCCGCCGGCAGTCCGCTCAGCGCCAGGGTGCCCAGTTTCTTGTACTCGGCCGGAATAGTCGGCACCAGGTTCAGATGCTGAGCCGGGATGATCTGGTCAGTGTCGATGTTGTCGCCCACGACATAGACCTTGCCGCGCAGTATAGGAGATGTCATAGCTATTAATCCTGTGAAATGGAAAACTTTCAACTTTCAACATTCAACATACAAATCCACTCTTTTATGTTTTCTTGCTCATCCGGGCTGTTTTAATGCTGGCTGAAAAAAATCAAAATGAGTTCTTCGGTTTCCTTCAGCAATGCGTTAATTTCAGCTGGATTCTTCGTCAGGGGAACCCGCTGAATTAATCGGAGCCATCTCCGGGTTTCACGCAATTATTTCAGACAAATGCTCATCTTATGCACAAAGTCATTCTTGGATTCCGCCGCTTGGGCTTCGCCATGGTTAGGCAAAGGTGATGTTCCGGAATGAAGAAGTTGAGTCGCTACATGATTTCCCGCCCGGGTATGAGGCAGACGTTCGGCCAGTCGAATAATTTCGGCCGAATAATTAAGCAACCGGTCTTCCGGATCAAATGGGTGTTGGTTCACACGAGTTTCCAATATTGAAAGTTTAATGTTGAACGTTGGATGTTTTTCCTTCTTTCCAACAGGCTTTCTTTACATGAATTTCCTCGGATCCGTGATCCGGCCCGCCACCGCTGATGCGGCCACCGTCAGGGGCGATGCCAAGTAGATCGGCGCCAGCTTTGATCCCATGCGGCCGATGAAATTCCGGTTGGTGGTGCTGATGACCACTTCCTTGCCGTGCGTTCGCCCGAACGTGTCCTCGGGTCCGCCCAGACAGGCGGCGCAGGACGGCGGCGCTATATCCAGGCACCCCGCCTGCTTGAAGATATCCGTCAGGGTCTGACCCTGGATTTTTTCCGACTGCAAACCGGTCGCCACTTCACGGGTGGCCGGTACCAGGAAGGTGTCGATGCTTACTTTCCGACCGCGCAGAATCGTTGCCGCGGCGATGAAATCGGCCAGCTTGCCGCCGGTGCAGGAGCCGATATAGGCCCGGTCCAGCTTGACGTCGCCCAGGTCGGCTGCCGGAGCATATTGATCCGGCGCATGCGGCTTGGCCACGCAGGGGACAAATTCAGATACCTGGTAGCGATATGCGTGCAGGGCCTTGGCATCCGGATCGCTGTATTCGGGCTGGAACGGTTTCGCCGTCCGCCGGCGGACGTAGTCCAGCGCCGTCTGATCCGGCGCGATGATGCCGTTTTTAGCGCCGGCCTCGACCGCCATGTTGCAGATTGTCATGCGCTCTTCAATTGGCAGAGCCTCAATGGCGGCGCCGCGGAATTCCATGGCGCCATAGGTGGCGCCTTCGAAGCCGATGTCGCCGATAATGCGCAGGATGATGTCCTTGCCCATGATATAGTCCGGACGGCGCCCGTCCAGGGTGAAGCGGAGAGTATGGGGAACCTTGATCAGCAATTTGCCGGTGCCCATGATAAAGCCGGCGTCGGTGTTGCCGATACCCGACGAAAAAGCTCCCAGGGCGCCGTGGGTGCAGGTGTGCGAATCCGTGCCGAAGATGACCTCGCCGGGCCGGACATGCCCCTCCTGCGGCAGGGCGACATGGCAGACGCCCCGGTAGGAATCATCGGCCGGATCGTAGAAATAGGGCAGGTTCTGTTCCCGGACGAAGGTCCGCAGGGTGTCCACGTTGCGATGCGCTTTCTTATCATTGGTGAAGATGAAATGATCGGGAATGATCACCACGCGTTCGCGGTCCCACACCTTGGCATCCCGGCCAAACTCCTTCTGGAAGACGCCAATGGTGCCTGGTCCGCAAATGTCGTGCGTCAGCAGGACATCCACGTTGACCCAGATATTGTCTCCGGGTGCCACCCCTGTTTTTCCCGCGGCCCGCGCCAGGATTTTTTCGGTAATCGTCATCCCCACGGTTCCAGCCCTCGATTCGGTTAAGTTGAAGCTTTATTGAACCCCAGCGGTTCAAGGAGTTTTTTTACTCCGAAATTGAGCATCAGGATACACGGGAACATTGATCAGGGCAATCGAAAATCTTTCATTCGAATTTACGGTTGACTCTGCATGACGAGTGCCTATCGTATCTTTACATGTCAATTAATGGTTCGGTAAAGAAAGAGAGGCTGCAGATGAAGATCGTAATGGTAATAATTGCCATGGCGGCTGAACCGGAATGTTCGTCAACATAAACCAACAAGGAGAAGTGCGCATGAAGGTGGCGATTATCTACCACTCTGAAACCGGCAATACCCAGAAAATGGCGGAACTCGTTGCTCAGGGCTGCCGGACAGTGACCGGTGTTGAAGCGAGGGCCATGAGTATTGACGATGTGGATAATGACTACATCTCGGAAGCCAAAGCCATAATCTTCGGTTCTCCCACCTATGAGGGATCCTGCAGTTGGCAGATGAAAAGGTATCTCGACACAGGACCCAAGGGCCTGGCCGGCAAGCTGGCCGGTGTTTTTGCATCGCAAAACTGGCCTGGTGGAGGTGGAGCGAGCTTTGCGGAAATGACGATGATTGCCGCTCTGCTTGTCCACGGTATGCTTGTTTACTCAGGCGGCATATCGGTTGGCACACCCTACCTTCATTTTGGCGCAGTATCGAGAAAGGCTCCGGAAGAAGACCTTTATAAAGAAAGATGCATTAAGCTCGGGAATAACATCGCCAAGAAAGCATTGGAATTGTTTCCCAAGGATCAGTAAACGGTCCGAAAATAGGCGGAGAATCAGCTTGGCGATTATCGGATTACCTTTTCAGTTGACGGCATGATTTCATAGGCAAGGAGATATCAATGTTATGCTCAAGATAATCAACCTGAACGGAACGTGGCGGGTGCGGTGGACGGATGGCCAGCGCGGCCGGACGGAGTACGCGAACCGGGAGGAAACCGACGAGGCGCGCTACATCGACGCCCGGGTGCCCGGCGAAATTCATCTGGATGTTTGGAAGCAGGGATGGATCAAGGATCCCTATATCGACACCAATTGCCTGGCCGCACGCTGGGTGGAGGAGTGCATTTGGAGCTATCGGCGTTTCTTTAACGTGCCGCGCGCGGCATGCAAGGGGCGGTCCTGGCTCCATTTTGAGGGGCTTGATCTTGTGGCGACCATTGTTCTCAATGGTCAGGAGATCGGGAAGCACAAAAACTCTTTCCATCCCTGTCGCATCGAGGTCACCGGTAAATTGAAGCCGGGCCGCAATCTCCTGACGGTTCATCTTGATGGCGGTCTCTTCCACGCGGCGGAGAAGCCGGTCGAGGGGTGGGGCGTTGGCACTGACGGCATACTCCATAAACGTCATTGGCTGCGTAAGCCCCAATGCCAGTTCAGCTGGGACTGGTCCACCCGGCTAATCAACGTGGGCATTACCAAGTCCGTTCGGCTGGAGTGGACCCGGGACCCGGTGCGCATCGATACGTTCGTTCCACTGGCCGATCTTTCATCCGACCTGCGGAAGGGAACAGTCCGGGCGCGGTTGTTTATCGAGGGGCTTGCCGACAAGACGTGCCACGGCAAACTGACCGTGGAAATCCCCGAGGCCGGGCAAAAGACGATCGTGGATGTGGAGTTGAAGCCCGGGCTCAATCCGGTGGAGGTGTGCCTGGAAGTCGCCAACCCGGAGCCTTGGTGGCCGGTGGGACACGGTGGACAGAAGCGCTATGTTGTCCGCGCGTCGCTTTCCGTGAACGGACGGAATATTGGCGACTGTTCGGCGCGCATCGGTTTCCGCCACGTGCGTGTCAATCAGGACCAGCATCCGGAGAAGGGGCGCTATTTCATTCTTGAGATCAATGGCCGGAAGATATTCGTCAAGGGCGGCAATTTCGTGCCGGTTGATATGATATTTCCACGGGCCGACCGGAAGCGCTATGCCAAGATCACAGACCTCGCCCTCGAAGCCAACTTCAATATGCTCCGGATCTGGGGCGGCGGCCTTTACGAGGCGGACGACTTTTACGATCTGTGCGACGAGAAGGGCATCCTGGTCTGGCAGGAATTTATCTTCGCCTGCGGCAAGTATCCGGTCCAGGATGAAACCTTCCACAATAGCGTCAAAGATGAAGCCCGGTTCAACATCCGGCGGCTGGCGCCGCATCCGAGCCTGGTGGTGTGGTGCGGCAACAACGAGATGGAGTTGGGCGCTTGGGTATGGGGATATGACCGCGGTGTGGTCTATCCCGACTATGCGCTGTTCCACCTGACGATCCCGCGTCTGCTGGCCGAGGAAGACCCGGGCCGGTACTACCAGCCCAGTTCGCCCTATTCTCCAGACGGGCTGTTCCCGAACGCGGACGAGGTCGGCGATCAGCATCCGTGGTCCGTCGGTTTCCAGAACACGGATTTTCGCGATTATCGGAAAATGATGTGCCGCTTCCCGAACGAAGGTGGCACGCTCGGGCCCACCTCCTTGCCCACGATGCTGGCATGTCTGCCGAAGGATCAGCGGTATGTCCAGTCATTTGCCTGGCAGGTTCACGACAACTCGATCGATAGTTCGGGCGAGCCGAGTTTCCCGGACAAGATGATCACGCAATGGCTCGGCATGGACATCCGGAAGATGAGCATCGAGGAATTCACCTATTGGGGCGGCCTGGTGCAGGGCGAAGCCCTGCGTGAGTACTGCGAGAACTTCCGCCGTCGCATGTTCGACACGTCATCGGCCATTTTCTGGATGTATAATGACTGCTGGCCGGCGACGCGGAGCTGGACGATCGTGGACTACTACCTGCGGCGTACGCCGGCCTTCGCGTCGGTTCGGCGGGCTATGCAACCCCTGCAGGTGGTGGTTGCCGAGGAGAAAGCCGACATTGTTGTGTTCGGCGTAAATGAACGGCTCCAGGCGTGGAACGGTACGTTGCGGTACGGACTCTTCAATCTGGCCGGCGGCCGGCCGCTGGACCGGACACTGCAAGTTACTCTGCCGCCAAATGCCTCCACCCGGATCGTTTCATTCAAAAGGCGCGAGTGGAAGGACCCGGCTGCTTCGGCTGCCTTTGCCATGCTGGTGCAGAGCGATGCGGTTGTGGCCCGGAACCGGCTTTTCCGGCCGTTCTTCAAGGACTTGAAATGGGCCATCCCGCAGCTCAAGGTGCGGCTGGAGAAGGGCAAGGCGATTTTTACGAGCGACACGTTTGTATGGGGCGTTTGTCTCGACCTCAACGGGCAAAAGCTCATGCCCGACAACTTCTTCGACGTCTATCCCGGCATCCCGCACGTCATTCCGTGGAAAGGCGCCCGCAAGCCGGAGGTGCGGTTCGTGGGCAACCTGGCCGGCAAGCATTGAGGCTAAGCCACTTTTCCGTCAAGATATACGTTTTTTGCGAGTATGTTTTGGCAGGGCGAGGCGGCCTGGTTAACAATAGGGTAAAAATCTTGTAGGGGCGTTGCTGGCCAACGCCCGTCCGGGATTGCGGGCTCAGCAAGCAGAGCCCCTACAATCGGAACCCGAATTCATTTAACATTGAACCGCAGATTGACGAATAATGAGTTCCGAATCATGAAGGAAAGACCGATTGGATCATCAATATCAAGTTAGCAGATCAAAAGATTCTATCAATCAATGGTTGCCGTAAAGCCATGAAGTGTCTTTTCCTCATCCATGCGGTTCTTCTGACTTGTTCATGCTAAGGAATTTCAATCTTGCGGTTCTACCGAACCGCCACTACACCCGTATCCATTGTAGAGGCCGTTCGATAGAACGGTCCGTCAGTTGACGGATTGCGGCGAAGCCGCCTAATTCATGCGCCGAGCTTGCTCGGCGCTTGCCTAACACGAACCCGCAAAGCAAGCTTCGCAGAGGACAAAGCGACGGCAAGCCGTCGCAATCCAAATCCTGAAACCCCTATGCGAAAAATGTTCGATAATATTTGGATAGATTCTACAAAGTAGACACTAAGGCCACGTTTATTTTGTCAGCGCCTGCTTGATGGTTCGGGCCATCTTCTTGCCAATGCCGGGTAGAGCGGCCAGCTCGCTTTCCGGCGCTTGAGCTAGTCTGGAAACCGAGCCGAATTGCTTTAATAACATCTGTTTCCGATTGGCGCCGATGCCGGGGATGTCGTCCAGAACTGATTCCCGGATCCGCCGCGCGCGGAGCCGCCGATGATAGGTCAGGGCGAACCGGTGCGCTTCGTCGCGGAGCGCCTGGAATATTTTTAACGCCGGGGAGTCCGACGGCAGACGCAAAACCTGAACACGCTGGTCGCCATTCCAGGGTGTCCCGCCATTGATCTTTTGAAGGGAAGGCGCGTAGATTTCCTCAAGCCGCTTGGCCAAACCGATCGCCGGTAGCGCGTCGAATCCCAATGCCTCCAACTCATTCCGTGCCGCCTGAAGCTGGATTGCGCCGCCATCCACCAAGACCAGGTCCGGCGGCGTGCCTCGCTCCTGTTTAAGGCGGCTGAATCGCCGTCGGATGATTTCCGCCATCATCCCGGCGTCGTCTTTTACGTTGGGGGTTTTGATACGAAAATGTCGATAGCGGTCGGGATGCGGTATTCCGTCCACGGCGGCTACCAGACTGCCCACGGCGAGAGTGCCGGAGATGCTCGAAATATCGTAGGCTTCAATGAGACGGGGAAGATGACTCAATCGGAGAACATCGTGTAGCGCCTGTACTCCTGTTAGCCCGTCAGCGCGCCGGCTGACGGGAGTCCGGGCCACCCGTGCCCGTTCCCGAATCGCCGTTCGCAAGCCATGCAGCGTGTCGCGCCAGGCCGCCGCCTTCTCGAAGTTCAGCGACTGGGCGGCTTCGTTCATCACGGTTTCCACTTCATTCAGGATCGCCGGCCGTTCTCCCCGCAGGAACGCGCAAGCTTCGTTCACCCGGTCCCGGTATTCCGCGGGCGTCACCTTGCCGACGCAGGGCGCCGCGCAGAACCGGACAATATCGTTGATACAATGCTTATGGTCGGCGGGGCCGGGAACCAGCGGAAAGCATTTGCGCAGGCCGAACCGCTTTCCAATAAATTCCAGCGTCACGCGGGCGGCGCGCGAGTTGGTGTAGGGGCCGAAATACAGGGCGTCGTCCGGACGCTGGAATCGGCACAGCTTGAACCGTGGGAACGGCTGATTCAGGTCGGCGCTCAGGAGGGGAAACCGTTTATCGTCCTTCAACAGCGAGTTGTACCGGGGACGATAGTCCTTGATCAGCCGGCTTTCCGTGAGCACGGCATCGGCTTCGCTGTGCACCACGATAATGTCAAAGTCCGCGATGCTTTTGATCAGGCCGCGCAGTTTCGCGTCGGCGCTGTGCAGGGTGGCTTTGTGGAAATAGGAACGCACCCGCTGGCGGAGCGAGGCGGCCTTGCCGACATAGATGATCCGGCCATAGCGGTTGCGCATGATATAACAGCCGGGTTTGGCGGGGAGTTCCCGGAGTTTGGTCTTGATGTTATCGGGAAGATTCATGTTCGTTGGGAGAGGTAATATTATCTTGAACGAAGCCGCTCCGCGGATTGCGTTAGTGTTTTGCAAACGTGTCACAATGTATCGACCGGACTTACCACACCCAGCGGACCCTTGTTCAGCACATGCGTGTAGATCATGGTGGTCTTCACCACCTTCCGATAGAGGAAAACAACAGCATTCAGTGCCTGGTTTTGCGTCGAAGACGCAACCTGTTTGTCCATGGCGAGGTGGCGCAGGAATTCCTGCACGTCACCGGCCTTCAACGTGGACGGCTTGCGGAAATGGTGGTACACAACGAACCGCCGTATCCAGGCCACGTACGTTTGTTCGGTCCGATAGGAGTAGTGTTCAATGCGCAGGCATTCGCGAACTCGCGCTTCCAGCGCACACCAATTGACGGATTTCCCCGGGACTCCCGACACAGGGGATTCCGCCGGCTTCGAGGTCGGCCCGTGCGATGGCTTGGCGAAGACAGGACCGCTATCCCACCCGCCTGTGGGAGGCTCCGGTCTCGCGGAGCGCGAAGGGACTTCGGCGGACCCCGGGGCCGCCGTGAGTCCAACAACGGTCTTGCTTTCCAAGGGACGGGTTGTGTAACCTTCCGCCGACGTCGGAGAGCGGGCTGCGTCGAGTGGGCTGACCGACAGGGAGGTGTTCAATGAAACCGGAGGTGTCGAAATATAGCCCTCCGGCCACTTTGGGTCCGGATTTACCGATGCCGCAGCACGATGGCTTGTTCGAGTCATATCATCCCTCCGCTAATCGCCCGATATGCATCAACAAACCACAGATATTCTAGGAATTCAATAATTAACTTGAGGTATATCATCCTTCTTCCGGTCTCGGACGGGATGATATATTTGAGGCATAAGAACTGTTGAGCCGACGCGAAGCGCGTCGTCTCAACGGGGCGCTGCTTCGCCAGTGTCCGGTCGGTCCGCGCTTCGCGCGGCCCAACCAGCCACTGGAGCCTTCAACGGGCTGGAGCTCCGCACGCAGGCGTGCTACGCTCCATC
>JAHIJO010000217.1 GCA_018898455.1 Verrucomicrobiota bacterium | reverse complement strand
TTCGTTCGTGCGTTTCAACGTGCCAGCCGCTTGCGGATACCCGGAAAAATGTGAATTTGCAAATCGCATCAGATCAATACCTGTGTGTTTTCAAGGAATTTCGTGCAAATCAACGTCAACTCACGCTTTTTTGAGGTTTAATGAACGGAGAATGAGGATATGGTCAACCCTACGGAGAGCGGGAAAACGGGCGCCGCGCAACAGCAGTCGGCAACAGGCATTGTGCTGGAATTGGAAAACATGATGTGTTCCGGCCGACGTTTGATGTATGAGGCTATGGAGCATGTCTTGAAGGGCAAGGATATTGAATTAACCCCTGCTCTTTTTTCCCGTTTTGCCCTTCATCCGGTAATGGTAAAAAACCTGGAGGGATTGCTGGCGGCGGTCGGCAAAAAGAAAGTGTCCGTGGATAAAATGGCGCAGGACATTTATGAGCAGTATAGCCGTAACTTAAAAAAATCATCGGTCCGTCTCAATGCGAACGTGGAAGCCTTGTTGACCGATGCTGCCAAGGCCAAAGTACAGACTGGAGCCCTCTCGTTCCTTCCGCTTGATATGGCTCAGGAGCTGGCGAGCCGGTTTGGACTCAAGGAATCTCTCGTGGTTCATGGTGTGGCGAACAATTCCAAGGCGCATCCGACGGCCGATGAGTGGCTTAAATTAACAAAAGCCATCAACTTGCCGGCTCATCGTTGTCTGGCCTTGACTACGGCGGCAAGTTCATGCAAGTCCGCTCTCGTCGCAGGCATGCGTTGCGTTGTTTGGCCGGATGCCTTTACCGCTAATCAGGATTTTGGCGGCGCCGATCTGGTGATTGAAGATCCCCAGGAACTTCGATTCAAGAATATCATGGCGCTGTTGCATCCGTGTTCATTCCGCTAGACGGTCGTTGGATTGCGATGAATCAGGCCCCGATTTGATTGGGGCCTGATTCATATGCGTCCAGAGCCTGCCGCATGGGGGTATGGATGCCGCGTGTTGTCGTTATGAAAACTCAAGTGGAACAGGCTCAAGCCGGATGCCTTTCCTCCGGCATGGTGTCAGCCGCGAAATTGGAACAGGTGCCTCCGGAGAGTGTTTGCGCCGAGTTGGCGTCCGGCCGCGCCGTGCTTCCGGCCAATCCCGGCCATGCCAATCTGCGCCCCGTGGTTATTGGAAGGGTGTTCCGTACCAAGGTCAATGCCAATATCGGGCGTTCCCCCGGTCAATCCGACCTGCCCACCGAATTATGCAAACTGCAAATCGCCTTGACCGCCGGCGCAGATTTGGTCATGGACTTGAGCGTTGGGGAAAAGCTGGCCTCCATTAGGAGCGCCATGATCGCGGCCTGCCCGGCGCCTTTTGGGACCGTGCCGATCTATGAAGCGGTATCCCGCGTGGGCGGACATCCCGAGGCGTTTAATCCGGAGGTTCTGCTGGAGGTCATCGCCGAGCAGGCCGCGCAGGGAGTCGATTTCATGACGCTCCATGCCGGCCTTCTCCGGCGGCATGTGGGGCTGGCAATGAAACGGCTGGCGGGGATCGTCAGCCGCGGCGGGGCCATTCTCGCGGACTGGATGACGGCTCACAACCGTGAAAATCCGCTTTACGAACACTGGGATGAAGTGCTGGATATTTGCCGGGATCATGATGTAACCGTTTCCCTGGGAGACGGCCTGCGGCCGGGATGCCTGGCCGACGCCAGCGACGCCGCGCAGTTCGCCGAGCTGGAAGTGATGGGCGCCTTGGTTCGGCGCTGTCGTCAGCGGGGAGTCCAGGTGATGGTCGAGGGGCCTGGTCATGTGCCGTTTAACCAGATCCAAATGAATATGGAACGGGAAGCGCAATGTTGTGATGGGGCTCCGTTTTACGTCCTGGGCCCGGTGGTGACCGACGTGGCGCCGGGCTATGATCACATCACTTCATGCATCGGGGCCACCGCTGCGGCGTATTATGGAGCGGCGTTGTTATGCTATGTCACGCCGGCGGAACACCTCGGGCTTCCCACGGCCGCCGAAGTCAGGGAGGGTGTTATGGCATATCGCATTGCGGCTCACGCCGCCGATGTGGCCAGAGGATTGCCCGGCGCCCGGGATTGGGATGACGCCATGACGCGGGCCCGGGTGGCCTTTGATTGGAATCGCCAGTTTGAGCTGGCGTTGGATGGGGAACGCGCCCGCAAACGGTTTCAGGAAGCATCGGGATCATCCCGGCATGACTCCGATTATTGCACGATGTGCGGCGCCGATTTTTGCGCCATGCGTATTTCTAAAAAAATCGCGGCGCGGATGAAATAAACTTTTATTTTGAGCAGAGCGAGGAATCTCGGCAGGGATTTTCAATATAGCCAAGATCGGGCAGGCTTGGCGTGAGAATCTAATTCATCTTAAGTTGCCCCGATCCGGATCCTAACCTAATTCAACGCTATCTCATCATATGGATGCGATCGATCAACTCCTGGATATTATGGCCCGCATGCGCGCGGAAGGCGGATGTCCTTGGGATCGTGAGCAGACCCTGGAATCGCTGAAACAGTACCTGGTGGAAGAATGTTACGAAGTGATTGACGCCGTGGATTCCGGCCAGGTTTCCAAACACAAGGATGAGTTGGGCGATCTCCTGCTCCAGGTGGTCTTTCAGGCGCAGATTCGGAAGGAACAGGGTGATTTTTCGTTTGAAGACGTTGTGCGCCAGGTCAGCGATAAACTGATTCGCCGTCATCCCCATGTCTTTGGCGATCAAGTTGTTTCCAGCTCGGCGGAGGTGCTGAAAAATTGGGAAACGATCAAGGCGCGTGAAAAACAGGAGGCCCAGGCCGCCGGCGCCAAGCCGCCGGAACCCCGTTCCATCGTCGAAGGCATTCCGCGGCATTTGCCGGCCCTGCATAAAGCGCATCATATTCAGCGCCGGGTCGCCCGGGTCGGCTTCGACTGGAACCAGGTGCATGATGTCATGGCCAAAGTGGAGGAGGAACTGGCCGAGGTCAAGCAGGCGCTCGCGACCGGGGATGCTCAACGCATTCGGGAGGAAATTGGCGACTTGCTTTTTGCCGTGGTCAATCTGAGCCGCTTCCAGGGACTTAACGCCGAGGAGGCTCTGAACCGGACCGTTGATAAATTCACCCGCCGTTTTCAGGCGGTGGAACAACGAGTGCGGAATGAAGGGCGCGAAATCTCTCAATGCTCACTGGCCGAACTGGACGCCCATTGGAGTGCCGTCAAAGCCATCGAATAGATTCTATGTTTCTGATTGCGATCTTTTTCGCAGGGCATTCAGAAGCGCGGTCATATCGGCGGGGAGCGGAGCGGTGAAACTCAGGCGCCGGCCGGTGGCCGGATGCATCAAAACCAGTTGTTCGGCGTGGAGCATTTGACGGGGCACCGGGACGGGAAGAATCCTGCCGGATCGCAGTCCGTATTGGCGGTCGCCCACGACCGGATGGCAGCGGTAGGCCATATGGACGCGAATTTGATGCGTGCGGCCGGTGATGATATGAATCCGCAACAAGGTAATGTCGTCAAACACCTTCAGGGTTTCGTACTGCGTCAAAGCCGGTCGGCCTGATCGCGGGCGGGCCGACATTCGTTTCCGGTCCTGACGATGCCGGCCAATCAACGTTTCAATGGTCCCGGTCGGCGGATGCGGCCTACCCCAGACCAGCGCCAGATAGTGTTTCTCTACTTGTCGCGCTTTGAATTGGGCGGCCAGTCCCGCCATGGCACGATCATTCTTGGCCGCCACGAGCACGCCGCTGGTATCCTTGTCCAGCCGGTGCACAATCCCCGGGCGACGCTCGCCGCCGATGCCTGCCAGCTCCGGACAATGAAAAAGGAGCGCATTGACCAGCGTACCGGAGGGATGGCCGGCCGCCGGATGGACCACCAGTCCCGCCGGCTTATTTATGACCATGAGGTCTGAATCCTGGTACAGGATGTCCAGCGGAATAGGTTCGGGCCGAAGCGTGGTGTCTTCCAGAGGGGGAATCACGACCCGAACGGTTTCGCCGGCACGTGTCTTGTGATGCTCCTTGACGGCATGCCCATCGAGCGTGATATGCCCAGCCTGGATAAGCGCTTTGATGCGTGAGCGTGAAATCGTTTTCACGCGCCGGGTCAGCCAGACATCCAGCCGGACACCGGTTTCTTCGGGTGGAATCGTCAGGGTAAGGTCAGTGATCATGGGTATTCATGGCCTTAATACTCACTCCGGACGCGGAGGCGGCGCGGCGGGGTAACAGGAACCAGAGGCCCAATCCGATGAGCATGAAAACCAGGCTCAGGTCCTGCGCCAGGGTCAGGCCCAGCCAGCGCAGGCGGTCATCGCCGCGGAAGTATTCCACCCCCAGCCGGATCAGCGGATACAGGATCAGGTACAACGCGAACAGGCGGCCATCTCTTGGCCGGCGGCGATACAGAAAGAGCATCAGCGTGTAGAGAATCAGATTCCCTGCGGCTTCGTAAAGCTGGACCGGATGCCGCAGGATGCCGTCCACGGAAACTCCCCAAGGTACTGCGGTGAGGCTCCCGTAACAACAGCCGTTGAGAAAGCATCCGATCCGTCCGATGGCATGACCTAGTGGGAGGGCCGTTGCGACAAAATCCGCCAGCGGCCATAACGGCTCCCGTTTCACGCGGGCATAGACAATGCCCAGCAGGACGGCGCCCACAAAGCCTCCGTAATAGATTAGGCCGCCCTGATCGAGGCGCAGGATCATGCCGGGGGCCGCGGCAAACGCCGGCCAATTAGCCAAGACATACGCCAGGCGGGCGCCGACTATGGCTCCGATGATGATCCAGCATCCCAGATCGGAAACGAAGGCTGCCGGCCGACCTTCCTTTTTTCCCAGCCAGGTCAGATGCGCCATGCAGGCAATGAATGCCGTGGCCACCATCAGCCCGTACCAATAGATCGGGCGCTGTCCGATATGAAAACAGACTGGATTCATAAGCCCCTGGTAAAAGACATGAAACTAATGATAGCGTATGTGAAACTCTGAGGAAAGGAAGAATTGATGCTGAAGCCGAACCCGGCACGGCTGTGTTATGCTCGGCTCGGGACAGCCTTGCCCATAACGCCATGGGCAAGGACTGCGCATTTTCCTGTGGAGGGCAAACCAAAGGTGAACCGGTTTGTATTGCGTACTTGAGAATGACAACATTCCGGCCTGTATCCGTCAGTCATGAAAAACGATTGGCTTTACGGCCACAATCCGATAGAATTCCTTATCGCATAAATAGCCATCTATCGGGTTTCTGTTATCCGGGAGAAATATATGAAATTAACCCTCAAGTTCAAGATTATCAGCCTGGTTATGGCCGCCGCGTTGATTCCCAGCCTGGTGATGCTCTTGCTCATGATGCGTTTGGAGGCTCGGATTGCCGCCAAGGCGGAGGATGAGCTCAATATCCTGGCTAAACTCAATATTGGCCAGATTGCCCGGGATGTGCAGGGACTTTGCCAGACAGTCAACGATATTATTCAGGGAAACATCAATTACGACTTGAAAGTCGCGCACGATGTGCTGGCGAAATACGGCACGGTGACGCTGGGACAGGAGCTGGTCGAATGGGAAGCGCTGGACCAGATCACTCACCAGACGCAGAAGGTATCCCTGCCCAAATTTATGGTGGGCGGTGTCTGGCTGGATCAGAATCGGGATTTTGGAAAACAAACGCCTGTTGTGGATGAAGTGACCCGTTTGGTCGGCACCACCTGCACGATCTTTCAGCGCATGAATGAACGGGGGGATATGCTGAGAGTGGCCACGACGGTTCCGGATAGCGACGGGAAACGCGCAATAGTCACGTATATTCCCGTGGTCAATTCAGAAGGCGTTGCGAATCCTATCGTGGCGGCTGTTTTAAAAGGAGAATCCTATCGGGGACTGGCTTATGTGGTCAATGCACCATACCTGACCGCCTATGAGCCGATCAGCGACTCAGCCGGCAAGGTGATCGGAATGCTGTATGTCGGCGAAAAGGTGGAGGGAGTTGAGTCTCTGCGGCGGGCCATCGTAAGCATCAAGGTGGGAAAAACCGGTTACGTGGCCGTTCTGGAAGGCAAAGGGAATCACCAGGGACGCTATATCATTTCCAAGGATAGTAAGCGTGACGGGGAATCGATCTGGGAGGAACGGGATGCGGACGGCAATCTCATCATTCAGTCCATGATTCACAATGCGCTCCAAGCGCCGCCCAATGCATGTGTTTATGAGCATTATTTTTGGACAAATCCGGATCAAGGCGAAAAGGCGCCGCGCGCAAAAGTATCCGCCAATATCTATTTCGCGCCCTGGGACTGGGTGATCTTGGCGACCAGCTACGAGGATGATTTTTATGCGGCTAAACAGCAAATCCGGGCGTCATTCAACCAGTTAACCATGGAAGTCATCGGCGCGGGACTTCTGGTATTACTGTTGGCAATTGGCATGGCCTTTCTTATGGGCAACCGCATAGCGCGTCCGCTGGGTTTGATTATCGGCGTGGTCACCAAGATAGCCGACGGCGACGTGCAAGGCGCGCGGGAAATCCTGGCCGCCGATGTTCGGCAACGGCGCGGCGCGACCCCATCCAAGCGGGCCGATGAGATCGTTCAACTGGTCGGCGCTCTCGGCACAATGACGTCAAGTCTGGACGCCTTGATCGGGCAAGTTCAGCATTCGGGAGTCCAGGTCACAACCTCGGCAATGCAGATTTCAGCGTCCGCCCGGGAGATCGAGGGCACAGTGGCCGAACAGGCGGCTTCGACCCGGGAGGTAAACGCGACAAGTAAGGAAATCGCCTCCACCTCCGAGACTCTGGTCCAGACCATGGACGAGGTGGGCGAGACCGTCGTCCAGACGGCGGCCACAGCCGAAACGGGACGCACCAATCTGAATCGGATGGAATCTGCCATGCACCAGTTGATCAAAGCCACGTCGTCGATCTCGTCGCAATTGGGCGTGATTAACGACAAGGCCAACAAGATTTCCAGCGTGGTGACCACGATCAATAAAATTTCGGACCAGACGAACCTGCTGTCGTTGAATGCCGCCATCGAAGCGGAAAAGGCCGGCGAGTATGGCAAGGGTTTTTCCGTGGTGGCCCGCGAGACGAACCGACTGGCAGACCAGACCGTCATTGCCACTCAGGACATTGAGCGCATGGTCCGTGAAATGCAGTCGTCCGTATCGTCCGGTGTCATGGAGATGGATAAGTTTGCGGAAGAAGTGCGCCAGGGAGTGAAGGAAGTCGCGACGATCAGCGAACACCTGGGGCAGGTCATTGACCAGGTCAAGGCGCTGGAGTCACGGTTTGACTCCGTCAAGGACGGTATGCGCAACCAATCCCAAGGCGCCCAGCAGATCAGTGAGGCGGTGGACCAGTTGTCCACGGCAGCCGATCAGACCCGCCAGTCGCTCCATGAATTCAATCAGGCGACGGAGCAGTTGACCAAGGTGGTCCAAGGGCTCAAGCAGGAAGTGTCCCGGTTCAAAATCAGCGCCAAGACTTAATCGGTTTGGAATCATGCATAGCCAACAAAGCATCACCTTTCAGCTCAGCCTGCTCATTATCAGCAGTGTCGCGCTCATTTTTGCGCTCGTGTTTGGATACAATTATTATATTTCACGCCAACTGGTAATGCAGGGCGTGGAGCGGGAGGCCCAGCAAATTGCCCGGGCGACGCTTAAGCGGATTGAAACGGTGCTGTATTCGGTCCAGAAAGTAGTGCAAGGCATGTCCCAGACAGTTCAGAACATGGCATGCCCCCAGCAGGATCTCGTTCGTTATCTTAAAGCGGTGGTCGAAAGCAATCCGGAAGTCTATGGATCGGTTATCGCCTTTGAGCCCTATACCCTCGCATCGGATGTGCAATATTTCTGTCCGTATTACTGCAAACAGGACGGCAAACTTACCTATGTGGATTTAGGCAACGCCTCCTATAATTATTTAAACTGGGCCTGGTACACGACCCCCAAGTCAAACAACTGCGCGGTGTGGAGCGATCCTTATTTTGACGAGGGGGGCGGCAATATCGTGCTCACCACTTATTCCGTCCCGTTTTATGCGATGAGGGATGCGGGTAAACGATTTCAGGGCGTGGTAACGGCGGATTTGTCCCTGGACTGGCTGAAAGACCTGTTTGCCTCAATCCGCATTTATCAAACCGGCTATGCGTTTCTGATTTCCAACAAGGGGACGTTTATCGCCCATCCGGATGCCGCGCTGGTAATGAAGGAAACGATCTTCAGCGTGGCCAATAAACGCAAGAACCTGCTCCTCGAACAGGTCGGGCGCCGAATGGTCAACGGGGATACGGGTTTCATCCCCATGAAATGTCTGCTCACCAACAAGGACTGTTTCCTGTATTACGCGCCCTTGGCCGCAAACGGCTGGTCGCTTGGGGTGCTGTTCCCGCGTGCGGAATTCATGGCAGATGTCAATCGCTTGAATCAGGTTGTTCTGATCCTGACCGCCATCGGTTTTTTTCTACTATTAGCGGTGATTATCCTGGTGGCACGCTCCATTACCCGTCCCTTGACGCGACTTACCGAGGCGGCGGAAGCGGTCGCCGAAGGCCGGCTGGGAGATGCGAGTCGGCTCGCCCAAGAGATGGCCGGGCGGGCGGCGGGTCGAAAGGTCCGTAACGAGGTATTACGCCTGCGCCAGGCCATCACCACGATGATTCACAGTCTGGAATCCGTGGTATCCCAGATGGGCAAGTCGGGGGTTCTCGTAACAGCTTCGAGAGCTCAGATTGACACCTCGGCCCGCCAGCTGGAATCCGCGGTAACCCAGCAGGCGGCTTCCATCAATGAGGCGGGCGCCACCAGCAAGGAGATTTCGACGACAACTCAACAGTTGGCTCAGACCATGGATCAGGTGACGCAGAGCGCGACCGAGACGGCGACGCTGGCGGGCGGCGGCGTAACCAGCCTCGCCGATATGAAAACAGCCGTGCAAAGCTTGATGGAATCAACGCCGCAAATCGCCGCCAAGCTCGGTCTCATCAGCCAGAAGACATCCAATATCAACCAGGTTGTCGTCACGATTGTCAAGGTGGCCAATCAGACCAATCTACTTTCGCTTAACGCCTCCATTGAGGCGGACAAAGCGGGAGAGTACGGGTTGGGTTTTTCGGTGGTGGCCAGCGAGATCCGGCGCCTTGCGGATCAAACCGCGGTCGCCGCGCTGGATATTGAGAACATGGTGGCCGAGATGCGCACGGCGGTCTCGGAGGGGGTGGCTGCTGTGGGGAATTATACCTCCCAGGCGCAGATCAGCTCGGAGAAGATCGTCAAGCTCAGCGACGACTTGAGCCGCATCATCGATCAGACGCAGCAGTTGAGCGCCCGATTCGAGACGGTCAATGAGAGCATGCAGACGCAATCCCAGGGTGCCCGGCAGATCAACGAGGCCATGGAACAGTTGGGTGAAACAGCGCGCCTGACCCATGACGCTCTTTCGGAATTTAAGAAAGTCACCGAACAGATGAGCGACGCCGTATGCGGACTGCAAAGCGAGGTGGCGCGTTTTTCCGTTAGGGCTTAGTGTCGTGTTTCACGCGGATATTTATCATTTTGCGTCTTATGAGGTTGGTAGCGCCGGCTTTACGTCAGCGATCCCGCTTTGCCAAGGCTACGCAGGACAGGTAGCCGGGATCAACCCGGCTCTGCCTCAAAAATACTCGCTCATAAGGAAAGTCAATTATAAAACACAGCACTGGTAATTTTACACACAAGGACTCATGCTGCTGCTGATTTTCCAGAGTGGGGAAGACCGGTACGGCCTTGATGCCTCCCGGATCATCGAGGTTGTGCCTTTGGCTTCTTTGAAGCATGTGCCCCATGCGCCGGAAGGCATGGCCGGCCTGCTGAATTACCGCGGGACCATTGTCCCGGTTATGGATCTTTCGGCGCTCCTGACCGGAACGCCCTCCCGTGCCCGATTAAGTACGCGCATTGTTCTCGTGGATGTGTCGCCGGAGGATTCCCCGGCACCGCGCATTCTCGGGTTCATGGCCGAGCGCGTCACGGAAACGATTCGGTACCGGGAACAGGATCTGCAGGTATCCGGCGTGGCTGTGCCCGGGGCGCCATATCTGGGTAAAATCATGCTGGATCAATACGCGATGGTTCAGCGCATTGATCCGGCCGCCGTGATTCCCGAATCACTGAAGGCAACCTTGTTTGCATTGGCGAAGGAATCGAATCATGACTAGCGCGGTAATCGCACAATGGATATTGGAGCGTACGGGGCTCAATCCCGAGTCGCTGGGTCCCCGGAACATTGAACGCGCCGTGGCGGCCGCAATGGAGCAGGCAGGCCTTGCCGACCCGGCCGACTATCTGGAGCGCCTGCAATCGTCGGCGTCGGAACTACAGGCCCTGATCGATGCCCTGGTGGTTGCGGAAACGTGGTTTTTCCGCGACCGCGAACCGTTTGTGTTCCTGAAACACCATGTTCAATCGGCGTGGCCGGCGTCGCATCCTAACCGGCGGCTGCGGGTGTTGTCAGCGCCTTGCTCCACCGGGGAGGAGCCCTATTCCATTGCCATGACGCTTCTGGAGGCGGGCCTGACGCCCGAGCAGTTTCATATCGATGCGGTGGACATCAGCCGGCGCGCTATTGAGACGGGGCGCCGGGCAATATATCACGAGCGGGCCTTCCGGGGACATGATCCGGGGTGCATCGATCGGTATTTCCACCGAATACCCGATGGTTATGCCCTGGATGAACGCGTGGTACGGTTGGTTAATTTTCAAACGGATAATCTTGTGCATCCTGTTTTTTTGGCGGCCCAGGATCCCTATCATATCGTATTTTGCCGCAATCTGGTCATTTATCTGACGGAGCCGGCGCGAGTTCTTTTTCTGGAGGCTTTGAATCGATGGATTGTTCCGCATGGCCTCCTGATTACCGGCCATTCGGAACTCACGTTCTTCCAGCAGGCCAAATACACGCCCGTGCACCATGCCAGGTCTTTCGCTTGCACCCGGAGCGGGCCCGCGGAAAATAAATCCACACGTCATCGGATTGCGAAGGTTGCAACGTACCCGGCGGCACCCAGGCCGCCCGCGTGCTTAGCGCCTCTTTCGCTGGCGACGTCAGCCGTGCCTGTTCCAAAAGTCGAGCCGGATCGAAACACGCCACCGAATGATTTGAATGCCATTCGGGACCTAGCCAATCAAGGCGCTTTGATCCAGGCTCGTGCGCGTTGCGAACAGTTTCTGAAAGACCATCCGCCGAGCGCGGAAGCCTATTGTCTGCTTGGCCTTATCCATCAAGCATCCGATCGCCTGGATGATGCCGAAGCCGGTTATTTAAAAGCGCTCTACCTGGACCCTCGTTGCGTGGAAGCGTTGGTGCATCTGAGCCTGTGCTATGAGCGCCGGGGAAACGCCGCCAGGGCCGCGCTGATCAGGGCGCGCGCCCGACGGATTGAAATGGCAGTGACACAGTCGGCCTGACGACAGTCTAGTTCAACCTTAACCATCAGAAACCGCCATAAATAACAAGAAAAGCGCGTGGCATTGAGGATGCGCCTATTTTGGGACCGGAACGATCAAGCGGAAGAATCATGACTTCAACAGAAAATCAGCCTGCGTTGACCTGCTGGAAGGAAAAAGGTGTCGCCGGTGACGCCTCCTGCCCGCGGCTGGCCGAGTTCGGGCATTGCCGGAATTGTCCCGAATATGCGCGGGCCGGCCGTAGTCTGTTTGATCGGAACATTCCCGCCGGATTTCAAGAGGAATGGGCGATAATGCTCGCCGGCATCAAGAAGGCCGAAAGCCCGGGGGCCGTTTCCGCCGTGGTCTTTCGGCTGAACGATGAGTTCCTCGCGCTGAAGACCGTGGCGTTTCTCAAGGCGCTGGAAATGCGACCGATTCACCGGGTTCCATTTCGCACCAACCATGTGTTCCGGGGGGTTGTCAATGTTGACGGTGTTCTCCTTCCGTGCATATCCGCCGCCGAACTGATGGGGATTTCCGCCGCAGATCCCAGCGGCAAGCATGATGGTCACCAATGTTATCGTCGTCTAATGGTGATAACCAGGGAAGGCGCGCGTTTTGTTTTTCCGGTTGATGAGGTGCTCGGTGTGATACGCGTATTGCCGAATCAGATGCAGAAACCGCCTGAGACCGTCAGCAAGTCGCTGACCGCCCTGACAATGCATGTGTTTCCATGGGAAAACAGGATGGTGGGCCTTTTGGACGACCAGAAGTTGTTTACAACATTTCATGGGAGCCTGACTCATTGAATTCGACTCATGACAATCCTGCTCCGGATCTCTCCCTGATGGATTTGTTTCGCATCGAGGTGGAAAATCATTCCCGGGTGCTGGAGACGGATCTGGTTAAAGTGGAAGCTGATCCGACACCAACGCGCATTGAGCCGCTGATGAGGGCCGCCCATTCCATTAAAGGCGCGGCCCGGATTGTGGGACTGGATCGCGGTGTTACTCTGGCCCATGCCATGGAAGACGTTTTGAGCGCGGCCCAGCATGGCAAGTTGAAACTGATCTCCGAGCATATTGATCTGCTCCTGCGCGGCAATGACGTGTATAAGCATCTCGCGACTTTCGAACCCTCCGCGATTCCAGCCCAGCTGGAACAATCCATGGCGACAATCCAGGAGGTCACGCGGGAACTGCGGGCGATCCTGGAAGGCGGGCAGAGCGCGTCGGCCGCGCCACCCGTGCCGCAACCCGCGGGTTCTGCCGCTCCACCGACGCCGGAGCAGAAATCCACGACTCTGGCAACGGCGGCCGCGTCGGACCATGAAAAGACCGACGATAGTTTTGTCCGTGTCCAGGCGGCAAGTCTCAACCGGTTGATGGGGTTGGCCGGGGAAAGCCTGGTTCAGGCCAAGTCCCTGCCGGCGTTTTCCTCGGCGTTTCTGCGCATAAAAACAGCCCAGCAGGATCTTCACGCTACGCTCGAAAACGTAGCGCAGTCCCAGGCGTCGGAAGGAAGCACGGAAGAGATTCGGTTGAAATTGAACGAATCCCTGGGCCAATCCAACCAGGTGAGCCTGCTGATTGCAAAACAGATCGAACAATTGGGCCTGTATGCCCAGCGCATGGAATATTTGTCGAATCGTCTGTATGACGAGGTGATTGCCAGCCGCATGCGTCCCTTTACCGATGGCGTCCACGGCTTCCCCCGAATGGTCCGTGATTTGGCGCGCCAACAGGGTAAACAGGTGAATTTTCATATTGAGGGCGAAGAAACGCGCGTGGATCGGGATATCCTGGAAATGCTGGAAGCGCCCCTGACCCATCTATTGCGCAATGCCGTAGATCACGGGATGGAGTTGCCCCAGGAGCGAAGCCAAAGCGGCAAACCGGCGGATGGCACCCTGGTTGTCGAAGCCCGGCATGGCGGCGGCATGCTCCAGATCCTGGTCAAAGATGACGGCCGCGGCATTGATCCGGAAAGTTTGCGCCGGCAAGTGGTCGCAAAGAACTACGTGACCCAGGAAATGGCGGATAATCTCACCCAGCCGGAATTGATCGATTTTCTCTTTTTACCCGGGTTTTCCACCTCCGAAAAGGTGACCGAACTTTCCGGGCGGGGAGTCGGTCTGGACGTGGTCCAGAATATGGTTAACCAGGTCGGCGGTTCGGTCCGCGTGGAATCACAGGCGGGCGCCGGCACCACGTTTTATCTGCAATTACCGTTGACCCTCTCCGTTTTGCGCGCGTTGCTGGTGGATATCGACGGGGAGCTCTACGCCATATCGCTCGCCCGCGTAGACCGACTGTTTCATCTGGCGCCCGCAGATCTGCAGATACTGGAAGACCGGCAGTTTTGCCTGATGGACAAGGAGCCCGTGGGCATTATTCATGGTCGGCAGGTTCTTCAGTTGCCCGGCAGTGGAACTGCGACCGCCCGGCTGGCGATCATGGTGATCAGCGATCGCATGAACCGGTACGGGCTGGTGGTGGACCGGTTTGTCGGCCAGCGGGAACTCGTAGTCCTGCCGCTCGATCAGCGCCTGGGAAAAATTCCCAATGTCGGCGCCGGCGCCATCATGGACGATGGTACGCCCATCCTGATTCTGGACGTTGACGATATGGTGCGTTCCATTGACAAGCTGTTGACCCACGGAAAACTGGCCCGGGTTGGAGGTGGAACCGAGGCGCGGGTTGCAGCCAGGAAACATGTCCTGGTCGTGGACGATTCGCTGACGGTCCGCGAGGTGGAGCGCAAGCTGCTGGAACATCGCGGTTACGAGGTGTCGGTGGCCGTGGACGGGATGGACGGATGGAATACTTTGCAGACCGGCAAAGCGGACCTGGTGATTTCCGATATCGACATGCCGCGGATGAACGGCATCGAGCTGGTCCGGCGCATCAAGCAATCGCCGCATCTTTCCCAACTGCCGGTGATGATCGTTTCCTACAAGGACCGGGAAGAGGATCGGCTGGCAGGGCTGGAAGCAGGCGCCAATTACTACCTGACCAAGAGCAGTTTTCACGATGAAACCCTGCTGAAGGTGGTTCAAGATTTGATCGGAGAGCCTTGAAAATGGGGTGTTGGACAAATTATTTGGTTGATGATTGGGGGCATTGTAAAAGGAGGAGACGAATATGCGTTGCCGTCTGATCGATTCGCTGATTTGGGTCTATCCGGATTCGAAGGTTGACTGTGATCCGTGCCTTTACCACGAGATCGACGTGGCCCGCGGTGGAACCGCGGCGGTTACCATTCTGATGAAGGAGGCCAAACCGGGAACACAGGTCCGGCTTGCAGCCCTTTCCAAAACCGGAGGCCGGGCTCAATTCTTCAGATTGATCGATGTGCCCGTTGAGCGCAATACCGGACCGGTCGGATTTACGGAACAGGAAGGAGAACGCAACAAGTTTGTGACCCGGCGCGCCCCCTTCCGGGTATACGACGCCATGCAACCCATTGGCACGTCATTCAAGGTCAAAACCTCCACGGAGGCCGTGCTCGTCCACATTCCGGTCGCCGAAGATACCAAGCCCGGCAAACGGGAGTACCGCCTCTCTGTCACCCATGGGAAAGAAACACATGAGCTGAAACTCGCCGTCACGGTGTCCAAGGCTGTCATTCCGCCTATTGGTCGTAACAGTTGGCCTTTCACAAACTGGTTCCGTTTCGGAAACATGGCCACGCGCCATCGCCTCAAGCCGTGGAGTGAAGGGCACTGGGCCATGATTTGTCAGTACGCACGACTCATGGCTCACAACCGGCAGAACACATTTTGGTTCACGTTCGGAGACGTCTTTACGTCCGGGAAGACCGGCTTGGTGTTGAACCGGGAACGCCTGCGACGGATCGTGAAAACCTTCACCAATGCCGGCCTGTATTATATTGAGGGCGGCCACTTCGGCGGGCGCTCAACGTCCGAATGGACCTGCCCAACCTTCAACGTCTCGCTGACTAAACATCTCGCCACGTCGGTGGAAGGTAATGCCGACATCTCAAGTGCGGCCCGCCAGCTCATGGCCGAGATTGAAACGAACGGATGGCGTGGACGCTACCTCCAGCATGTGACGGACGAGCCAATCAAGGAAAATGCGAATGACTATCGGATTTTCGTCGGCATGGTGCGCAAATATATGCCGGGTATTCCGATCCTGGATGCCTTGATGGATCCTGCTCTGGCCGGCTCCGTGAACATCTGGTGCCCCCAGTGCCAGCACTATCAGAAAGACCGCGACCGTTTCGACGCCATGCGAACCGTGGGTGATCGCCTTTGGTTCTACACCTGTTGTTTCCCCGGCGGCCCGTGGCTCAACCGCCTGCTCGACATGGAACTTCTCCGCCCTGCCCTGCTTGGATGGGGCGCCGCCCTCTTCCATCTGGACGGCTTCCTGCACTGGGGGTTGAACATGTACCGTGAGAATCAGAACCCATTCGAGATGAGCGTTATTCCAAACTGGGGCGGCGGTTCCAACAGTCTTCCCGCCGGCGATACGCATGTGGTTTATCCGGGCGATGATGGTCCGTGGTCGAGCGTCCGCTTCGAATCCCAGCGGGAGGGGATCGAGGATCTGGAACTTCTGCGTCTTCTGGAACAGAAACACCCGAAACAGGCATCATCCCTGGTGCGGTCGGTCATCCGGGGTTTCGATGACTACACAAAAGAGACGACCGTCTTCCGTGCCGCACGCCGGAAATTACTCCAAAGGCTCACGGAATAGGCGCTAAGCCCCTTGATCAAATACTAGAATGTCAACATGAAGCGCTTAACTGAAGTCAACCATTCCCGATTCCCGCATGCTGAAATAATCCTTATCCCGCGCCGGGGACGCTTTGCCGATAATCACGTGATCCAGCACCCGGATATCAATTACGCGGCCTGACTGAACCAGTTGTTTCGTGAGCCGGATATCTTCCGGCGATGGGGCCGGATCGCCGGAGGGATGATTATGCACCATGACCAGGGCGGCGCTTGCTGTCCGAACCGCGTCCCGGAATATTTCACGGGGATGGGCAAGACTGGCATCCAGCAACCCCCGCGTGATTTCCAGCGGCGCCCCCTGGATCCGGTTTTTGGCATTCAATAAAAGAACCCAGAAGACTTCGGATTCCAGCGTTCGGGCCGATTCCCTCAACAGCCCGGCGGCATCGGCCGGCGTTCTCACCACCGGCTGTTCCATCACGGATTCTTCCGTCAACCGCTTAGCCAGTTCCAGCGCCGCCTTGAGAACCTGGGCCTTGATTTTCCCCATACCGCGCATCTGGACCAGGTCATCGACGGATGCCCGGGCCAGGGCCGACAGGGATCCATAGTGATTCAGAAGCCGGCGTGACAATTCCATCACGTTGACACCACGCACGCCGATTCGGAGAATGATGGCCAGCAAGGTCTCGTCCGGCACCGATTCGACCCCGAACCGGGCAACCAGTTCCCGTGGCCGCTGACGCGCCGGCATATCCAGCACCCGGTAGCTCACCGACTCCCCGGAGGCCGGAGATGATTGATTCTGATTGCTTGCATCCGGTGTTTTCATCAATTAGGTCATACTCCGGCAATGGGTGTCGGACCACGGGCTTCCCAATAATCGAGAACCTTGCGCGCGCGCGCGGCCACCGGCATCGAAGCATCGATCTCCAGCCAGTCCACGTTTGCTTGATGGCGAAACCATGTCATCTGCCGCTTGGCCAGGCGCCGGGTCCGGAGCACGGTTTCGGCGAAGGCTTCATCCCGTGTGCGCCGGCCGTTAAGATAGACCATCGCCTCGGCATAACCGATGGCTTTTGATGCCGTCGGCGCCGATGCCAACCCTTGCGCCATCAGGTGTTGGACTTCCTCAATCAGGCCGGCGGCATACATCCGATGCACCCGCTTTTCGATAAGATCATAAAGCGTATCCGGGGGCAACATCAAGCCGGGAATACGAGGTCCTGTTCGAGGAGCATTCCATGGTGTGCCGGCAACCGTCTCTCCCGATTCTGCCGCTTCGATGGCCCGGATCAGGCGCCGCGGATTGCGCGGATCCGAAAGGGATTGATAACGCGCCGGATCCCGACACCTCAGCCATTCCTGCAAGGCTTCAACACCCCGCTCCGTCAGCAGGCACTCAGCCTGGGCCCGAATGTTGTCATTGCGCGGAGGTCGTGCCATCAAGCCATCAGTAAGGCATTTGACATAAAGTCCGGTTCCGCCGGTCACTATCAGGCGGCGGCCGGCGGCGCCTGTTTCGCGGATCGCCTGAAGCGCCGCCGCGCGATACTCCCCCACGCTGAAGGGTTCCCGGAACAGCACCAGATCCAGGCCGTGATATCGAACGAGACGCCGTTCTTCAGGGGTGGGTTTGGCCGTGCCGATATCCATCCCGCGATACACCAGCATGGAATCGGCCGAAAGAATATCGAAACCGTGGCGTTCGGCAATCCAGTGAGCCACGGCCGTTTTTCCCACGGCAGTCGGACCGACCAGGAAAAACCCCGTGGATTTAGTCTGTTGTTGAGGGGACTGCATCCTGTTGCCGCTTTTTTTCCGGTTCACCGGAAACGGGGGAAGACAGCCAAAATGAAGACGCAAGATAAATAACCACACCCACGCAAATGGCGGAATCCGCGATATTGAATGAAGGCCAATGGCTGGTCTGCCAGTAAAAGTCCAGAAAGTCGGTCACCCATCCCAGCTTGATCCGGTCAATCAGGTTGCCGACAATTCCTCCGATCATGAATCCCATGGCCAGGCGATGCACTCCGCGCTGATCCACCAACCAGCGATAGAAAACAACTATCAGCAACAAGACCAGCAACGACAAGAGTATCAGCCATTCGTTCTGGTACTGGAATATGCCCCAGACGGCGCCGGTATTTCTCAGGTAAGTCAGATTGAAATACCCCTCAATGACCGGGCGCGACTCCCCCAGCATCAGGGTCTGCCGGATAGCAACCTTTGCAGCCTGATCCAGCAACACGATGATAAATCCAATAATCACAGCAATCATATGGAGACCTCGGCGACCGCACCAACAGGCAGACTGTTAAAGAATGGCAAGATGCACGCGCCTGACCACTTCATCAATGACAGAAGACAGGCCTGGATTCCGGCGCGATGAAAGTGTCAGGGGCTATTCTTCATCACCGTTTGCTTCCGCAGCAACTTTATCAGCGTTGGGGAAGAGAGCTGTGGCTTCAAAGGAGTGATGATGCTTGCGGCCGGTTTCCGATTTCGATTGACATACCACGCACATGCGGGAATACGGCAAGGCGGACATCCGGGCACGTTCAATCGAGCGTCCACAGCTTTCGCAAACGCCATAGGTCCCCATCTGAATCCGGTTCAATGCCTCGTCGATTTCGAAAATAATGTCCTGATCCAGACTCACACGGTTGAGGGCAAAATCGCGGTCAAAATTATCCGTCCCCTGCTCTTCCGAACGAAAATCCACTTCGGCGTCATCTTGCTTGCGCTTCAGATTATCCGTCGCCAGGAAATTGATCTGTCGGTTAATGCGATCACGCAGGCGCCCCAAGGCATCATAAATCGGACGATGTTTCTTCGGAATCTTGATTTTCATAGGCGCCCCAAGCAGTAGCCCCGCCTTCATTTTGTTGACCTTGGCGCCCTTGGACCTGGCAGTTGATTGCGAATCCGCCGCACGGACCGGCACATGTTTTTTTACCAGCCTCTTTTTTGAGGCGGCGGCTACCTTTTTCTTTTTCACCATAATACACCTCAAAAGAAATACGTTTTCATCCTGCAGTTTTCGGGCAATAAGCCCTTAGTTCATCCACTCTTTTTGGTTTGCGCATGAGCGCAATTCAAATGAAACGGGAAAGTTACCAGTTCTTCTCAGCAGTGTCAACTCTACAAGCACAGATTTTGCTTCACAGAATTTATTGAGTCAACGGCAGGGGTGCTGCGGTATAGCCCATGGCGGATAGCTTGACGGCAAAGGTGCCGGAGGACATCTGATATACGGCCGACTCATAATTAGAGTTGCCGCCCACCGCATAGACTGCTCCGTTCAGGATCCCCGCCGCCATTTCCGAACGCGACATCGGCAAACTCACTACTTCCGACCAATATGGCAATCCGGCCCACGCTGGACCGGCCGCCAACAGCATGACCATACCTGTTTTACCGCGTTTTTCAGGGTCTTCATATCAACGCCTTTCATCATCCACATAATATTTATTGATAGTTTAATCCATATTTCATGATTATCAAAACAATTAACATGCGCACTACGCAGTCGGCACGACACTCAGATGACAGAGACAGGATGGGAATCAGGTTTTTTTCTGATCCGGATGCTGAAAGCACGGCCCTCAATGGTTTCTTCCGCTTCGGTGTCGACTTCTGACGGCGCAATGGCAACCAGTTCCGCCAGCGCCAGGTTTGCGAGATGCTCTTTCCAAGCCGGGCTCAACTCGCCATCAATAAGAAGCAAAATACGATCACTGACGGCATAACCGGCTTTTTTACGCAGGTCCTGGATAACACGGTTCAATTCATTGGCCACGCCTTCTTCACGGAGTTCAGGGGTTACCGTCTTGTCCAACGCCACGAGAATGCCCTTGTCACACAGAACCTCCGCGCCCGCCTTGCCCTGGTAACTGAGGGTGATATCCAGCCGATCGAGTGTCCACTCCCGGGTTCCTTCGAAGACCACGACCTGGTTCCCGGCTTCCCGCACCTGCCCCGCCTTGGCCGCCTTGATGATGGTTTGCACATCGCGCCCCCACTTGGGCCCCAACACCCTGGCATTGGGCATAACGCGAAGAGTGGCCAACGAGGACGGGTCGTCAATGAACTTCACGGCCTTGACGTTTAACTCATTCATCAGGACCGGGATCTGTGGATCGAGTAAATGACGGGACGCCGAGGGCGGCAAGGCCACCTGAATGCCCGGTAGCGGCTGGCGCACCCTGATGCCCGCCCGCTGACGCAGGGCCAATCCAAGGGAAACAACCGTTTGTGCCCATCGATTCTCCTCGATCAACGCATCATTCCGATAAATTTCGGGCACTACCGGCCAACGGGCAAGGTGCACGGATTCTTCACCGGTCAGTTGGCGATAGATCCAGTCCGAAATAAAAGGGACAGACGGCGCCAGCAGCTTGACCAGGGTGATCAACACGTAATAAAGAGTGTCATAGGCCCGACGCTTATCTTCGGTCAACCCTCCCCCCCAGAACCGCGCGCGCGACTGACGGATGTACCAGTTGGTCATAGCCTCAATAAACTCGACCACGGGCCCGACGCTATGATTCAGGTAAAAAGTATGAAACGCGCAGGACACCTTCTTTTCGGTCTGGCAGAGGACGGCCAGGATCCAGCGGTCAAGCGGATGCGGCGACTGCGGAGTTTTAGACGCATCCCCCCGGTATCCGTCCAAATTGGCATAGGTCACGAAAAACGAGTAGGAATTCCAAAGCGGGAGGAGTACCTGCTTGATCTGGTCCCGGACGCCCGCATCCTTGAAATTCAAATCTTCCATGACGACCGCCGACGAATTGAGCAGGTACAGGCGCAAGGCGTCGGCGCCGTACCGGTCAATCAATTCCATGGGGTCGGTGAAATTCTTTTTCGACTTGGATATCTTCCCGCCATCCTCGGCCAGAAGCGTGCCGTGAACCAGGCAGTTCTTGAAGGAAGCCCGATCCAGCAGGGCCACTGCCAGGACGTGCAGATAATAAAACCAGCCGCGAATCTGGCCGGGATACTCCACGATGAAATCGGCTGGAAAATGCGTTTCAAACCACTGCTTGTTTTCAAACGGATAATGGCACTGCCCGAACGGCATCGAGGCGGATTCGAACCAGCAATCGAGCACTTCCGGCACGCGCCGCATGCGGCCGCCGCAGGAGGCGCAGGTCAGCGTGATCTCGTCCAGAAATTCCTTGTGCAGGTCCGTCAGGGAATGGCCGGCGGCTTCGGCCATTTCCGCCAGGGAACCGATCACGCGCCGCCTGCCGCATCCCGGCTGCTCGCATTCCCAGACCGGGATGGGGGTGCCCCAATAGCGGGACCGCGAGATATTCCAGTCCCGGGCGCCTTCCAGCCATTTCCCGAATCGCCCATGCTTGACATGCTCAGGCACCCAGTTGATGTCCTCGTTGCGGGCCAGCAGGCGGTCCTTGATTTTTTCCACCGCGAAATACCACGCATCCATGGCCCGGTAAATGATCGGCGTGTGACAGCGCCAGCAATGCGGATAATTATGCTCCAGGGTCCGGTGCAGGAGCAGCGCATGCTGATCTTTCAGATGATGGAGTATTTTCTTCGTGCACTCCTTGTCATGGACGTTGAGGCCGGCAAGCTCCGGAATTTCCACAGTAAAACACCCCCTGGTATCCACCGGGTTTTTCACACCCAGGCCGTGGCGCTTGCACATCCAGTAGTCATCTTCGCCAAACGCCGGAGCACAATGCACAATGCCCACACCGTCATCCAGCGTCACAAAATCGCCCGCCAGGATCCGGAAATAGCCCTGGTCAGCAAGGTTTTTGAAATACGGGAACAGGGGCTCATAATGGCGGTCGACAAGATCGCGGCCCGCCCAAGTTTTCAGAATGACGGGCTTTTCCCCGAACAGTCCCTTCCATTTGGGCAGGAGCGCCTCGCCCATAATGAAGACGGCGCCATCGTGTTCGAAAGCAACGTAGCGATAATCCGCCCCGACGGCCAGCGCCAGGTTGGAAATAAGTGTCCAGGGAGTCGTGGTCCAGGCCAGGTAATAGGTGGGTTTCCCGTCAATATCATCCCGGGCCTTGAACTTGACAATCACTTCCGGATCCTGACGCGGCCGGGTCGAATCGTCCAAGCGGATATCTGAAAACGACAACGAGGTTTCACAATGGTAGCAATACGGCGTGACCCGATAGTCTTTGTAAATCAGACCTTTGTCATAACATTGCTGGAACACCCACAACACGGATTCCATGTAGGAAAGATCCAGCGTACGGTAGGCGTTCTGATAATCCACCCAGCGGCCGACTTTCCGGACATAGGCCTCCCAGGCTGTGTTGCAGTCGGACACCAGTTTACGGCATTCCCGGTTGAAGGCAGGAACCCCCAGCTTCTTCTCGATATCCGTCTTATTCTCGATGCCCAGCATTTTCTCCACGGCATTTTCGATGGGCAAGCCATGGCAGTCCCAGCCCCACCGGCGCGGCACGGAAAATCCCGCCATCGTGAAAAAACGCGCGAGGGTATCCTTGAGAATCGAAACAAATATAGTGCCGAAATGCGGCGCACCGGTTGGAAATGGCGGCCCATCGTAGAACACCATCTCCCGGTCGGACAGCCGCACCGATTTTTCAAAGACCTGGCCTTGCTGCCAGTTATCCAGCAATTCCCGCTCCAGGGCGGGAAAATCAATTTGCGATGAAACCTGTTTATACATGGCGTCCGGCAACCCTTATGAAACCAAACAATGGAAACGACACTATACTGAAACTTCAGACTTCCTGATCCGCGCTTTTTCAGGCGCGGATCAGCGATTCGATCAACAGCCTGTCCCATAGCGGGTTACAGTAATCCAACTCCTCCTGTCGCCGCTCATCGTCTATTTGTCTTTCCGGAAAATGATTTGGCA
>JAHIJO010000216.1 GCA_018898455.1 Verrucomicrobiota bacterium | reverse complement strand
CCTTGACTCTTTATCAAAGCAACTCAGGGCGGTTTGAAGCCTCCTCCTGCAAGGCGGCTCCGAGAGGTCTTTGCTTTCTCTCATCTGCTGCGCAGTTGCGATCTCCTCCTTTCGGTCTTGATCTTCGTGGCACACATTTGGTTCGCAAAACGCGGCGGCGATTCCAGCCCATCTATCCCGTTGTCGCCCTCGCGCATCCGCGAGGATAGCGCTTCGTGCGACGCCGGAATATATGATCCGGACTTGCCTTGCTTTTGCGAATCCGCCACTGGCGGAAACCAAATTCGCCCCACACCAACATCCGGTTTCGCTCAGAGCTACGCCGGGATAAATCATTGACGCGCCAGCTGCCTGCGAGGAGCGCGTCAATCGCTCCCCGCAGCAGGCGGACACGCGCGCCGCGATCAGCGCACATTGTACCAAGGTCGTCCGTCCCAGTTTGCATCCGCGTTTGGTGATCCGTCCGCTACGTTCCGTCTCATTGGAGTTACTCACTCGCGGGACGATGCCGAAGTACGCCGCCAGTTTTCCCTCATCGGCAAAATCTTCAATCTTGCCGATTGTGGAAAGCAGGATACTCGCCCCGGTGTCTCCAATCCCCTTGATACTGGTCAGGTTCTCCCAGCCTGGCAGTTTCGGTCCTTGACCATGCAGCAATCCTTCGAGCTTCTTGATGCTCTCATTCAGATGCCGAATCTCGCCAACCAGGATTTCCAGTTCTAAGTGCTCCAGCTCCGACACCGGCGCGGCGAGAACCCCGGCCAATCCCTTTTCGCTTGCCAGGCTCGCCACACGTGCATGGGCCTCATCCTTCATCCGCACCTCCGGCAACATATCTTTGGCCAGAAACTCCGCCAGCACCTTTGCGTCGTGCTCATCGGTCTTTTTCACCGATCGGCTGATCACCTGAAACTGGTGCGGGTTCACCACAACGATCCGGCACCCGCGACCCTTCAGCGCCTCGCAGAACAACCGCACATTGCCCGTGGCCTCCACCGCCACCGCGTCGTTCGCTGTCACCGCCTTGGCAAACGCCTTCAGACTCCGGATTGACCACTCCCGACTTTCTCCGCTTCCGTCTTCCTGCCGCGTGTGCACCGTAAAACAGTTCCGATGCAAATCAACCCCCAGATACCTCTTCATCGCCGCCGCCTCTCTTTTGTTGCGACGACGAAGTAGACATGCTTTTCGGCGGTCACCAAACTCCTATCCAAGGTGATTAACCCACACAGGTTGTCCCTTATGGTGGCGCTCCAGTTACAGGTCTGACTAATCTCCTTAACGAGGTCAACCCGCCTGCAATGCGTCAGCCGACGGATAGCATTGCGGGCAGGCCAGCGCTACCACTTTTCTACCGCGAAGCAAAGCGGGAGCTTCGGTTCCCGCACTCCATATGGTTTTTTACCGCACAAAACATGTATAAGAAAACACTGCCGGAACCGCAAGCTCAAATTATTATTCTTTTCTATTGCGTTCCAACCTTTATTTGATATGGTTTCGCCTTCTGATTTGCGCCCATCGTCTATCGGTCAGGACACCAGGTTTTCATCCTGGGAAGAGGAGTTCGACTCTCCTTGGGCGTGCCCCCCATTTAACTCATCACTTCGAATCATCCCGATACGGTCGCATTTCATCAATACAGATTTCACCCGGCATAAAAAAGAGCCCCGAATTCTTTCAAATCCGGGGCTCTTGATATCTTTCACTAAATGACCGAATTACAGTCTATGCGCCGGCGTGGCATCAGGCAATCTGCGGCACGCAGCGTTACTGCCGATAGGATTGATCGTATAATCGTATTCGGTCAGTGCTTGGTACGCCGTCGTTCTCGACGTGATACTCGTCGATGCCGGACACAGCGGCCAAGCCTTTATGTATCCCCCCGCCACGTTCGTGGTGGGACCAATATCAACCCAATGTGTGTCCATGAGCGCGAGATTAGTCAGGCCGGCTTCCAACGCATATTGATCTTTCGCCGATTCAATCTGGCGCAGATTGTTGATGCAGGCATTCGCCTGGGATGTCGTCCGCGCCCTCATGAATGACGGGATCGCAATGGCGGCCAACAGACCGATGATCGCCACCACGATCATAATTTCTACCAGTGTAAAACCTTTTTTCATTTATTCTCTCCTATAAAATACACCACGGGGTGTAATTTTGAATTATCTCATATTTATTTTCAATCTCGATGCCTAATAGTTATGTTCCGCCTCCTTTCCTTGACATTATATTCTATGTCCAACCAACACGTTTCCTGCATGTCAAACAATGATTCTTCAACTACTATAATATGAGCAACATCCATACCAACTTTTGAAAAACAAAGAAAACCAATATTTATCTATTTAATATACACCGTTAACTCCGCTTTAATCATCGGATCACCTTGGATATCGTCTCTAAGACATAAATATACATTACTATTTCATAATTCTCATATATTACAATGTGATAATCTAATAACAACCAATTCTCAAGCTCAATCTGAATGCTAATGTCATCATAAAATACTTGCAACTAACGATTTAACATGAATTATTCTCTAAATAGAAAATAATAATAAAATCATAAAAATGTCCTAAGTAACTCCATTGAAAATAGAAACAATTAAAATATCTCAATTTTGAACATTTGATCAAACTGTGATTCCATCATTCCTTGGGTTCAGGAAGCTTCCGGTATAGGGTGGCAAGGCTGATTTTTAACGATTTTGCCGCTTTCTGCTTATCGCCATCAGAATTCTTGAGAATAAATGATAAATATTCTTTTTCCTTGATCCGTAAAAAAGCCTTCAACGACTTTCCCCGCATGTCGTCCCGGTGGATAGGTATTTCATTCGCCTGGACATTCGCTATGATTTTTGCAGGAAGGCAGTCCACCTTAATGAGATTATCCTTGGCAAAGGTGAATGCATGTTTGATGGCATTTTCCAGTTCCCGCACATTTCCAGGCCATGAATAATGTTCAAGAATCTGAATAACGTCGGGATCAATGGTCGGCAACTCCTTCTTCTCGGTGCCCAGTTCTCGGCGCAGGAAATGATAAATAAAAGGCAATATATCTTCAGCCCTTTCGCGTAACGGCTTGATTTCAAGCGGAATCACACTCAGACGATAATAAAGATCCTCGCGGAAGGCGCCCTTTTCAATGAGCGTCTCCAGCCGGCTGTTCGTGGCGGCCAGTACCCGGACATCGACGGCAATACTGCTGTTGCCCCCTACCCTCCGGATTTCTTTATCCTGAAGAACGCGTAACAGTTTGGCCTGGATGTTGAGAGGCATGGAACTGATTTCATCCAATAAGATCGTCCCGCCATTCGCGACTTCAAACAGACCTTCTTTATCGGATGAAGCTCCGGTAAAAGCTCCCTTGACATGACCAAATAACTCCGATTCCAAAAGAGCTTCCGGCAAGGCGGCGCAATTAAGCGGTAGAAAGTTTTTCGCTTTCCGGTTGCTGTATGCATGAATGGCCTTGGCCACCAGTTCTTTACCGGTTCCGCTTTCCCCATAAATGAGAACGGTCGCATCGGTGGGTGCGACCCGCTCAATCATTTCACAGACATTACGCATGGCAGGGCTTTCCGCAATGATGTTCTCAAAGCGATATCGGCTGACCAATTCGGCTTTCAGGTGAACATTTTCCGTCAGAGCCTTGTTATACTCGAGCGCCCTTTGAACGGTAATCAGCAATTCATCCACCCTGAAGGGCTTGGTAATGTAGTCAAAGGCTCCGTCTTTTAGCGCTTCAACGGCCGTTTCAACGGAGCCATAGCCTGTGACCATCAAGACGGACATCGATGGCTGTTGTTCCCGAGCCAATTTAAGGAGGGCCATCCCATCGATCGGCCGCATGCGAATATCTGATATCATAAGATCAAAAGGCGTGGATTTGATCAATTCCACTGCTTTTTTGCCACCGTCGACAGGAACCACCTCATACCCCTCAGCTTTTAACAGCACACTAAGGACGCTGAGGATACTGGGTTCATCATCAACTAGAAGGATTTTGGCCATGGGTCTGTTTTTACTTTTAATTTTTAATAATTAATGAAAATGTATTCAATGACGGCTGGATTGTCAAATTTTTTCTCGCATTCTAAAACCTGTCAAGCACGACATAACCGCAATGTCGGCGCCATGAAAACCAAGAATCAGGCCTCCGCCTACCTGATTAGCGGCCGCCAACCACTTCACCCATCTTGAATATGGGGAGAAACATGGAAATGACGATACCGCCGATCACCACGCCTAAAAACACCATCAGTACGGGTTCAATTAAGGCGGTAAGGCCGTCAAGCATCGCTTCAATTTCATCGTCATAAAAATCGGCGATATTCTGCATCATCTCGTCAATTTTTCCAGTTTTTTCTCCAGCCGCCATCATATGAACGAGCAACCGGGGAAAACACGGGTGCTTGATCAGCGCGGCGGACAGGGGTTCTCCCTTTTCAACGGTATTACGCGCTTCCAAAACTACTTGCTCAAACACCTTGTTGCCGGTGGCGCCCGAAACGATTTCCATTGCCTTCAGGATCGGCACACCGCTTTGAAGCAGTTGAGCAAAAGTCCGGGCAAACCGGCTCGTGGCCACTTTCCGATTCAACTCACCGATGACCGGCAGTTTCAGCATCAGGCTGGCACACTGATAGGCGCCCGCGGGTGATTTTTTCCATTTTCGGATTAAAATAATGACCACGATAATAATCGCCAGCACAATAATGCCATACTTGCGCATGACAAGGCTGAGGTTGACCAGAAACTGGGTCGGCCCAGGAAGCTTAGCGTGAAAGTCGGCAAACATGCTGGAAAAGACAGGCACAATAAAAAGAATCATTCCCACCGCAATCCCCAGGGCGATGCATAATACAATCACCGGATAGCTCATCGCCGACTTGACCTTCCGCGACAACTTGGCCGCATCCTCCAGAAAACTGGCCAAACGCGCGGCGGTTTCGCCCAATTGCCCCCCGCTTTCCCCCGCTTTGATCATGTTGATATACAAGGTGTCAAAGATGGTCGGATAATGGCTCAAAGCTTCGGAAAATGAGGCCCCCCCTTGCAGTTGATTCTTCAGTCCGACAACCAGGATTTTAAAATTTTTATCGCTGGTCTGATCCTCCAGCGCATCCAGGGATTGGATCAACGGCATACCAGCCAGCAGCATGGCAGACAGTTGTCGTGAAAAAGCAGGGAGCTCCTTGGAGCGTATTTTTCGTGCGCCGGCGATGTGCTCATTGGCTCCCGGGCGATTATCCACCGCCGGACGCGTTGGCGGACGCATCAACGGCGCACCCCGTGGCATCGGGGGCGGCGCGGTTGCAGAGGGAGCTGATTTTGTCGGTGCCGGCGACGGCATGGACGTGGATCCTGTTTTAAAAACCACCATGACTGGAGTTCCTTTCTCTATTCTCCACCGGTCACACTCAACACTTCTTCCAGACTTGAAATGCCTTCTTTCACTTTTTCCAAACCTACCATTCTAAGCGTCAGCATGCCGTTAGCAATTGCTTTTTCAACCAGTTCAGCGGCGCTGCCGTTCCGCAGGATCACCTGTCGAACCGCATCATCCACTGATAAAATTTCCATCAGAGCGTTCCGCCCCTTAAATCCGATATTAGCGCATTTCGGGCATCCCGCGGGTTCAAAAAGCTGCACGCCCTCAAAATACTTTGGATCCAGGTTGTTCAGCCTGAGAAATTCGAGCGGAAGTTTACAAGGCCGGCGGCAGACCGGGCACAGTTTCTTATACAGGCGCTGGGCCTGGGTCATGATCACCGAGGATGCCAGCAAAAACGGCTCCACCCCCATGTCCCGCAAGCGCGTGATCGCGCCGGCCGCATCGTTGGTATGCAGGGTGCTCAGTACGAGGTGCCCCGTCAGCGCGGCTTTCACCGCGATGGCCGCAGTTTCCTGATCGCGGATTTCACCCACCATGACAATATCGGGATCCTGGCGCAGAATGGAACGCAAGGCACCGGCGAAAGTCAGGCCGATGTCCTCGCGGATCTGGACCTGATTGATCCCCATCAACTGATATTCCACCGGGTCCTCCGTCGTCACGATATTAACATCCGGCTTATTGAGATCCTGCAAGCAGGAATACAGCGTCGTGGTCTTCCCGCTACAGGTCGGACCCGTAATCAGGATAATGCCGTGCGGCTGGCAAATCGCATAGAGCAAGGACTCATAGGCTTTCTGATCCAGACCCAGTCCCGACAGGCTGGTCGCCAGGTTGGTTTTATCCAGTATCCGCATGACGATTTTTTCACCAAAAATCATCGGGAGCAGGCTCACACGGACATCCACCTCCCTGCCCAGCGCCTTGACCTTGAACCGTCCATCCTGAGGAATCCGACGTTCGGCGATGTTCATGTCCGACATGATTTTGATCCGGGAAATGATCGCCGGCTGCAGATTCTTGGGCGGACTGGGGACCTCATACAGATCGCCATCGATACGGTATCGCAAGCGCAACGTTTTTTCCATGGGCTGGATGTGAATATCGCTGGCCCGCCGACGCAACGCTTCAACAATAATGGAATTCACGATCCGGATGACCGGTGCGCTTTCGGTTCCTTCCAGCATCTCGTCCAGGCTGACTTCCTCCTGCTTCTCGTGACCGATTTCGACATCATCGCTTTCGGCACTTTTGAATATATCCGCCAGGTCCTCAGAGGCCTGCTCATAAAACTTCTGTAAAATATCCTTCACGTCCTTCTCCGAAGACACGACCGGCATCACTTTCATCCCGGTCAGAGTCTGGAGCTCATCGACTATTCCGACGTTAAAGGGATCGCTCAAGGCCACGGTCAGCACCTTGCCGACCTTCGCCACGGGAATGATCATGTACCGGTTGATGGTTTCTTTCGGAATCATTTCCAGCAACTGGCTGTCGGGCGTGAAATGAGCCAGAGACATGGGCAACATGCCCAGGTATTCGGCGATCGCCAGCGTCATGTGGGTTTCGGCGACCAACTGTTTTTCGATCAGGTATTCCTCCAAACGCTTCGCGTCGGCCTGAGCGGCCTGAAGCGCCTCCTGCAGGACCGGCTGACTGATCATACCGCGCCGCAGAAGAATCAAGGCAATTTTTCCGCTAAATGATTCCCTGTCCATCACACCACCCTTTTAGATTGTGCCCGGCTATTTGTTTTCAAAGACTACCCGAAAATCCAAATTCCAAACAAATCAGACCAAGAAAACCAACAAAATCATAAAAACGGAAAACACCCGATCCGCTTGATAATTTGGCGGTTTTGCCTTTATTTTCTTGGAATTTGGAGCTTGGAATTTTAATTTATTCGCCGCCGGTCACGCTCAATATTTCTTCCAGACTCGAAATACCCTCTTTGACCTTTTCAAGTCCAACCATTTTCAGCGTCATCATCCCGTTGGCCTTCGCTTTTTCTGCGAGTTCCGCGGTACTGGCACTTTTTAGAATCATCAGGCGAATGGCCTCATCCACCATCAATATTTCCATTAAGGAACTGCGTCCCTTAAACCCGGCATTGCCGCACTTGGGACACCCTACGGGTTCAAATAGCTGGGCGCCTTGAAAATCCTTGGGGTCCAGGTTGTTCAGCCTGAGAAATTCAAGCGGTAACTCGCGCGGTCGGCGACAGGCCGTACACAATTTTTTATACAAGCGCTGAGCCTGCGCCATGATCACCGATGACGCCAGCAGAAAGGCCTCCACCCCCATATCCCGTAAACGGGTTATGGCCCCGGCCGCATCGTTGGTATGCAGGGTGCTTAGAACGAGTTGACCCGTCAGCGCAGCTTTCACCGCAATGGCCGCAGTTTCCTGATCGCGGATTTCACCCACCATGACAATATCGGGATCCTGGCGCACAATAGCGCGCAAGGCGCGGGCAAAGGTCAGTCCGACATCATCATTGATCTGGACTTGAGTGATCCCCGCCAACTGATATTCCACCGGGTCTTCCGTCGTCACGATATTGACATCCGGCTTATTGAGATCCTGCAAGCAGGAATACAGCGTCGTGGTTTTCCCGCTCCCGGTCGGTCCCGTAACCAGGATAATGCCATGCGGCTGGCTGATCGCATAAATCAACGAGTCGTATGCCTTCGGGTCCAGTCCTAACGCCGACAAACTGGGCGCCAAGTTGCTCTTGTCCAAGATCCGCATGACGATTTTTTCACCGTGAATCAGGGGCAGCAGGCTCACGCGGACGTCCACTTCCTTGCCCAGCGCCTTGACATTGAACCTTCCATCCTGAGGAATACGGCGTTCCGCGATGTCCATGCCCGACATGATTTTGATTCGCGAAATAATCGCCGATTGCAGATTCTTGGGCGGGCTAGGCACCTCATACAGATCGCCGTCAATGCGATATCGCAGGCGCAGGACTTTTTCCATAGGCTCGATGTGAATATCGCTGGCCTTCCGGCGCATCGCTTCGACCATGACGGAATTCACGATCCGGACCACCGGGGCGCTTTCCGTGCTTTCCAGCATTTCGTCGAGGCTGACTTCCTCATGTTGTTCGTGGCCGACCTCCACCTCCTCGTCTTCGGCCGCATTTTTAAAAATATCCTCCAGATCCGGCGACGCCTGTCCATAGAACTTCTGCACGATATCCTTGACTTCTTTTTCCGAGGAAACTACCGGCATCACTTTCAGTCCCGTCAGCGCTTGAAGCTCGTCAACCGTTCCAACGTTGAAAGGATCGCTCAAGGCCACGGTCAGAACCTTCCCAAGCTTCGCCACGGGAATGGCCATGAAACGATTGATGGTTTCCCGCGGAATCATTTCGATCAACGGGTCATCGGGAACGAAATGAGCCAGGGAAATCGGCGCCATGCCCAGATACTCGGCCATGGCCAAGGTCATGTGGATATCGGTGACCAGTTGTTTTTCGATCAAGTATTCTTCCAAACGCTTCCCGTCGGCCTTAACGGCCTGAAGCGCCTCCTGCAGGACCGGCTGGCTGATCATGCCGCGCCGCAACAGGATTAAGGCAATTTTTCCGCTAAATGATTCCCTGTCCATCACACCGTCCTCCCGGAGCAGCAATATGCCAAACGCCAAGCCCGTTGACCAGTTCTGATTGAGCGCGATTCAAGCCATCATCCGGACTTGCTTCTTTGCGTCTCACGCCTTATAGTATCCAATATAACTGAAAATAAATTAGTTTTCGGCAGGGCACCGGAATGATATGTTTTCATTTTGCTCATTCCGCAGGTTCTGTCAATGGTAATTTTTATGCCCGATCAACCGCACAAACCGACATCCGACTCCGAGGCCGAGATCTGGAATGCCATCGCGGCATTTGAAAAAATTCTCGAAGCCCTGCCGAACGACCGCGTCTCCCTGGAAACGCTGGCTGACGCCTATGAGAAGGTGGGCGATCACACGCGGGCCAAGGACTATGTTCTCCGCCTGACCCAGGTCCTGATCGACGAAGGCGACGAAGACGCGGTGTATGATCTTCGGAAAAAGATCCAATCGTTCGATGCGAACGATCCCCATGTCAAGGAAATGCTGGCCCGCATCGAAAGTCTAAAGCCGGAGAAGGTCATGGCCGTGGTCCTCGATGATACCAACACCCTGACCCGACGGTCGGCCAACATTGCCGGAGAAATATCCTTTGCCTGGAACCTGCTGCAAGCCAAGAAGTTGACCCAGGAGGAATACGCCAACATCGTGCATGACCTCTCAGAAAATTCGAGCAAGAAAAGCGAAGTGCCGGTATCCACTCTGCATGTTCTGCATGATCGTGTTTTTCCCGCCATCAATGAAATTATCGCGTTCGTTGCAGCCACCTGCAATACGCCCATCATATCGCTCGCCAATTTCGAGCTTCAACCCAATATTGCAACGCTGTTGTCGGTTGAATTTATGATCATGCGCGGAGCCATCATCTTCGACCTGATGGGCGAGGATGCGCTGGTTGGTATTTTGAACCCCTACGACACCCAACTTCCTACAGACATCGAGGACTTGACAGGAAAATCTTGTCACCGCTTCCTGGTGACGCCGGAAGACTTTGACGACGCTCTCGATAAAATAAAAAAATGGCACCACCCGCCTGAGGAAACCGGTTGACCGGGTCTCCGGATATTCCTCAGTACAATATGCCGCCCATTTTCAGGAACTTGGTTTCGCCCCCGTATTTGAGCAACACTCCGTCCGAACGAATCTCCACCAAGGTCACATCTTCAATCTGTCCACCGATAGAAATTATTTGATTATTGATGCAGGCGGAACCTTCGCCGGCGCTTAAACTGGCCAATATCCCGGTCAATTTCAAGGTGGGCCACTGAAGGGGAACCGTGGGCGCTTTTTCCAATGGCGCCTTCTCTCTCGGCAGGACATCCGTTCTACCGACGGTATCTGAAACCTGCGGTTCCGATGAAACGGAAATCTGCGATGAGCGAGCGGGCGGCAATGCCGGTATGGATACTGGAGGTTTCGGCCCGGAAGCCGTCTGCGGGGCGGAATTTTCCGAGTCTTTTCCATTGGCCGGCGGCATGACGCTCCCGGGAGAAACCGTCATGGGTTGAGCGGCCAGTACCGGGATAGCTGTTTTCCGGACCATCTTCAATGTCCATTTCGCCGCCATAAACCCTCCCACGACCAGGATCACAAGCCCCGTTGCCACAATCCCGCTGATTTTCAACCCCGGCCTGAACGACCTTGGGGATACCGGCGGAGGCGGTGGAAACACCGGCGGCGGCAAGGCTGGCGCCTGCGTTTCCGCCGTAGACAGCGGCGTATCCATCACCGGCATGGTTTCAGTAACGGGAGGTTCAGCATTCACCACCGGCGACGCCTCTGGCGTTTTTCCGCCTCCGAACTCCTGTTGCTGTCGTTTTAAGGCTTCCTGAATCAAACTCATAACGTCCCCTCCAACTGCTGAATTGCTTTTTTTATGCAGAGGCTGTCGATCTGCCGGCAACCCGCCACGTATCCGGCCAACAGGGCAACATCGCACACCGCATTAACCAGACGGGGAATACCCTTGGCATAGTGATAGACAATCTGAATCGCGTCGGGATGAAACAAATCGCCCCCTTCCCATCCGGCCATCTTCAGGCGATAATTAATGTATTGTCTCATCTCTTCCTCTGTCAAAGGAAAAAGATGACACCTTACCGTAATCCGCTGGCGAAGCTGACGTAATTCCGGCGCTCCCAGGCGTTGTTTCAACTCGGGTTGGCCACAGAGTACAATCTGCAGAAGCTTGTGTTGATCCGTCTCCAGGTTGGATAATAGTCGAACTTGCTCCAAAACTCCCGGAATCAGATCCTGAGCTTCATCAATAATCAAGGCTACGTTATTCCCCTGGCCCAGTTGGTCGAGAAGAAACCGGTTGAGCGTTTCGATATACGCCAGGCGGTCTCGTCCCCTCACGCTCAGGCCAAAGTCATTCAGAATCGCCCTCAGCAATTGTGTTTCCGTCAGCGTCGGATTCAGCACCAGCGCTGTTTTAATATTCGGCGACAGCTTGGCAAGCACGGCCCGGCAGATCGTTGTTTTACCGGCGCCAACCTCGCCGGTCAATTCAATAAACCCCTTGCGCTTTTCAATGCCGTAAACAATGTGGTCGAACGCCTCGCGGTGATGCAGGGAAAAGAAAAGAAAGCGCGGGTCCGGTGTAATATTAAACGGCGCTTCTTTAAATCCAAAAAAATTAAGATACATAACCTCAGCATCCTATACTCAGCGAGAAACACGACCCGGCCAAGCATGGAATCTCCAGCACCAGGCCTGGGCCATCGGCATTCAGGGTCGCTGTTCGGCTTCCTTGTCGCAGACCTCAGCATGGCGAAACAACATGTTTTTCCACAACTCGCGCGGAGGCGATGGGGAACGGCCATGGGTCTCAAGAAACACAAGCCGCTCTTTCAAGGTGCGCCGACCGGGAAAAGCCTGCAGGACCGGGCGATACATCTCCTGCGCTTGAACCAGGTCTCCGTTAGACTCATACAACAATCCCCGATACGTGCGTATTTCCGCCCGGTCCAGCTGGCTTTGCCGGTCTTCCGGATCCTGTTTCCCCGGCCAAAGAGTCAAGCCAGTCTCCAGGAAATGGGCCGCCCGGACCAGGTCTCCCTGCTTGATCGCCAAGCGCCCGCTTTCCAGATAGACACGGTAATCCCGCGGATTGGCCCGGCGCGCGTCCGCCAGCACCTGTTCCGCCAGGTCCGGACGCCCCGCTTCACCCGCCAGCCAAAACGCGGTCACCGTATAGGCCGTCACATTCCGGGAATTCATGCGGGTTGAAAAATAAAGCCAAGGCATAATCTCCGTGATATTCTCACCCGTCAAATGGGCATGACCGGTCGGCGAAATGTCTTGTCCCAGTTTTCCAAACACGTCGACAAAAGCTTTAGACTGATAATGCCCAACCCCCTTATGAAAAAAAGTGTCGGCTTCTTGATAAAAGGAGTCACTCATCGCGATCCGGCTGTCGCCAAAGACCGCCTCCACTATCGAATTGCCCGCGGCCGTTCCGGAATCCGCCGGGTCCGCAAGGCGACAGGCCAGCGAGAAGGCCGCGATTTCCAGGACCAGCAACATCGCCCAAACCCTGAAACCCCAAACGGATCCTCGCGCGCTCCGACTCATACCAGCACCCCTCGCGAAAATCGTTTCCCGCGGTATGCCATCCAGGCCAGCAGGAGAAACATCGCCATCAGGATTACGCCATACAACACGATCTGGATCCACGTTACGGCGGATACAGGATCCCAGTTATGGACTAAGCGTCGGCGCAAATCGAATAATTCCAGATGGGGCAGGGCATAATACAGCGCCAAAAGGCAAGTCCTGCGGACGCCCTGCTCATTCATAATCAGGTGCGGCACTCGCGGCAGCACCAGATACGCCGCCAAAGTGACCACCAGGGTCAGCGTGGCCGCCGCATCCCCATTCAACCGCGTTGAAAATAGAATCCCCAGCGCCGTGATGATGCCCAATAAACCCAGATGCAAAACGATCGCCTGGCCCAGGATGGCAACCCCGAAGCCCCCCCCCCGCCAGAGTACGATCCACACCAGAAGCAGATAAAACATGATCGTGGCCAATGAGATAATGCTCCAGACACCAAGCCATTTGCCTAGAATCACATTGCCGCGGGTGACCGGTTTGGCCAGCAGGGGGAAAATCGTTCCCCGCTCCTCTTCCTGCGGTAACTGGCGAACACTGACGGCCACCGCCAGAATCAGGGAAAAGAGCCAGGCCAGGAGCAACCCGATCTCCTTGACATAACCCACCAGCCCCCCCAGGCCAAACACATCCAGTGTCAGCAGGATGATTAAAAACGCCGCCAGCAGAATGAACAGAACATACACGTCCTTCCGCCGCAAAACCTCAAGCCAAACCACGCCGGCAATTGTCAGAAGACGACTCATAACAAGATTCTCAGGAAATAGTTTTCCAGACTTTCCCCGCCTTTTACCAATTCCGACACAACGCCCTCGGCAACCAGACGCCCCCCGGAAAGGATTCCCACCTGATCACAAATCCGCTCGACTTCGGATAATTCATGTGATGAAAAGAAAACCGTTTTTCCGTGTTCCCGCAACCCAGCGATCATTTTGCGGATTTCAATCCGGCCCAATGGATCAAACCCGCTGGTCGGCTCATCGAGAATCAACAATTCCGGATCGTGAATCAGGGCTTGGGCCAGCCCAATGCGCTGCATCATCCCCCGGGAATAGGTGGCAATCCTACGGTCCGCCGCCTGGGCCAGACCCATCATTTCCAACAATTCCTCGATCCGGTGTTTCAAGGCCCGCCCTGACATGAGAAACAAGCGGCCGGCCATGGTCAGCAATTCGCGCCCGGTCAGAAAACGATACAGGTCCGGATGCTCCGGCAAATAGCCGATGCGTTGGCGGGCAATCGAATGCCGGACATTTTCATTAAAAATCCGGGCTTCCCCGCTTTGCGCCTCAATGAACCCCAGCAGGACATGCATGGTGGTGGTCTTGCCGGCGCCATTGGGTCCCAGAAATCCATACACCTGTCCTTCCGGAACGGATAGATTCAAGCCCCGGACGGCTTGAACCACACCTCTTCCCGAAGGATATTCGACCACCAGATTTTTAATCTCTATCGCCAGGCTCATATTGTCTATAATGGATACGTCACGCCCAGGAGCCGGGAGATCGCCCCGTAATAGCGCCGGGTTTCCTGCCGCACAAAACGACGTTCGGCGCCAATCCGGTTTGCCAGCAGTTGAAAATCCAACCCCGCCGTGGCGCCGAAATGACGTTTCCGCGCGACAGCCTGATGGGGATCCATGCAATCCAATTCACGGAGATGCTCCTTCACGTGACGATAGGCATCACGGAACGAGACTCCCTTACCCACCAGTTCCAAGGCGGCATCAGCGGCAAACACGCCCGGCTTAAAACCCGCCAGCAATGCCTCGCGATTCACTTTCAGGCCGCGGATCAATGGCACCATGACCCGAAGACTGGATCTTGCCAGGTGGAAGCCGCTCAACAACGGCTCTTTGGCCTCCTGAAGATCACGATTATACCCTCCCGGCAAACCGCGGACCAGCTGCATCACTTCGCACGCCAGTGATATTTCTTTTACCGCGCGGGCTCTGACCAGCTCCAGGACATCGGGATTGTTTTTCTGGGGCATGATACTGCTTCCCGTGCCCATGGCCGGCGGCAAAGACATGTAATGAAATTCCGGCATCGTAAACAACATCATATCCTGGGCCAGCCGCGAAAGCGAAATCATGACCTGTGCCAAGGCCGATAGAATGATCGCTTCCATCTTGCCGCGCGTATTACCGGCATGGAACACGTTATGCAGCGGGCGACTGAAGCCCAGCAGCCGGGACACATAGTGCCGGTCGATCGGAAGGGGCACGCCATATCCCGCCGCCGATCCCAAGGGGCATTGATCGTTCAACGCGTAGGCGCTTCTCAGCAGGACCATATCCTCCAGCAAGCTCTCGGCATAGGCGGACGCCCACAACCCCACCGAACTCGGCATGGCCGGCTGCATATGGGTTCGCCCCACCATGGGAATCATCGCGTGGGCTCTGCCCAAATTCAACAGCACGTCCGCCAAAGCCAGTGCCTCTTCCATGGTTTTCAGCAACTGCTCTTTGCCGTACAGGCGCAGATCAACCGCCACCTGATCATTCCGACTGCGACCGGTATGAATCTTTCGCCCCAGATCTCCCAAGTTTGCCGTTAATATCCGTTCCACCGCCATATGGACATCTTGATCCGCCACCCGGATGGTCAACTTGCCTCCGTGAAACCCACGCATGATGCGCACCAGTTCACCCACAATGGTTTTTCGATCCGATGGACGAAACAGTTTGGGATGCCCTGGCATGCGCGCCAGCATCACGACATGTGCGGCAGATCCGATGCAATCGGCATCAACCAAACAGGCATCCAACTCAATATCTTTTCCCGCCGTATAGTCCAGCACTTCGGCTGCGATGGTTCCCACCAGCGTCTGACATGGCTTTCGCGCTTGCCCCATAGTTGGCCTTCTTTCCTGCATGACCCTCCCAGCCGGGTCCTGGATTATTACCTGAAAATTGCACGGAAGCGTGCAATTTTCACCCTCCGGGCCGTCGTCACCCCGTACCAATGCGGGGTGACAAGGGGTAACCACTTGCGTTGGGCGGATAACCCATTGGGTTATCCGTCCAACGCGACGTCTTATCTTGAAAATACTATAATTTTACCATCCTCAAGCTCAAATCGCTTGATGGCGCCTACCACTGGATAGTCCTGTCTCAACCCCTTGAAATGCGCCTTGATTTGGGGAGCGATCATAATGCCCAATGGGCCTGGTAATGGAAGATGACCGATCATACCCCGAGAAACGGCAAAATGAAATCCGGCCGGGGTTATTTCGGGCACCCCGGTAATTCCATAGGTAACATCCAACGTCCCTATCCTGACTCCTCCCGCCGCTATCGGCTCCCAAGTCGCCGCCACTGAAAGCAAAATCGCATTGGGTTTCACATCCACCTGAACGGATCGCATCCGGAACGCCCCCGACTTCCGCTTGATTTCCATGGCAGCTGCAAGACAGGCATTCAATTCCGACTCGGTAAATACCTGCGAAGGAAATGCATCACTCCTTTCCATCAACGCCATTTTCCGGCGCGCCTGCTGGAGGTCAGCGGACGTTCCCCGCTTGGCTTCGATGGGTAAAGGCCACAAGGCCAGGCCGATCGCCACAACCACCAATAAAGCCACAATCAGCATGATGCGCAGCCATTTCCGGCCGCCTACCTTTTTCGTTCTTACCAGTTCCTGATCCGAGACATGATCGAAATCCAGCCTGGTCCGGCAATGGGTGCAGAAAATATGACCCAGCTGATTCTCATACCCGCATCTGGAACACACAATCATCGATTCTCACTCCTTGGCAGTAGTAGACGCTTTACTGTCCTTCGAAACCGAGGCGCCGCCGCCTTCCTTCTTGGGCCCGGATGTCTCCGCCGGCTTCTTTTCCTCCCGTACACGCTTTCGATAATGATCACTCCGATAATCGGTTTGATAAAACCCGGAACCCTTGAAAATAATTCCCGCTCCTTTGCCGATCAAACGCCGGACCTTCCCCTTGCAGACGGGGCATTGCTTCAGAGGCTTGGCCGTAATGTTCTGAAACACATCGAATGTTTTGCGACACTGCTTGCACTCATATTCATACGTTGGCATAATATCTCTTTCCTCCCCCCCCCTTCATAGCGCCTCTCCACCATCAACAGCACTTATCATAAATGAATCCGCGCAAGTATTCAATAGTTTGATTATTGACTTGGCTGTTGGAATCGCATGGTTAGAATAATCACGGGTCATGAAATCTTAACCCATCAAGGAGAATCCTTGTGTTGAACTTGTCCGTCTATCTGGAACGGTATACGAAACGCATCCAGACGGCTTTGGATGCGCAGATACCGGGAGAAACAACGCCTCCCGCCGATTTGCATAAAGCCATGCGCTACAGCATATTCGCCGGAGGCAAACGTCTCCGGCCGATCTTATGCCTGGCCGCCGCCGAGGTGATCGGCGGCGATACCGCGCCGGCCATCCTCCCCGCCATCGCCCTGGAAGCGCTTCACACCTATACCCTGATTCACGACGATCTTCCCGCCATGGATAACGATGAGCTGCGCCGCGGCAAGCCCACCTGTCACGTGGTATTCGGGGAAGCCACAGCCATCCTGGCAGGTGATGCGCTCTTAACCCTGGCCTTTGAGTGGCTGGCGCAAACCCAGGCGCCGCCGCCCTATCATCCCAATCAGCTCAGCTTGGAGCTGGCCCGCGCCGCCGGCAGTCTCGGGGTCATCGGCGGCCAGGTCGAGGACCTTCAGGCCGAAGGCCAGCCGCCCAACGCCGAACGGATGGAAGCTATTCATCGGCGCAAAACCGGCGCCCTCCTGCGCGCATCCGTTCGGATGGGAGGCATTGCGGCCGGCGCGGCCCATCCGGCACTCGACGCCCTGACAGGCTACGGAGAGAAAGTAGGGCTTGCATTTCAAATTATGGACGATATTTTAAATGAAACTTCTTCGGCCAGGGCTCTGGGCAAATCCGCCCACACCGATCGCCGGCACGGAAAAATGACTTATGTCGCCGTCCATGGATTGGATGCGGCCAGGCGTCGTGTCGCTCAACTCACGAAGGAAGCGATAGCGGCAATTCAAACCCTGCAAGGATCCATCGAACCTTTGGCGGTTCTGGCCCAATCCATGGGCATTCGGACACATTAACTTTATGCAATTCCCGCGTTTGAATTCATTATGGCTTCTGCTCCAGGAATCCGTGGTTTTCTGGACAGGCATTACCATCATTATTTGGACGTTTTCGCCCACGTTGGTTCAGGATATTCTCGTATACAGCGCATTTCTGTTCGCCTTGTTTCACGCGTCGCGGGGCGCCGGCGCCTGGAAACAAGCGGCCGGCGTTGCCTTTATTATTGCCCTCGGTTTTTCTTTATTCCTGCTCCCTTTTTCCGAGAATCCCGCGCTTTCCGTCCGCGACTTTTCCGGCATGGTAAAACTGCTGGCCGGCATGTTCGCCATCCCGGTGATATTTTACACGCGCTCCCGCATTCAATCGGCGCTTTTTTACAGTGCCCTGGCCATCACGCTGACTCTTTCCTTTGACCTGGCGCGATTGGGGTGGAATTTGGGGCCGGATCTGCTGGCCAAAGCCCACGCATTCCGACCGTTTATTCTCAACCACTCGAACGTGGCCGGCATGATGGCCGGGGCTTCCACCTTCGTGCTGTTTTATTTCTTCTGGATCTGGCGGCGGCGCCGTTGGCCGGCGCTGGCCTGCCTGGCGGGCATCATTCTCTGCCTGACCTATCAGATTATTATCGCCTCCCGCGGACCTCAGATGGCCTTTGCCCTGACCATCGCCTGCTCCGGCCTGCTGATCCCCGGCTGGCGGCGCAAAGCGATCTGGTTATTGGGCATGGCTGTCATCGCGGGTATCGTGTTGACTCAGGCAGAACATATCAATCCCCGCTTTGCCGAAAAAAAATCGATGGTCAATTTCAGCGAAAGGGACAAGGTCTGGAAGCATACCTGGACCCTGGTTCAGCAACGCCCCTGGTTCGGCTACGGCTTCGGCAAGCGGAACTTTGAATCGGTGTATTATGCGTCCCAGCCACCCAAGGCTTCGTTCCATTATCCTCACTGCCATCAATTCTGGCTGAAACTGCTGTTCGAATTCGGCTGGACCGGCCTGCTCCTTCACCTGGCCGCCTGGCTGATTCTGGCCGTTCAACTGGCAAAACATACATTTTCACGACCCACGTTCGAGGAACGCCTGTTGCCGGGCACCATCGGGCTGATGCTCCTGTTCCTCCATTTTTACGGGCTGGGCGACTATCCCGACAATATCGCGCAAGTGGCTCAATTCTGGTTAATCCCCCTGGCTTTAATGCTCATGCATGTGGACAACACAAAACCTGAATTTTCCCATGACGCCTTCTGATCAAGCAAGTCCTGTTATCAGGGCATTCATGGCAGTCGCCATTGATGAGGTTGCGCGGAAAGAACTGGCAGAAGCCCAGCAAGCCATGAAACGCATCGGCGCCGGCGTCAGTTGGGTTGTACCGCTCAACATCCACGTAACGCTTGTTTTTATCGGCGATATTTTCGAGACCGCACTCCCTTTGATTCGGAAGGCGATCGACCGTACCACGGCGCATCATTCACCCGGCGCCATGGATATCCAGGGATTGGGATATTTCGGCAGACCGGGTTCTCTCAAAGTAGTTTGGGCCGGACTCCAGGGAAACATTTTGCCGCTGATCCGGTTGCAGGCCGATCTCGTTTCTGCCTTGAAGGCGGACGGTTTCAGTCCGGATGCCAAGCCCTTCAAGCCTCATCTGACCCTGGGTCGCGTGCGTTCTTCCCGCCAGATCGGGGGCCTGGTCGAATTCATCACAGCCCGAAGCGATCAGTCATTTGGCCGCCTGAATGTCCTGAGCGTCCTGTTAATGAACAGCCTATTGACTCCCCAAGGCCCGATCTATTCCGTTCTTCACAAGAGCCCGCTGAAAACAGAACTTGCCGGCGCCCCATGAAACACGGAGACAAGATCCATTATAATTTCCCCAGTTCCTTCTGCTTTTCCAGAAAAAGAATATCATCCTGATCCTGCGGACGATTCGCTTTTTTTCTTGCAGGCAAAAAGATCCTGCCCGCACAAGCACCGCGCGGGTGTGCCGGTTTCAGTGCGGCAAATGACCCCGCGTTTCTCAGCCTCATCGAACGAGGGAAGGCCGGGTACGATTAAATGGAACTGTAACACTCCCCATTACGTTTGATATGTTTGAATAAAATTCTCCCCCGAGGGCCCCATCGGAACCAGGGGCATATCCAGTTCATCTTCCAACAGACAATTCAACAATGCCAGATTATTGAGATCGCCCCCGGGAATAAAGAAATCCCAGTCCAGGGATGTTCGCGGCATACCTTTCAAGCGCATGGCCTACCCCCCTATGACGAGGTAACGCACACGATGTTGATGAAAACGCTGAAAGATGTCATTCATGGTCGGCTCTTTCTTCAGCAAGCTTCTCCAGTTGTTTTCGTTTCCATGCGTTCATGTCCGCACAGGAATTGAACTTGATGGACCGAAAGCCGGGAATTCGGATGACGGCCGGAAGCGGATACACTTTTCCTGTTGTTGCCCAAATCCGATATTTCGCTTCGTATTGATCGGTATATTTCATAAAGGAACCCATCCTGATTTCCGCGTAGTTAAATCCTCATGGGGAGGGCCTGTCAACGCCGCTGATCAAGCCCAGCTTCCGGCAGGTATTGCGCACATGACTGCCTTTCCAGAATACGGTGTGGCACTTCGGGCAGGTGAAGAATTCGAGCTGCCGCGCCCACACGTTCGGATGCACCCGGGACCGGATCATTGTCTTGTCGGACACTGCTTCCAGCCGAACATTGCAACGAATACATTTTGAAAAAAGCCCGCTGAGCGTGTCCAGCTTCAGTTCTGTCACCACGGCGCTTAATTGTTTCACGGGATCGGTGTCTTTCAGTAAAATGACGCGGCGCGGCCACAGATACCGGTTCGTCAACTGTGTATTACGCGTCAGGAAAACACGGCCTTCCGCGTTCGCCCGGGCAATAAGCTCTTGCGTCCGCACCTGGCGGTCCCAAGCCGCGTCATATCCCAAAATGCGGCATGGTTCAAAACATGCCGTTTTTGGGTAACAAAAGGCAGTATACGATTGATGCGTGCAGGGCGCAAGACTTCGATCAGGGTTTGGCGAAATTGCAAGCGTTCAAGCCGCGCGCTTGAACATCTCAAAACCCAGCAAT
>JAHIJO010000215.1 GCA_018898455.1 Verrucomicrobiota bacterium | reverse complement strand
TCAATATCTTCATGATTAGTCGAGTAGACCGGAGGAATCTCACCCCCAGTCCCTCACGGAACCGTACTTGAGCCTCTCGACTCATACGGCTCTTATTGTTTTACCACTGGCAGATGGGACTCCTTCCCGCGATTAAACAATAAGAGCCGTATGAGTCGAGAGGCTCAAGTACGGTTCCGTGAGGGACTGGGGGTGAGATTCCTCCGGTCTACTCGACTAATCATGAAGATATTGAAGGACATGAAGAAGATACATTATCCGAATGATTTTGCTTCACTTCAAGCAATCCCTGTTGTTAAATTCAACCAGCATGGTTCATTATGATCAAAGAAAATATATCATATCAAATATTGGCTGAGATCCGGGAACAGCTTCTTCTTGTGTATGGCGATCGGTTGGAAGATGTGATTTTATATGGCTCGGCGGCTGTTGGACAAATGACCGAAGACAGTGACATAGATATTATTATTCTCTTGAAAGGTCCGGTTCATTTATTACATGATTTGGAAACTGCTTTATATGCCCTGTTGCCATTGTCCCAAAAATATAACCATCCGATCAGCCCAAAGCCAGTCAATGCGCGCCAGTATAAAACTATGGATGTGCCCTTGTTTTCCCGAACACGCCGGGAAGGATTGCGTTTAGCATGATAGAATATGCCAAAGATTTATGGCAAAGAGCGATTAAAGCTCTTGAATCGGCAAAGGCGTTAATTAAAATCAGTCCGGACGATGCCGCATCACGGGCGTATTACGCTGTTTTTCATGCGGTTAGCGCCGCTTTTGCGTTGCAAAGCAAAACATTTATAAAACATTCAGCTCTCAGGGCGGCCGTTCATCGCGAACTTATTAAAACCGGGCGATGGTCAACCGAGCTTGGGGTTGCTTTCGATATCATTTGGGAATTGCGCGATACGGGGGATTATGGCGGTGTTACGCATGTAACCGAAGAGGAATCCAGGCAGGCAGTGGAGAAAGCCGCCCATATTTTGGATGTGATTAAAAAAGAAAATGCGCAATTAAAATGAACTGGAAAAACAAGAAAGTATTGATAACCGGCGCGGGCGGCTTTATCGGCAGTCATCTGACCGAACGACTGGTCGGACTTGGTGCCAATGTGCGCGCTCTTGTCCATTACAATGCGCTGGGCACGTGGGGCTGGTTGGATCAATCGCCGGTAAAAAACAAAATCGAGGTTGTGGCCGGCGACATCTGCGACCGCGATAGCATGTGCCGGGCTGTGGAAGGGCGGGAGATAGTCTTTCACCTTGCCGCGTTGATAGCGATTCCGTATTCGTATCATGCCCCGGCTTCGTATATCCGCACAAACGTGGAGGGAACGCTCAATGTTCTTCAAGCGGCGCGCAAAGCGAAAGTTAAGTGCGTTATTCACACTTCAACCAGCGAGGTCTATGGCACGGCCCAAAGCGTCCCGATTGCTGAGACCCACCCCCTGCAGGGGCAATCGCCCTATTCGGCCAGTAAGATTGGGGCGGATAAAATCGCCGAGGCATTTCATCTATCGTTCGGTCTGCCGGTCGTTACGGTGCGTCCTTTTAACACTTTCGGTCCTCGCCAGTCCGCCCGGGCAATTATTCCCACGATCATTACCCAGTTGCTTGCCGGAAAGAAGGTGAAACTGGGCAATGTTACCCCGACCCGCGATTTGAATTATGTGGCCAATACCGTGGAAGGATTTGTGCTGGCGGCCTCAATGCAAGCGGCCGTTGGGAAGACAATCAATATCGGATCGGAGCGCGAAATCAGCATTCTTGAACTTGCGCAAATGATCGGGCGCTTGATGAAAAAGCCGTTAAAAATTGAGACTGAAAACCAGCGCGTCCGTCCGGACCGCAGTGAAGTTGAGCGGCTCTTGGCCGATAACCGTCTTGCCCGTGAAGTCCTGGGCTGGGCGCCGCAGGTGGGCCTGGAAGATGGATTAAAACGTACGATTGAATGGATGCGGCAGAACTCAGGAAGGTATCGTTCCGGTGGCTACGTTGTCTGAACCCGACGCAATTACCTGTCCCTGCCTGCCCTGCGACTTGTCCGCCGGAGTCATTGGTGATAGTGGCGTCACGTCAGCCCTGCCTCTGTAGGGGCCAGGTGGCCACTTGCCGCTTTGCGGCGACGTGGAAGGAGGGTCTGGTCTGCATCATTCTGTTTGCAAACATTATGCTGTGCGATAGGGTGCGTCTTTCTCAATCACTTGAAATTTTAAAACCATAAGGAAGCATGTTGTTATGAGCCAGTTGAAAAAATGTTCTTGTTGCGGATTGCCTGAAACATACGAAACGATAGAATTTGATGATGACGGGGTTTGCAATATCTGTCGGTCAACTCAATATAAAAAAAAATCCGTCAATTGGGAAGACCGTAAAAAAAAGTTTGATCAAATCGTTGAAACATATCGCGGGAAATATGACTATGATTGCATCGTGCCGTTTAGCGGCGGCAAAGACAGCACCTTTCAGTTGTACTATTTGTGCACCACTTACAAAATAAAGCCGCTGGTAATACGATTCAACCATGGATTTTTGCGTCCGATAATAAGGCGAAATACTGAACGAACGTTGAAGAAACTGGGGGTTGATTTTATCGAGTTCACGCCCAACTGGAAGATAGTTAAACTTCTGATGCGGGAGTCTTTTATGAGAAAGACTGATTTTTGCTGGCACTGCCACTGTGGTATTTACTCTTATCCTCTGCGTTTGGCCGTTAAGTTGAACGTGCCGCTGGTCGTCTGGGGAGAGCCTCTCTCTGAAATATCCGCATATTATGACTATAAAAAAGATGATATTGAATATGAGGATGAGGAAAAATTTAACATGTGCCGAAACCTCGGCATTTCTGCGGATGATATGCACGGCATGATCAGTACACCAGAGCACCCTGTTGATCGCCGAGACCTGTTGCCATATACTTATCCCTCCGCTAAAGAACTGCGCGCTGTTGGGGTTATGTCAATTTGTCTGGGTAGTTTTATACCTTGGGATTATATAAAAAATACTGCATTGATTAAAAAAGAACTTGGATGGGAAAGCGATGTCCTGGAGGGTGTGCCTGAAGAGTTGCATCAATCCGGCGAGAAGATTGAGTGTTTTATGCAAGGGGCCCGTGATTATGTCAAATACTGTAAACGCGGCTACAGTCGAATCACGCAGATGATTGCGTTTCATATTCGCAATGGTCGTATGACCTTAGAAGAAGCTGCGAGCTATTATGACTCGGAGGGGCGAAAACCACCATCGTTACAAATTCTGCTGGAATATCTTGGTCTTACAGAAAAAGAATTTAAAGAAATCGTTCAGAAAACCGAAGTGTCTCCATTTCATCATGATTACTCCCGGCAGGATATTGCTGAGCAGGCATGGGATTTTGAACATTGGTATCGAGAGGATAACCGCAAAAAATGATCGGGATAATTGATTATGGAATGGGCAATCTCCGTTCAGTATATAATACACTCACCTTTTTAGGGTTTGATAGCGTTGTTGTCGCTGATCCTGCGCTCTTGGCGGATTGCTCTCGCGTAATTTTGCCTGGTGTTGGAGCTTATGCGATGGCCGTGGATAACCTCAACCGGTTAGGTTTTTTCCCTGCACTAAAACAGTTTGCTCAGTCCCAAAAACCACTGCTGGGTATATGTCTCGGTATGCAAATGCTTTCAAGCACAGGTTCGGAACCATCGCCTTGTGAAGGATTGGGTTTGATTGAGGGTGAAGTTGTGCCTATGAATGTGGGTGTTACCACGCCTTTGCCTCATGTGGGTTGGAATAGCTTCAAGCTTTTACACGAGCATCCGCTATTTGAAGGGGTCTCTAAAGAAGTTGATGTCTATTTTGTGCATTCCTATTGCTTCAAACCAAAGAATGAACGTGATGTTTTGTGCACGACGGAATATGACAATATAATATTTGCTTCAGGGGTTGCACGCGGCAGTGTCGTAGGGCTTCAGTTCCATCCGGAAAAAAGCCAAAAATCCGGGATGCGTATTTTAGAAAATTTTTGCAACTGGGATGGCCTATGCTGAAAAAACGGCTGATTCCGGTTTTGTTGTTGAAAAATGGGCGCATGGTCAAAGGCCGTCAATTTCGGGATTATCGTGACACGGGCGATCCTATCTCTGCCTCACGGATATACAACGCCCAAAAAGCTGACGAATTAATGTTTTTGGATATTGATGCAAGTTCGGAAGGGCGAAGTACTCTGCTTCATGTTGTACAAAAAGTTTCCGAAGAATGCTTTATGCCTTTCACGGTTGGCGGGGGCGTCCAAACGGTTGACGATGTGCGTAATTTATTAAATGCAGGCGCAGATAAAGTCCTCATTAATTCTGCCGCAGTCACCAACCCATCGCTGGTTGAACAGGCCGCGAATATGTTCGGACAACAATGCATTATATCGGGAGTTGATGTCCGCCGTGAGGACGGACATTATCGAATTTATACTCATGGCGCCAGCAAACCTACGGATTTAGACTTGGTTCAGTATATACATCAATTGGAGGAGAAGGGCGCCGGCGAATTTCTGATCAACTCGATTGATCGTGACGGCATGATGATTGGTTATGATGGAGAATTGTTAAAGCTGGCAGTTTCTGCAACAAAACGTCCGGTAATTGCTTGCGGCGGGGCCGGCAATTTCCAGCATCTGGCTGAGGCCTTCGGTGTTTATGGTGTCCATGCTGTGGCGTGTGCCAGCTTGTTTCATTTTGGTGACAACAACCCGATCCGAGCGCGGGCTTTCCTGAAGAATCAGGGGATCCCCGTCAAGAACGTCTGAGCCGGAGGCTGAAAGTATGGATGTATTTACCTTAACCCCTGTCCCGATGTGCTGGTCGCTTGGGGCCGACGATCTCGCCGCCTATACTGCGCGCCAGCTTCAGATGTTTTCCACAGATAGCCGCGGGGTTCCACCCCTCCGCTTAGCATGTTATATGAAAGAAACTATCATGCGCGTCGAGCGATGCTTTCAGAACATACGCCGCAAATACTTCTTTGACGGGCAACATACCCTCTTCAACCATTTGCACGGCGACCATTACGCAATTTACCTCTACTATCTGTCGAATACGGTTTACCGTTTAGGGCGGGATGAAGAGCTGGCCCAACAGTTGTTTTTATTGAACAAAGCCCTTCACGGCATCGATCTATTTTATGCCGTAAGCATGCCCGATGTCTTTCTCCTTGTCCACCCAGTCGGCACAGTGCTTGGCAATGCCACCTATGGCAACTATTTTGTTGCATATCAGAATTGCGGAATCGGCAGTCTGGAGGACGGTCGCTATCCGGTATTTGCGGGCGAGAACGTGCTTTTTGCCAGGGCCTGCATTCTGGGCAACTGTCATGTGGGGCGCAATGTGATTTTGGGCGCTAATGCCTTTGTTTTGAATTCGGATATCCCGAATGATTGCACTGTTGTTGGAAACTATCCCCATTGCCGCACACTTCCCCTGACAAAAGGGGTCATAGAGCGGATATTTAGATAAAACCCGATGGCGAAAGCGAGTCGCGTCCAGACGGCAGTGAAGTTGAGCGCCTCCTGGCCGATAACCGCCTTGCTCGCGAACTTCTGGGCTGGGATCCGCAGGTGGGTTTGGAGGATGGCTTAAAACGCACGATTGAATGGATGCGGCAGAACTCAGGGAGGTATCGTTCCGGTGATTACATTGTCTGAGCCAGGCGTGCCTGCAGTTTCCGGCAGTATTCCGCTCTGTGTGCCTGAAATCCGGGGCAATGAATGGAAATATATCAGGGAATGCCTGGATACTAATTTTGTTTCGTCCGTCGGGCCATTCGTTGACCGATTTGAGCGCGAACTGGCTGTGTGCGTCGGTGTCAAATACGCCGTTGCCACGGTCAACGGCACTTCTGCCCTCCATATCTCCCTCCTGGCGGCCGGCGTTCAGCCTGACGACGAAGTCATCATCTCCACCCTCACCTTTATCGCGCCGGTTAATGCCATCCGTTATGTCGGTGCCTGGCCGGTCTTTATTGACGCGGAAGAACAATACTGGCAGATGGATCCGCAAAAGGTCTGTGATTTCATTGAAAAGGGATGTGTCTGGAAGAATGGTGAATTGCGGAATAAAGCCACAAACCGGAGGGTGCGGGCCATCCTGCCGGTGCATATTCTTGGCCACCCGGTTGATATGGATCCGATTCTGGAGCAGGCAAGAAAATACAACCTGCCGGTGATTGAGGATGCCACGGAATGCCTGGGAGCGAAGTATGATAGTCAGAGGTCAGAGATCAGAGGTCCCGCTCTGAGCGGGACAAGTCAGAGGCTTGCCCCGCCACTGGCGGGGTCAGGGGGAAGCAATCAGAAGTCAGCGGCGAGCATTAAGCCGTTAAAAAACAACGAAGAACCAAGAACGAAGAACCAAGAACGAAACTGGCTCCATGCTGGCCAACTTGGAGACATTTCCTGTTTCAGTTTCAACGGCAACAAGATCATCACCACCGGCGGCGGAGGAATGATTGTCACGGACAATGAAGAGTGGGCGCACAAGGCCAAATACCTAACCACCCAGGCCAAGGATGATCCAAAGGAGTTTGTGCATAATGAAATTGGATATAATTATCGTTTGCCGAATATTCAGGCGGCGATGGGTTGCGCGCAGTTGGAAAAACTGGATGAATATATTGCGATCAAACGGCGAGTTGCCGAAACATACGTTACATCGTTATGCGGCGTTCCCGGTCTAACACCTATGTGCGAGGCAAAATGGGCGTTTTCCATCTTCTGGATGTTCACCATGCTGGTTGATGAAAAGAAATATGGGATGAACAGCCGCGCCTTGTTGCGCCACCTTGCGGACCAAAAGATTCAGGCGCGGCCTCTCTGGCAGCCGATGCATCTGAGTCCGGCGCACCGCGACGCATATGCGACGGATTGCGCGGTAGCGGAAAAGCTGAATCGAGAAGCCATCAGCCTGCCGTGTTCAGTGGGTTTAACCAAAGTTCAACAAGACAAGATAATCAGCCAGATTGTAAAATCTTGATTTGTTTTTGCCGCAGGGCCAGTCAAAAGAGATATTATTCCACGTTTTTTCCTGATTAAGACTCATGTTTTTTTTGTTCTTGACATTATATCGTAATCGAATAATTATTAGACCATGAATGAATCAGCCTTTACTTGTACGTATACGGATGTGTTGCAGACTTTACGGGAACGCTTGCGCGAGCCGGCCCCGGCGCGCGCGCAAATTCTTTCGGGGCCGCGGCAAGTAGGTAAAACCACTTTGCTGGGCGAGATTGCGGACGAGTGGGCCGATCAGGCGATTTATGCGCCGGCCGACGCTCCGGAAGCATCCTTGTCCGGATGGTGGGAAAACCTGTGGCGCAAAGCCGAACAGTTGGCGGAGCGGCGTACGGCCGTGTTATTAATTGATGAAATTCAAGGGATATCGGACTGGAGTCGTTTGCTTAAAGCGAAGCTTGATTACATCAGACGGAAGCGCATTCCCCTTCATGTGGTGGCGTCCGGTTCATCCGCCTTGCAATTGGGACATGGCACGCGGGAGACTATGGCCGGACGGTTTGAGCGGTTGCGGCTCCTGCATTGGCCTGTACGGGAATTAGTGAAACGCTTTCAAATCAACGCCGAGGCGGGTGTGGAACAAGCCGTTCGCTATGGCGGTTATCCGGGTGCGATGGCGTTTCTGCCGGATTATGTCCGCTGGCGTAATTATATTAAAGATAGTATTGTTGAACCCGCCATTGGTCGGGACGTGTTGATGATGGAAGCCATTCGGAAACCTGCTTTGCTTCGGCAGGTTTTTGCCGTGTGCGTTGGCCATCCGGCGGAAATCATCTCCATCCAGAAAATATGCGGACAATTGACGGAGCGAGGCGCCCTGGATACGGTCGCTCATTATTTGCACGTCTTGGAAGAGGCGTGTCTGATAGCGGCGATTCCAAAATATTCCCTTAAGGTTATGCGTCAGCGCGCCGCCCCGCCCTGTCCGCCCAGCCGGATGCGCGCCCCGTCAATCGTCCCCGGTGGAATTCTAACCTTGTAGCTTCGTGAACGCCGCTGAACCCTGCCGTCTGCGCCCATCTCCGCCGCTTGGAGGGTGATGGTTTTACTCGTGCCGTGAAAGGCATCTTCGAGATCAATCGAGATGGCGGCCTCGTGATCATCCCCCCGCGCCTTCCCGTAACCGGCTCCGGGGTACCCAGCTGCGCTTTCCGGGCGGCCGCCGCGAAATTGCCCGCCGCCAAACAGGGTTTCAAAAAAGTCGCTGAACCCGCCCATGTCCTCCGGACGAAAGCCCCCCATGGAATCCGGGCGCCCGTGAAACTCATAGCGAACATTGTTCCATCCGGGGGGCGGACGAAACTCCTGGCCTTCGCGGTAATCGGCGCCGACTTCATTGTAGCGCTTGCGTTTTTCAGGATCGCCAAGGACCTCGTAGGCTTCGGCGATTTTCTTGAACTTGTTTTCAGCGTCCGGACTGTTATTGACGTCCGGATGATATTGGCGGGCCAGTTTCCGGTAGGACTTCCGGATTTCATCCGGTGTTGCCGTCCGCGAAACCCCAAGCACTTCGTAATAATCTTTAAACGCTACACTCATAGGAATAGGATAAAATTATCCGACCAACCTTGACACGCAAATGCCTGCGCATACCAACTGTTTACCAAAAGAGGGTAATGGGGCGCAAGTCATTTGGAGAATAACGAGATCCACATGAAGGCATTGCCACTCGCACGTTACACCATTGCGGAAGCCCAAAAGCGGATTCCGCCTGGGACATGACGCGAAGGCAGGCGCGGTGGAAAAGCGGTAGCGCCGGCTACCGCACTCCAAAGTTGAAAGAGTAATTACCCGATACCTTTGATAGCGGCCGGAAAACGAATTGTTCCAACTGCAACGGTCTAGCTTCGTCTGGCCGCGCCTGGGATCAGGCGTGTTATGAACACGGTTTCATCTTCCGGCTTCAGTTCGCGGTAAACCGCCAGGCACGTCCGGGCGGTATAGCATCCCCGCCAAATTCGCGCGTAATGCATGCAGGGGAACCTGCGGTACGCCGGGGTCGTGGCGTAGATGCCAGAGTGGCCAAGTCTGCGCACGCGTACGTCGCTTGCCGAGCACACGAGTTCCACCAGCAGTTCGCCCGGTGCGTTCTCGAATTCAACCCCGCATCCGGATCGCAACGTATTGAGACGAATGGAATAAGCGTGGGTGGCGACTTGGCGGATCTTTTCTCCATGGAAGACGGGGCCGCCGCACAGGCCGTCGGCGTGGGCAACCGCCCGGTCGATAACCGTCGTTCCTCCGCCCGCATCCACCGCCACCTCCCTGGTTAGAGAGACCGGTTCGCCATGGTAGCGCTCGAAAAAAATGCGGCAGTACGACCCCGTTCGGTCCGTGAGCAGTTTCTGAATAGTTCCGGCACATTCCCTCGTCCCAAACTTCGCACGACCCGGCCTCATGTCAGGGCAGGCTGCCCTCCGCGCGGGCTGAACGTAAAAAGTATTGTGGTAGGCCAGTTCCCCCTGAAAATAGCCGCTCGTTCCAAGCAGGAGCGCATCGCCCCTGCTCAGCATCAGAATGGAACCCGCATCGCTATGGTCGTGGTCGAGGGCCGGACCGACGGAGAGCAGCAGATACGTGCGCCCTTCGCCCGCCGCGGGACCGCCGACGAGGGCCACTTGGGAAGCGATTAGCCTCCCCTCCGGCAATCTCCTCTCGTCAGCCTTCCGTAGCACGTATCCGTATGGCAAGCGCGCATTCGTTCCCGCAAAATTGATCCTCGGTCGAGGCCTCAGTTTCGGGTTGCTCCAGACGGCGGCCATCGCAAGCCACGAGATGGCGTGGATGAATTGACCGAAGAGCATCCGTCCGTTGTAGACGTTTTCCGTCGAGACTTTTCTTGCCGTCGCCTTTGCGGCTTTCATCAGGTCGCGCCGTTTCAGGTACGAGAAGATCTCCCACGCAGTCTGCTTCCAGTTTCCGCGCCCGGTCTCACGGCCGATCTTCTCGAACAGGGCGATCCAAGCGGTGGTATGTTCGTTGTGACATGTGTCGCCGTAGGCGGCCACGATGCCGCTTGGCGCAACGACACGTTCGTTCCGCTCGAACATATTGACGATCGAAGGCGAAGTATAGAATTCCCGGGAAACTCCGCGCAAATCCGCCCACGCGCAGAGAAAGGCCTCCGAAAAACCCTCGTAGTTGGATGCCTGCTCCTGGAACTCGCGCCGCTTCCACCACACATTCCAGACCGCGTCCGTAAACCTGTCGAAACGATACTCCTCGGCTTCTTCCGGAAACAGTTTTCGTGCGTAGTCGGCATAAACGCAGGCGCAGAGCTTGTGGTTGGACACGTTGTTCCAAGCGGAGATTTTCCTGGGATCGCCGCCAACAGGGGAGCTGACGCGGCCCATCTCCTGTTGTGCGCCGGCCACCCATGCTGCGGCGAAGGTCGAGCGCTCATCGGGCGAAAGGCATCCCGAGATCAACTCGTAGGCCTTGCCGCAGAAGAGCGCCCCAAAATGATACCCTTGGTCGAAGTCCAGGAGATACCGCTTGGACAATCGAAGGTAGTCGCTTCTCCCGGTAAACCGGTGGAGAACGGCGAAGAGAAAGGCGAAGCTCTGCGTCGACTGAAACCTTCCGCACCATTCACCTTCACGCGTCGATTCGGTCCAAAGATGTCGGAAGCGCTCTCGATGAAGATGGTTTACTATTCGTTCCACCTCCCTGACGTATGCAATCCCGTTGTCGGTCATGCAATTTCTCCTCTGTTCGAGACCCGGCACCGTGCAACCGGTTCGACTGATTGATAAGAAATTATTTATCAGACGGCAGGGACAACCATCCGGAAAACCAGCCTGAATTTACACTTACGTACGGATAAGATGCCCGCAGAGGTGCGGAAATGCAAGCCTCAAGGCGGGGGAAGCATCCGGAAATGATATGCAATATTCAGGTTTTAAATTGACGATCAATCTGGCAACATCCCAAGACTACTGGAAATAGTCATGCCTTATTTGGAAAGGACTAATCCCCTATGAGCGGAAAACAACGCCAGCAAAACCCTAGTCTGAATAATGATATTGGCTACGGGTTGCGATTTCTTATTCTTCCGGGAAAAGACTGCTTGCGCCGCACGCGCGAAACCGCCGCCTTCTGCCTCCGGCACAAAATTACCGGCGTGCACTTGTTCTTCAATGCCGAGGAGTGGTACCGTGGCCATCCGACGGAACCGGAAATACGGAAATTCCTGGTCATGTTTCGACAGATTGTGCCGATCTTCCGCCAAGCGGGACTGTCGGTCGGCCTTAATCCCTGGACCACGATCGGCCATTGCGACCGAGGCCGGGCCCTGAGGGCCGGACAGAATTTCGAACTGATGGTGTCGCCCAGCGGCAAACGATCCAACATTTCAGCGTCGTTTGCCTGTCCACGCTTCCGGCGCTACCTGGCGTCGCTCTTCCACCGCCTGGCCGCCGTGGGATTCGATATCCTCTGGCTCGAAGACGATTTCCGCTATCACAATCACGCTCCCCTGGACTGGGGCGGCGACTTCAGTCCCAGCATGCTGAAACGATTTTCCGAACGAATCGGCCGACTCGTCAGCCGGGAAGAAGTGGTCCGGAATGTCCTGCGCCCCGGCGTCCCCCACCCCTGGCGCCGGGAATGGATGGCGCTCTGGCGTCAATGCCAGGAGGAATTGGCCGGCCTGTTGGCGGAGGCCGTCAAGTCGGCCAATCCCCAGGCCCGGCTCGGACTGATGAGCAGTCATCCGGACACCCATTCGGCGGAGGGCCGAAGCTGGTCGGGTCTGTTCCGCGCCATGGCCATTAATGGCCGTGCGGTTCACCGGCCGCACTTCGCCTCCTATGGCGAGGAAAACAACTATAGCTATTCCTTCAGCCTGCTGGCCATCCAGAAGGACATCCGTCCTGACAACGTGGACAGTTACCCGGAAATCGAGAATTTTCCTTTCGGCCGGTTCAACAAATCCGATCGCCAGACTTTTTCCCAAATGGCCCTGGCCAAACTGATGGGCTCCGAAGGTCTGCTATTGGACCTGCATCCCATGACCGGCAACAGCGTCGAGGAGGAGTTGGGCATCGGCGAGATGCTGGATAAAGCCGCACCGGCGCTGGCGTGGATTTCGGAACGATTTCCCCGGGCGATGAAACCTTGTGGCGCCGGCATTCCTTTCAAGGAAGATTCCGCGTCGTATCTGCACCTTCCGCCCGGCATGAAACATTATGACGGGCTGGAGTGTTTATCGGACACTCCCGGTTCCCTCCTCGGGCCGCTGGGCATCGCCTATCAGATGCGCGAAGCACCCGGCGTCAACCTGGTCTTCGGCCCGAAAGCCTGGACGTTCACGGACGATGAAATCACCCGCCTCCTCGGGAAAGGATTGTGGCTTGACCCCGAAGCGGCGGTCATTCTCACGGAACGGGGATTCGGCAGGCACCTGGGCATCCGGATTGACGGCTGGCTGGAACGGGAACAATCGCTATATGCCATCGAGCGATTTGTCTCGCGCCAAACAGGGGTCAGACAGGGCTTCCATGCCAGCGCCAACAAGCTCCCGCGCATTCTGACATTCCAAGCCAAGCACGGCACCCAGGTCTGGACGGAGATCATTGACTGCATGAATCGGCGCCTGGGCGCCGGGCTCACGGTGTTTTCCAATATATTGGGCGGCGCCGTGGCGATCAGCGCATGTCCGCTTTACCCGGATCCGCAACGCTGGAACCTTAATTTTCAACGGCAGATTCTCGTTCAAAACCTGATGCGACGCCTGGCCAGAACGGAGACGCCGGCCATGACGTCGGATGCGCCGCTGATGTTCCCCATGGATTTTAGCGCGGACGGCATCCGGCGGATTGTCTGCGTGAACCTGCATTCCGATCCCGGCGCAGTTCACATCTGGATTCCCAATGCCAGGCGAATCGTCGCCGCACATATCATTTTCCCGCTGGAGCGACCCCGACCGGCCAAGTGCCGGAGCAATCCGGTCCGGCAGGGACTGGATGTCATCACCGACGTCCGCTTACCACGATTCGGGTTATGGATTGCCGAGGTAGAATCGCCATGATCCTATCCGGCAAGCCCGGTATTCCGGGGCGCGTCGAAGAACTACCTTGAGCCGTTTCGACAATGCTCAAGGCCCCGAGCGAAGTCAAACCGACAATGGGCATCAGCACCGCGCCGAAACTTTTACCGCAATCCGTGGCGGAAAAAGCGGATTTCTCGCAGGCAGCCTTCGCCTGTGAGAAATCCGGGCAAATCCCTTTGCGTTTTTTCCTCAACGGGCTTGATCCAGGCACCCCTTCTCTCCGAGTTTTCTCAACCAAACCGGGCATAATATTGCTCCAAAAAAAAGTTGAAAATTGTTTTTGACAATCCGGCCGCTTGGGTGTACATTTTCGCATATAGAAATTGATTTTCACTATGCGAATATGATTCAAGTCGTTCATAGAACCATAAACATCCTGGAATTAATCGCCCGAACCCCGGATCGGCCGCAGGGATTGGGCGAGATCGCTGCGGCAGTGCAACTGAATGCAGCCACCTGCGCCCGTATTCTGAAAACCCTGGTAGCCGCCGGATATGTGGAGCAAATTGCCCCCAAAAAGGGCTATATCCTCGGACTCATGGCCTATGCCCTGTCGGCCGGCGGTCCCTATCGCAAGGATTTGGTCATCCTGGCCGAACCCCTGATGATGGACTTGGTCCGTACCTTTCAACAAACCATCCTTCTGATCGCCTTGCGCCACGACCAACGCGTCGTTCTCAGCCAAATGAACGTGGGAGAAATGGTTGCCGGCCAGAGCAACGTGCAATCGGTAACGCATCCCTATCAATCCGCCACCGGCCGTTTGCTGGTGGCTTATCTGCCGGATGCCGAACGCCGGCAACTCACCCAACGTCTGCCCCTCTCGGCTGACGACTGGCCGGAAGCCTACCCACGCTCAAAACTGATGGTAGCCTTGGACCGGATCCGGGCAGACGGATGGACGGCGCGTTACATTGGGGAAACGGTCGGCATCGCGTTTCCCATCCTGGGACATGACCGGGCCCTGGCCGCCCTGGGCATGTTTCTTCCCGAAGCCCGATTCCGGGGCCGCTATCGGGAGCGCATTTTACAGCACATGGACAACGCCGCAAAATCCATTCACGATCGAATGATGAAAGGGGGGCTATTGCGCAATCATTCGTAACAGGCTGGGGATCGATTCACTCATTTTACAGGAAAGGGAAAACCGATGTTGACCAAACTTGAATTACAGCGCTTTGCCAAGCAAGCGCGCATCGATATTGTCGGCGTCGCCGCTATCGAACGCTTTGATGAACTGCCTCCGGAAAAACATCCCCGGGTAATCTTCCCCGAAGTCAAATCGGTGATCGTGATCGGCCGGCGTATCACGCGCGGCACATTACGGGGAGTCGAGGAAGGCTCCAACTTCCAGAATTATCTCCTCTTCGGAGACGACTGGCTGGACAACCGTTCCCTGGCCATGGCAACCTTTATGCTCTCCGAATTTATCGAAGACAACGGCTGGGAAGCGGTTCCTTTGCAGAATCTGCCGCCGGAAGTGCCGCCGATGGGCGTCAAGGTCCGTCCCAATCAGCCGCCGCCCAATGTCATGCTGGATTTCAACGATGCCGCAGTGCGGGCGGGTGTTGGAGAACTCGGCTATTGCGGCGTCCTGCTGACCCCCCAATACGGTCCCCGCCAACGCATCCAGCTTATTCTCACCGATGCCCCGCTGGATCCCGATCCGATGCTGGCCGATCCGATATGCAAGGGAAATACCGAGTGTCAGGGCACGTGCCCGCTCAACGCCTACCAGGGAGAAACGCAACAGGTCATTGCCGGCAAAAAAATGACGATGGCTGTCATCGACTATTCGATATGCGCGGCCTGCAAAAACGGCGCGCATCCCAACCGCTACCATCCTTCCGGAAAACCTGACCGCCTGGCGGCTGTATGTATCCGCAACTGCATCACCTGCCTGGAAAAAAGCAACCGGATAGGCAACCGGTTTAAAACCCCCTTCCGCACGCGCGACGCCTGGGTCATCAAAAACGACGTGGACCTGTACAAGATCTAAGGGAGCATGCCATGCAAACGACTCAAGTGACCAAAACAATGATTCGCGATTTTGCGCTGGAACGGGGGTTGGACTTGTTCGGGGTGGCCAATATCGAGCGGTTCAAGAATGCCCCCCGCCGTATGCATCCCGCCAGCATCTTTCCGGAGGCCCGTTCCGTCATTGTCGTCGGACGCCGTATCGTTCGCGGCGGCTGGCGGGGCATTGAGGAAGGCACCTACTGGCCTAATTATACCTTCTTCGATTATTCGGGTCTGCTCAATACGTTCTTCCTCCAGCAACCGCTCTATGAAACCGCCTGTTTCATCGAGGATTTCGGCTATGAGGCGGCGCCCGTCTATTCCGGCTGGGCACTGCCCGAAGCGGCGCCCGATGTCAAGCCCCTGCGTCCGGGCGGCGTGGCGCCGGATGTCAACCTGGCCATCCGGATTGCCGGAGTCGCGGCCGGCCTTGGCGAAATCGGCTGGTCAAAATGCTTCTTGACCAAACAATTCGGGCCACGACAGCGGCTGGCCGCGATTCTTACGGATCTGGAACTGGAACCCGATCCCCTGCTGGAACCGAACAGCATCTGCAAGCTGGATATGGCCTGTGTCAGCGGCTGTCCGGGCGCCATTCCGCACCTCAGGGAGGGCAAATTCATTGAGATTCAGATCGAGGATAAAACCTATCGCTGGGCCGATGTGGATATGGGCAAATGCACCCTTATGTATCATGGCGGCGACCCCCGGGTGTCGCCGTTTATCCCCAAGGCATTTCCCGGGTATCAGTTTGACGTCCTGAAGCAGAACATCTCCGAAGAAACCGCCTATCGTTTCTGCTGGCCGATGTCCACGGGCACATGGCGAAAATCCGCCGAGTCTCCCTCCGGCTATTTGATCGAAGGACACGCCTACATCAGCAAATGGGGCGTCGGCGGCTTGGGAATCGAAGGCTCGCGGGGTTGCATGCGGAGCTGTTTCAACTACCTTGAAAAGCACAAACGCATCGAACAGACATTCCATGGCGGCGATTTCATCAAGCGTCCGCGCTGGCTGCTGACTCCGGCCGGGCAGATGGATTCGCCCTCCTCGGACGCGGTCGAACCGGGAGGAACCGGATAGTAATACCCTCAGTTATAGGGAGAATGTGGCACAACACACGATTCCACCGTGACCCACCCCCGGCCGCCGCTGAATAGGAATAAGGGGCGGTGATCTATACCTTCGGCATTTCCCTGGCCGCCTACATCCTTTTTGAG
>JAHIJO010000214.1 GCA_018898455.1 Verrucomicrobiota bacterium | reverse complement strand
TGCTTTCTCTCATCTGCTGCGCAGTTGCGATCTCCTCCTTTCGGTCTTGATCTTCGTGGCACACGTTCGGTTCGAAAAATGCGGCGGCAATCTTGGACCGTCTGCGGGTTTCCCGTGCTCGCATGGAATTAAGTCCAATGCTTCGCGCGGCGCACCCACATCCAGCCCAAGCCTTGTCCGCCGAAGCGGCGGATTGCCTTGTTTTTTCGAATCCGCCTCCCGCCGCCGCTCAAAGCTATGGCGGGCACACCGGCGGAAACCGAATTCGCCACACGGTGGCATCCTCCTCCACTCAGAGCTTCGGAGGACAGATCCCTAACGCGGAAATCAACGGTTTTTGCCTCTCTATCCGGACCTTGACCACTGCGTACAACACCATGCTTATCGCGTCCAATAAGCTACTTATGGAGAAAGCCGGTTTATTATTTTATTTTTTAACCATATCCTGAAATGTCTTGCGGATAAGCCTATCATTTAATTCGACTCCCTTCAACCGCCTGACAATTCGCTCTGCGGCATGGCCATCGCCATAGGGATTGCATAGCACCTTCAACCCGGACCGGAATTTATCAGAAATAGCACGACGGATGCCGGACAGAATCTCCTCGCGCCGGCCATCCACATCAATCACGTTTTTTGCCCGCACCCTGCCGGCCTGGCGCGATCCGACGTTGACCACCGGCAATTTAACGGATGGCGCCTCGATAATCCCGCTGGATGAGTTGCCAACCATGGCTGCCGCCAGTTTCATCAGGCTGAAATAATTTTGTATTCCCGGATTGTCGCAAATCGAAGCCAAGTCGTTTTGCCGGGCATATTTTTCAATCATTGCCCGGATAATCCTTCCGCCGGTATCGGCATTGGGCAGGCTAAAAATAACGGGCAGCCCGCTGGTTTTTAAGGCCGCGAGAAGCTCGCCGGCCTGCCAGGCCGCCCTGGTATGTTCAAGCGTCACGGGATGAAAGGTCACCAGCAATGGCGGAGGCGTGAGTTTGACCTTCAGTATTTTTGCCAGCACCGGCCTGTCCAAGAGCGGCATGCTTTTCAAGTTGTCCAGGGAAGGCGCGCCGGAAACTGTTATCCGCCACTTTTCCTCCCCCAACTGCTCCACTCTCCGCGCGTATTCTTTGGTTGAAACGAAATGCAGATGGCTCAGCTTGGTCATGGAATGGCGGAGCGCATCGTCAATCGCCCCCTGGGTCAATTCCCCGCCATGAATATGCGCCACTGGTATGTTAAAAGGCAATGCCGCCAATGCCGCCGCGTGCATTTCAAACCGATCACCCAGAACGACGAGAATATCCGGCCGCGAACGCCGGTACGCCTGCGCAAAACCAATCAAACCCATTCCCATTGACTTAGATATTGCTTCCGGAGTATCGGATGAGACCAACATTTTCACCCGTTCACATTTTTTATATCCGTCCGACTCAATCGCCTTTACGGTAAGGCCAAATTCTTTTGATAAATGCATTCCGCCGACAAAGAGGAGCAGTTTGAGAGCGGGATCGGAGGCGATTCGTTTCAGGATTGGCTGATAAATCCCGTAATCCGACCGTCCGACTGTAACCACCCCTAGGGTTCTCATGCCAGCATCTTCCTGGTGAATAAGGTTCCTTCCCTGACGGGCACTTTCGTTTTTCGTCTCAATAGATCGTTAATCATCGCCGGCGGCAATCCGGTTCCCGGCCTTTTGATGGTTATGTGTTTTTCGGTAAGCAAACTTCCCTCCGGAATATCGCAGGCCGCCACCAGGCTCCGGCGTACAAGATCGGCAACAGGCTTTTCCTCTTTCACCGGCTTTTTTATTCCGTCGCCAAGAGCAGTTTCCACAAGGCGGATCCCGCTGACCAATTCGGCGAACTCGTCAGGCTCCAAGGATAACTTCTGGTCCGGTCCTGGCAGTTTACGGTCAAGCGTGAAATGTTTTTCTATCACACAGGCGCCAAGGGCAACGGCGGCCAGGGCAGTCTCATTCCTGATCACATGATCAGAATAACCCACCGGCAAACCAAAGGTTTTTTTCATAGTCTGGATTGCATTCAGGTTGGCCCAGCGCGCTTTAGCCGGATATGATGACACACAATGCAACAAAACAATCTGATCGTTACTCGCATCGCGCACGGCCTTAATTACTTCCTTTACCTCTGCTGAGATTGCCATACCGGTTGAGATTATCATCGGCTTTCCCTTGCGCGCCACATGGCTGATAAAAGACAGATTGGTCAGTTCCCCAGAGCCGATTTTAAATGCCGGCACATTAAGAATTTCAAGTAAATCGGCGCTTTCTTCATCAAATGGGGTGGAAAGGAAAACGATCTTTTTCTTCCGGCAATAAGCCGCAATTTTCCTGTGGGATTCCGCATCCAGCTCCAGACGCTTCAGCATGTCGTATTGCGATTCAACCTTTCCCGTGTTGCGTACCTGATACTCAGCCTGCGGAGCGGTGCGCGTTACCAGATTTTCGGCCTTGAAAGTCTGGAATTTAACCGCGTCCGCACCGGTTTCTGCCGCCGCGTCAACAAGCTCGAGGGCAAGTCTCAGCGAGCCATTATGGTTCACGCCGGCTTCGGCGATAATAAAACAGGGCTGATTTTCCCCTATTTTTTTTGCGGCTATCTGTATAGCGGCTACCATGCGGTCCATCCCCCGTCTACAACAAGGTTATGTCCCGTAACATAAGCAGATAGATCGCCTGCAAGGTAGGCAACCGCGCCCTTGATGTCTTCTTCCGTTGCCATGCGTTCAAGCGGTGCGCGCTTGTTGTATCTTTCCATGAAAATAACTGGCTGATTACGCAACACCCCTCCCGGCGAAATGACATTAACACGAATTTTCGGGGCCATGATGGTTGCAAGATAGCGCATCAACTGAAGAATTCCGCCCTTCGACGCCGCGTAACCAGCCGGGGTCATCATGGTCGTATCCTTGTACAAGCTCATATCCGGGCCAACCATGCCATAAATTGACGAAAGAAAAATTATTGAGCCGTGTCCCGATACCGTCAACGGTTCTTGGGCTTCCTGAGCCATAATAAAAGCCGCACCAAGGTTTATGCTCATTGCTTTTTCCCAGGCCTCCAAGGACTGCTCTCCAAACGGAACTGCCCATCCGGGTACTTTTGTTGTGCCTACATAGGCCGCGCAATGAATCAGGATATCCAACCCTTTCATCCGGGCGGTTGCGGCGCGTACAACCTGACGGATTGCTTTTTCATCTGCCAGGTCGCAGGGAAAAGCTAATGTTTCATGTCCCATGCGTTTTGCTTCTGCTTTACAGGCGTTTGCATTCAAATCAACCAACGCCACCCGCGCTCCCAATTCCAAGAGCGTTTCCGCGGCCACTCGCCCGATATGACCAGCGCCGCCGGTAATTAACGCCTTGCGCCCCGACAAATTCATCAAGCAGGAAATAGTTCTCATGCATTTCCCCTTCAATTCAAGGGAATATAATGTTGCCAGATAGCGCGTCCGATATTTCCATAGGCGCCAGCCGCCAAAGCCATCCAACCGTTAAGGTTGAAGCGTGTTTTTGATAATTTCATGGTAGCCATGTCCTAAGTCAAACGCGCAAACCCACTATGGGAAACCGGCCCTTTTAGTAAGGAAGCAATTCGTCCATCACTCATGGCATTGGAAATAACCGCAAAGGACTTTCTCAACGCCCTCGAATATTCCTGAACATGGGCAGGGGTGTGGGCCAACATGGCATAAAAGGAGGTGGACGCAAGAAAACCGCGTTCCAGCATCAACTGTGTAAATAGAGTTTTCGCCTCCTGCCCTTCCGGACCTTCAAACCTAAAATGCGCCAGCGGATCAAGTCCGCCGACATGAATTTTTAAACCACATTTCTTGGCAGCATTAAGCCAGGCGGATTTGACAAGGCCTCCTATCAGGATCAGATGTTTAGAAACATTTCTTTCTTTGAATTTCTTTATGGTGGCCAAAGCCGCCACCGGTCCAATCCGTTCGGTCCAGTAAGTACTGCTGATAAAACTTTTTTGTGCAGCCTGCATGACATTTGCTCTGCCAACCACGGCGGACATCGGATACCCATTCCCCATGGCTTTTGCAAAAACCGCAATATCCGGTTCAACGCCCATTTTTAAATGTACACCACCAGTATTGACACGGAAACCGCTGGTCACCTCGTCAAAAATAAGTTTTGCGCCTGTCTCATTGGCAATCTTCCGAACGGCTTGCAGGAAATCATTTGTCGGCTCCTGATCTCGCATAGGCTCCATGACGATTGCCGCCAGTTCTTTCCGGTGCTTAGTAACAATCTCTTGCAATTCTTTGGTTTTGTTGTAGTGAAAAGGCAATGCAGTACCGAGCAAACCACGTGGCACACCGGCGGGATCAAGGCCGGGTAAAAGATGTTGGTTCAGGGCATCATCTTTTTTCAAGTTTGCTGCCAGATACCAGTCATGCCATCCGTGATATCCGCAAAAGGCGACCTTGTCTCGTCCCGTCGCGGCACGCGCAATCCGCACAGCTACAGCCATGGCTTCACCGCCGCAACGACCAAATCTGACCATCTCAGCCCAGGGATGCAAATCAAGCAGCAACTCAGCCAGTTCAACCTCTTCAGGGGCATTTAAAGTACACATGTTTCCACGACCGATGGCAGTTTTAACTGCAGTGTTAACATCCGGATCAGAATACCCCAACACTGTTGATCCTATGCCGCAATAGCTCATATCCACATAGCGCTTGCCGTCTAAATCCCAAACATCGGCGCCCGCAGCGCGCTCATAGTAGGCCGGCCAATAATCGGGTAAAAACATTTCGGGTCGCTTGGATAGCAATTGCGTTCCTCCAGGTATAAGCTGTTTGGCTTTTTTGTACAGCAACTGTCCCCTACCACAATTAGATAATGGGCTGGTCATCAGTTCACCTCCAATTCGATAAATCAATATATCCTTTTTCAATCAAAAAATCAGCAAATACAAGATCCATAGGTTCATCGATTTCTAATGAGTATTCCCATGGCATGATTAAACCGTAGGAATGTAATCTGTCTTTATAGCAATGGCGGTATTGTTTGAAATAGTCCCACCTGATTAAATAGAGTGCGCCATTCATCGTATATTCCTGTTGCACATGCTGGCGATTTAACTTAGTCAGTGACTCCATTTTGTCAATAATACTGGTAATGCGTCCCTCTGTATCTAAAGGCCCAATGAAAACAGACGCGATTGTAACCGGTCGCATACCAACAACGAGATTTGCCTTCTTTTCCTCCATTAACTCAACTGCCAGATCAATATCCATTGACCTGGCAAAGGGAGAGGATGGTTCAAGAAGCATGATGGCATCGTAAGTGTGTTTTCCCTTTTTCTCAATGTACTCCATTGCATGCCATATGACATCTACAGTTTGGGCCGTATCTGTCGCCAGTTCAGCCGGACGGGTAAATGGAACTTCAACTCCATAGCTACGCGCATTTTGCTGAATGGCTTCGCTGTCGGTTGAAATCATCAAACGGGTACAGAATCGGCTCTTTTTCGCCGAAATTGCTTTATAACCAACCAGCGATATACCGGCCAGTTTGCGTAAATTTTTTCCAGGTATGCTTTTTGAACCGCCCCTGGCAACAATTAGGTGTAATATATCCATAGATAGGAATCCTTAATGAAAAGCAATATGGTAAAATCGTGGTCAGCCATTAAATTAATACTTAACGAGACTTCACTTCGCTTAAGAGCCCTGCTACGCCCAAGGGGACTTCCGACCCCGCTCTTCAACACGCCGAACGAGCCTCAAGGCAGGACCCTTCCACGCTAAAGCTTCGCAGGGTAAGCACACTCCGTCCCCGTGCATTATGCACCCTGAGCAATGCCGAACGGGTCAATTATGCCTGCCCGAAATGCTGCGCATAACGCTGCAGGCGGGCCTGCCCGAAATGCTGCGCATAACGCTGCAGGCGGGCG
>JAHIJO010000020.1 GCA_018898455.1 Verrucomicrobiota bacterium | reverse complement strand
TTTACGGTAGAGCAAGCAGGATGTAGGGCTCGGGATCACAGGCCAGGAAAGAGTTATCTGCGGCGAATTGGTCTGCACCTGGGCGCTGATACGCACTACCCGATCTTTAGGCGTTTCGGCCCGGAGCGACAGCGCCCCTCCACAAATAATCCCAAAGGCAATCAGCGAGATCTTAAGTATTCGAAATCCGAATGTTCGAGATTCAAAACGAAGATGTTTTTCCTGTGTTCTTGTTGTTGATATTTTAGTCATTTGACTTTGTTTCGGATTTCAATATTCGTGCTTCGAGTTTGGGTTACGGGCATAGCCCGCGTTGGTAGTAAGTATCCGGGATCAATCAGAATGGGTGATCGATTTGAATTTTAATCGCTGTCGGGGGTAAATCAGAAAAAGGATCGCGTTGTTGTTTAAGATTGTTTTCAAACTGATTCAACTGAGATTCCGAAAGAATATCCCGTGCGCGCGCAATGAGCCTTTCTTGCTTTTTGCTGTTAAGTTCAGGATCAAAGCTCTCCGGTGGAGAAAAGCCCGCTGAAAACGGGGAATTATTGCGTTCTTCATGCATCGCAACGATCAATTTTTGTTCCTGTTCCTCGCCAAGCTGATCGTACAAGCCAAGCGACTGTTTGAACCTGTCAACCCGCTGCATTTCGGGCAGGAATTCCTCGTATTGTTTGTACGCCTCATATTTGGTGTCACCGAGAAATGACCGCATCTTTTCTTCAAGCTCCTTGGTTGCGTTTTCAGTACGTTTCGCCTTCTCTTTCCTTTCATCAGGTGATATCGAATCGTCCAGCACATCAGATAAACCGTCCACAACCGCCATCTGTTTGTCGGATAACAGTTCCTTGAATATTTCCAACTCCTCGGGGGAAAGCTGCAAATACTCAAAAAGGGCAGCGTGAGAGAGCTCAAGTGCGGATTTTTGGGAAAGGCGAATCTTATCCCTCATCTCCGGCTTCTGAAGCATCTTGGCAATACCTGCCCTCATCACGTCGTGATCTGACTTTTCGGGACGCTCACCGGCGGATGTCGGTTGCGAAGACCGGTTCGTTTCAAGTTGAGATTCAAGCTGATGAATCGTCTTTTCAAACTGCCGCCGTTCATTATCTGCTTCCGATTCTCTCTGTGCGGCATCCTTCCGGATAGCCTTTCCAACAGCAGGCATAGGATTGCTTGCGCTTACCCTGATTTCGGGCTTGGCTGAATCCTTCTGCTTGCCCAAGGTCCGAATTTGCCGATTCTGCTGAATGCTAATAACAAGCAAGGCCACAGTCGAAGCAGTCAGCAACACAATGGCTACATTATTGCGCATAGTTCTCCTCCGGAAAATAGCAGGCGTAAAGCCTGCTCTACCTCTTGATACATTATCCTGGTAGCGCCGGTTTTATCCCGGTTATGGCTTCATTTTCAATCGATGAAATCCCGACCCGCCGCGGGGTGTTTACTTGTCTTTATCAGGCAGCTGGGGGTTGATTTGCTCTTTCACTTGTCGGGCTGCATCGTCCATTGCCTTCCCGTTATTGGTGTTTCCGCTGCCGGCGCATCCGGAGAAAACCTTGCGGATAACTATCGGCCGGATGTTGGTGCCCAGTTGGCCGCTGATCTCGCTGAGATCAAGATTAAACGAGCCAAGGTAGATGAGTTGTTTACCGTCTATTTTGTGGTGAACCAATTCCTTTTTCATGAGTTGAGCTGTCATCCGGGCCTCTTGTCCCTTGCGAAGCACGGTCAGATTGATCATATCGCCTTCGCTCTTGTTTCTCACCAGCGTCCGCAACTGGTCCTCGCTGACTAGAAGCTCATCGTCTATCTTGACAAGAATGTCCTGGATCTGAACGCCGGCTTTCTCGGCCGGACTGTCTTTGAAAACATGACGCACAATGAGTCCGGCGCCTGCCGGAAGGGAAAGCTGGGCTTGCAGGTCTTCCGATACGGGTTCTATAGCCACTCCAAACCACGTCACGGGTACGGGGACAACCTCCGCTGTTCCCGACAACGCAACCCCGTCATGCAGGCCGCTCATATGGTTATTGATCAGTTGTTGCAGATTGTCGCCTGACCTGGCGGCTGAAATAGAACCCTCGCAGCCAACCGGCACGGCAATCATACCGGCGATATTCGACGGCTCAACTCCGACTATGCCGGAAATAGTTGTTACGATCGAATCCATGTTCGAGCTGAAAACATCCGACGTACAGTTGCCGGCGCCGGTAAACGCCTGGATGATGGATTGGATTTCAACCTCCGAGAATGCATTGGTAATATCCGGCCGGCCATTGGGAAGGGTTATGGTAATCACATTTGCAGTGGAATTAGTGCCGATCCGGATTGTGCTTGTCTTTACCTGCGCATTGGCCTGGCTTGCGCCCAGCGCCAATACGATCGCGCCGGTGATAACGCTTTTGAAGAAATTCCTGCTTGTTGTCATATTTTTCTCAGTTTTATTGATGTTGTTTCAAATTGCATTCATGCTTATCAGCAACACCTGTTGCCTGGGAGTGGTCCGGGCAGCTCGCCGGCCATCCTTCATGTTCTCCCACACCTGCCGGTTGAGACCGACGCATTGCACTACTTGATACGGATTGCCGTTTGGCGCCTGGTAAGTGCCTATCTTCCGCGCGCCCAGTATGCAGTCCACGGTTTCCACCGGGCGTATCTGAAGTTCTGCCACCTGGGCCGGCGCCGATACGATGCCGCCCGGTGAAACGGTTAGCCCCGGCAGATAATGCTTAACAGCTAATATTATCAGAACGGATGCCGCCAGCGGGGTCGCTATTCTGAGGAAGATCATCCGCCAGTTCCAGTGTTCTGGAGTTTCCAGCCTCGTCTGCCCGGGTGCTTTTATTTCTTGTGGCAGAGTACGCTGCAGCCTTGCCATCAGTTTCGCGGATGGCGGGGCAGCCTTGATCTTCCGCAGTTTCTCCTCAAATGAATCAATGTTGCTATTCACAGGATCACATCCTTCAAGTTCTTGCGCAGCGCTTCCAGCCCATACCGATACCGCGAGGCGGCCGTGTTGGCCGGGATATCAAGTACCCCGGCGATTTCGTCGAATGTCAGCTCGCCCCAGATTTTCAACGTAACAACTTCGCCGTATATTTCAGGCAGCGCTTTCATACCTGTCTCCACCAGCTTGCATGTTTCATTATCCATGAGGCCTGTGTCGAACCATAACCCATCGGTCCCGGCGCTGGCTTCCTCGCGCTTGCGGCGTCGGTCTTCCCTGCGCGCCTGGTCGATGGCTCGTCGGCGGATTGTGGTATATACCAGCGCCAGGGGCGGCAGTTCGTGATGATTGACCCGATTCCAGACTTCAACCATGGCCTCCTGCAATAAGTCTTCGGCATCAGCCGCGTTGCGGGATTGTTGCCTGGCAAATAATAACAATCGGCTCGCATATTCATCCAACCACTTCCGCCATTCATGGCTGCTCGTCGAATTTTCCATGAGAATTCCACAACTTCTTCATTAACTAAGCGTAGCCGATCTTGATTTTTGTCTAAGATATTTCATTTACCTAAAGGAGAAAAGGGGTGAAAAAGGGTCATTCCGGAATGACGCTAAGTTAATCATCTAATTTACGTTTTCGCAAGGGTTTATTGCGATGATGGAGATTGCCCATTCGATGTCTGGGACGGGTTAAGATCTGGTAGTATTTTGGGCGTCTTTATTTGGCGCGGGGCTCCACGTACTCGGGTTGGAAGGTGACAAGATCGCGGGCAATACAAGCGATCGGCGCATGGAAATCGTTTTAGATCAGATTCGCCGGTTGCCCGAGCAGGTCATTTTCGCCACAACTCGCGGCGTGGCAAAGAGAAGCCGATAAAAGGGCTTTACGATCTTAGCGCCATTCGAGATTTCTCTGACTCTTTTCCCTTTTTCTCGGATTCCATTTTACGGCAGTTGGTATGGTCCGCGGATGGCATAACCGGAGGAAGAAAACCAGAGATATATGCCGTCGCTGGCATAAATGACCGGATCGGATTTACCGTCCCCGTCGAAGTCAGCGGCGGTCGGCAGATCGGTGTCGGTGGCCTTTACATTTACGAATTCTTTTTCGACATACCCGGCGCAGGATAGCCATATGCGCCAG
>JAHIJO010000213.1 GCA_018898455.1 Verrucomicrobiota bacterium | reverse complement strand
GCGGCGGAATAAGTTTGCAAATCTGCGCCAAGATGCTGTAATTAAACCTGCCCGGAATGTGTGTCTTAATGTCTGCCTCCTTTAGTCGGTTGGCAGGCCTATACACTATTTCCGGGCTTTTTGCTATGGGATGCTAATGATCTAAATTTATGGAACAGAAACAAAGAGATCGCATTGCCTGGGGTTTAGCCATCATCTTGGGGCCGATTTTTATTTATTTTCTGGCGACAAATGTTTTCCGTGTTGGCCGGCGCCCCACGCCGGCGCCGGAATTTGTCGCGGCGGGTGTTGCCGCCCCGCGAGATGCCCGGTCGCTTCCCGCGTCGTTGCCGCGTGCCGCCGTGGTCCCGGAATCGTTGTTGGATCCTGGAATTGCGGATGAGCAATATAAAATCGCCATGCGTCTGCCCCGGCGGAATCCATTCGGCGTCTCCCGGCAGTTGTCGCAGACCGGGCCGGCGGCGAGTTCGGCTCGATCCGGGGAGACGGCCATCCGGGTCACGGGCATCGCGTCACGCTCCGGTTCGAAGCGGATGGCCATGGTTAACGGTAAATTGCTTAGCGAAGGCGATCGCATCAATGAGTGGACCATTCTTAAGGTGAATCAGCAGAATGTCATCCTGGATAATGGGACGCGGCAAATAGTGGTTAGGGTGAAATGAGTGCTCCGTCCTGCGGCAAAGGGTCCACCATGCCTCGGGCGTGGTGAACTTGCTTGCCACGCGGCTCGCGTGGCCCCGCTACGGGGCGACGTGGCGGAATGGTGACTGCTCCGAGTGATTATTTGGTGTTCGGTGTTCAGAGGAGCATGACTGATGAACCCAGAGGCAACAGCCAAGCCCTATTTTGATGTCGAGGCTTTACACGTCTATAAACAGTGCATTCGAATGCTTAACGGCATTCGACCTTCGACTTTAGACTTGCGACCTGCGACTCATCGGGTTGGCTTCAGTCTGATCGAGATGATCGTGGTAATGCTGGTCATGGGTATCCTGGTGGTGCTGGCGGTCGAAAAATTTACCAGTGTATCCTCGATCTACGCTCCGTTGGCCGCCGATGAGCTCATAGTCAACCTGCGTTATATCCGCAATCTGGCCATTACCCGGGAACGCTCGACGCGGGTGATATTCAGCGTTGTCTCGAATAGTTATGTCGTGTCTCTGGCCAATACCAATGGGTTATATGTTGCGGCCAAAGATCCGGTCAGCCAATCCCCGTGGGTGGTCGATGTGGCCGAGCGGTTTTCAGGAGTGGCCCTGTCTAATGTGAACATTGGCGGCAGCAGCACGCTCTATTTCAGCGGCACCAACGGTATTCCCTGCTATAATACAAATACGCCGCTGACGGCGAATGGAACCATCGTCTTCAATTCGGGTTTGACCGTGATGATCGCGCCGGACACGGGCTATATCGAACGGGAATGAAGAATGAAAAGTATCAAGTCTAACGTCGAAGGTCGAAGGTCCAAAGTCTTGACTTGCGACCACGTCTTTGGCGTGGCAAGCCTGCGACCTGCCCCGTCGGCGCCAAGCGCCAAGGGACCGCTTGCCCCGATTTTCGATCGGGGTGACGTGGCAAGCACCTCTCCCCGACTTGTGACTGGGCAACACGGGCGGGGCTTCACCCTGATCGAACTGATTGTGACTATTGTCATCATCGGAATTGTCCTGCTGGCCCTGGTTATGAGTTTTCATGAATCGTTGAAAGTTATGGGCCGGCAAAAGGATTTGCGGAAAGCAGTTGTTCTGAGCGAGGAACTGATGAATGAAATCCGGTCCAAGCGGTATGTGGATCCGGTGCTGACGAATTCCTTCGGTCCGGAAGCCGGCGAAGTGCGCCGGACCTATGACGATGTGGACGATTACGACGACTGGTCCGAAACGCCGCCCCAGACCGTGACCGGAACCGTGATGTCGAATTTTTCCGGGGTTACCCGTCGGGTTATCGTGGGGAACGTGCCCACCAATAATTTCAACGCCGCGCCGGCGCCGGATAACTCCACGGATTTCAAGCGCATCATGGTCGTGGTCAGCAATGCGGATATGGCGATCTCCAATATGTCGGTGGTGAGCCGGTATGATTAAGGATAGTCCTCAGTTCAAGTTGTGGAATTTAAAACCATGCGGTTCTCACGAACCGCCTCTCCATCCAGGGTGTAGCGGCCGTTCATTAGAACGGCGGTGTCCTGCGCGCGCTCCCGGCTTTGCCGGCTCGCCATCGCAGAAAGCCGATCCGCTGGGCTTCACCCTCATTGAACTGGTGGTCACCATCGTCATTATGGGTATCATCGCTCTGGTCACCGTTCAGTATCTGGCCAGCGCCGCCGGCGTGTACACGATGCTGTTGGCCCAGCGCCAGGCGGACAGCGAGCTCATGGATGCGGTTGACCGCATGCGGCGGGAGTCGCGCACGGCGCGGTCCACGCTCACGGCGACAACGAACCAATGGACGTTTGTCAACATCCGGGGCCTGACCAATACTGTGACCAACACATTTCTGCTATCAGGGAGTGATGTCATGCTCAACAATAACACCCTGGCCCGTGGGGTGGAGCGCTGCCAATTTTATTATTATGATAATACCAATGGGTTAACGACAAACCGCGCCGCGATAGACCATGTCGAGTTGTCATTCAAGGTGACCAATAACCTTGCGGCCTCCGAGATGATCGTCAATTTCTATCTGCGGGAGGGCTTCCTCAAATGAATACATTTCTGATGAATGACGGACGGGACGGGGGCGTCCCGTCTCCAGAAGTCGTTCCGGATGGAGACGCCGTGCCCTCACGGCGTGGGTCGGGATTTCGGGAAGATGTCCCGCGTCTCCTCCGCAACCATGCCGGCCGAATAGGAACGTATCATGAGCATGACTGTGTTCGTTCCGGCGTGACCCTCATCGGCATCATCGCGGCTATTGTTATTCTGGGTCTGCTGGGAGCGGCGGTGCTCATGCTGGTGTCCGTCGGTTCCCTGGGGAGCCTCCAGGCGCTGAACCAGGGTCAGGCTTTTTTTGCCGCGGAAAGCGGCATCAGCGCCGCCCGGAACTACATCAAAACTCATCCGAACTGGACCACTAATTCGTCGCTGACGATCACGGGGATCATGGGCCAGGCGACTTTCAACGCCGGGGTGAACTCCAACGGAGTGATTACCTCCGTCGGACGTCAGGCGGAGGCGCAGTGGACCAGTATTTGGAAAGCCGGGGAGAGCCTGAGGGCGCTGGTGGTATACCGGCAGAATAATCAAAATGATCCCCGCTATCGGACGTATTCGAGTCTCAAACGGTTAAGCGATACGTCCATGACAGGCTTGTCGGTGTTGAATGAAGTCCAGTGGCAGAAACTTGCGGCAAGCCCTGTAACCAATACATTTCTGTTGGGGGTTCAGGAGGACCAGCAAGGGGTATGGGCTCAAACCTACGCCAATGGGGCCTGGGGTTCCAACACCCTCTTGAACGCCGCCGGACAGGCGCCCGCCGAGGATGCCCGGGGGTTTGATATCGCCTATGAAAACCTGAGCGGACGGGGCCTGGCGGTGTACAGCATCGGCACCGCAAATCCCCAGTATCGCCTGTGGATCTCCAACCAATGGACCTCCGCCGGTTCGATCAATGTGGGGGCCACCAATCCCGTTCAATGGATTCGGCTGATTGCCAAGCCCGGCTCCGATGAAATCATGTGCCTGGCCCGTTGGCGCAATACGACCCCGAAGAAGGCGAATGATCGGCGCAACTACAGTAGCGCGATTGTCTGGAATGGATCGGGGTGGACCAATTATATTCCCCTGGAGAGAGGGTGCGACAGCGAGATTGCCTTTGAAAGCATGGATGCGGCCTGGTCATCCAATTCGGCGCTGGTGGTCTATATCAATGGGGCCACTACGGCTGAACAACGAAGACCCAAATATCGGATCTTTAATACGATTTTAAATTCATGGAGCGCGGAAATGACCAATGCGACCCAGTTGAGCGCGGCGCCATACTGGATTCGGACCGAATACAGTGCCGATGGCTCGCAGGCCTATGCCTGTTTCTTGCAGTCAGGAAAGCAGTTGCAGGGAGCGTATTGGAACGGAAGCGTGTGGGGGGGCTACACTGATTTTGGAATCCTCGAGACCGCCGACTACCGCGATTTTGATATTGCCTGGAGCTCTCAGGCCAACACCTTGATGGTGGTTTACTGCCTTAATAATGCCAGCGCGCATTCCTATATGATCGAGACCGAAGGAAGCTCGCCGGTATACGGGATCATAGCTGACAGTAATGACGACGGGCGCTGGTCCGTGCTTCAAGCGGATCCTTATTCATCAGAGTTTTATTATATCGCGTTGGATGCCGCGCGTGATGTAAACTTGCGCCGATGGACCGGAGCCGCATGGATCTTGATCTCCGAACTGGAAGCCGGATCGGACTTTGATTATCTTTCCATTGATATGGCCTTCCGCCGCGATAGCGCTCAATAAACTGCGGGTAGTCCCATAAAGAACTTTACACATAGCCGCGCAATTTTATGGGTAGCGCAGGCTTTATGCCGGCGAATAGTCGGCATTAAACCGACTCTACCTTTCCCTTTCATATGGTAAAAAGTGTAAGGGACACTACCCCAGCAGGATGGCGGCTTAGCCATAGGCTAAGACCGCCGGTATCCAGCTATTTCATCCAGAATGGCCTTGGCGGCGGCATGGGGATCGGGAGCGTCCAGGATGGGACGTCCGACGACGATAAATGTGACGCCGGCTTTGACGGCCATGGCCGGCGTGGCCACCCGCTTCTGATCACTATGAGTATCCCCGGTGGGCTTGCCCGTTGACGTGTCGGCCGTAGTCCCGACCTCTTGGAGAGTCGGGACGCAGGCGGGGCGGATTCCCGGCGTGATAAGAATCGGGGCGGGACCGAACCGCTGGCGGAGTAATTTTGCTTCGTGAACGGAGCAGACCAGACCATCCAGGCCGGCGCCCAGCGCCATTTGTCCCAGAGCCAATACCTGGTCGGTCATGGTGCGTTGAATACCGAGATCGGCCAAGTCCGCGGGTCCCAAGCTGGTCAAGGCTGTGACCGCGATCAGCTTGGGCGCTTGCGACCCGGATTGTTTTGCTGCCTCAGCCGCCGCTTGCATCATGGCCCGGCCGCCGCCGGCATGGATTGTCAGCAGGGCAGCGCCGAGTCGCGTTGCCGATGATATGGCGCGGGCGACCGTGTTAGGGATATCGTGGAGTTTGAGATCGAGGAAGATTTTTTTCTGCCGGCGCTGAAGGGTGAGCAGGACTTCGGGGCCTTCGGCGACGAACAGTTCCAGTCCGACCTTGACATAACGGATGGAATTCGGCAGGCGGTCCAGCACGGCGAGGCACTCCTTCAAGGAGGGGCGATCAAGAGCGATAATCAGTTCCGGTATTTTCATAAATCGGGCCAAAGATAGTAAGCTTATGCACGCCGTTTGTCGCCGGGAAACGATTGCTTCGCGAAAAGCAAATGGCACCCTGTGAGCTATAAAGCGGCAGCGCCGGATCCCGCACTCCATCCGTTTTTTCGCCGCACAGCATATGCGGCCGCCAGGATTACTGACCGAGTGAATAGATACCGTATCTACTGGGCAAGGATAATGAAATCGGTCGTCAAGGCAAGTCCAATCATGCTCAAAGATATTTGAAAATAATCTTTAAAAACTTGTTGACAATGTTTTTTGGTTCCGATAGATTCATGTTTTTGAAAGCACAAAAAGGATTGTTTCTTTGATGGTGAATATTGTCTGCGTCGCGAAGCGGTTGTGACGGATGGTCTCGCGGGGCAGTTTCTTTTATTTGTTCTTTGACAACAGAAACATGCATCAACACTCACTTCGAGTCGGAAGGGGTGTGATCGTGAAAAGCTCATGTTCTAAGCTATAGTGAGAGTCAACGATAACGGCGGCGCCGCGAGGCGTTGCCGGCTGTCGTGATCGTTTATTTACGGAGAGTTTGATTCTGGCTCAGAACGAACGCTGGCAGCGTGGATGAGGCATGCAAGTCGAACGGGATTTTTCGGGTTCAAGTCGCAAGATGAGAATCCGGGAATGAGAGTGGCGGAAGGGTGAGGAACACGTGGGTAATCTACCTTCAAGTTGAGTATAACCTGCCGAAAGGCGGATTAATCCTGAATGTGATCGTCCGTCGCCTGACGGATTGTTTAAAGACGGGGACCCGCAAGGGCCTGTCGCTTGAAGTTGAGCCCGCGTCCTATCAGCTTGTTGGTGAGGTAATGGCTCACCAAGGCTTACGGGTAGCTGGTCTGAGAGGATGGTCAGCCACACTGGGACTGAGATACTGCCCAGACTCCTACGGGAGGCTGCAGTCGAGGATCATTTGCAATGGGCGAAAGCCTGACAATGCGACGCTGCGTGGAGGATGACGGCCTTCGGGTTGTAAACTCCTGTCATTTGGGAACAATATGGGGAGGGAGAATATCCCTTCTCCTTGATGGTACCAGAAGAGGAAGTCACGGCTAACTCTGTGCCAGCAGCCGCGGTGATACAGAGGTGGCAAGCGTTGTTCGGATTTACTGGGCGTAAAGGATGCGTAGGTGGTTTTGTATGTCAGATGTGAAAGCTCACTGCTCAACGGTGAAAGGGCATTTGAAACTGCAGGACTAGAGTACAGGAGAGGAGAGTGGAATTCTTGGTGTAGCGGTGAAATGCGTAGATATCAAGAAGAACACCGGTGGCGAAAGCGACTCTCTAGACTGATACTGACACTGAGGCATGAAAGCTGGGGGAGCAAACAGGATTAGATACCCTGGTAGTCCCAGCCATAAACGGTGTACACTTGGTGTGGGAGGATTTGACCCCTCCTGTGCCGGAGCTAACGCGTTAAGTGTACCGCCTGGGGAGTACGGCCGCAAGGTTAAAACTCAAAGAAATTGACGGGGGCCCGCACAAGCGGAGGAGCATGTGGCTCAATTCGATGCAACGCGAAGAACCTTACCAGGACTTGACATGCAACTGCACGTCCCGTGAAAGTGGGACTCCTTCGAGGGTGTTGCACAGGTGCTGCATGGCTGTCGTCAGTTCGTGCCGTGAGGTGTTGGGTTAAGTCCCGCAACGAACGCAACCCTTGTGTTTAGTTGCCACCCCCGGTGATGAGCCGGGGAGCACTCTAGACAGACTGCCCATATCAAGTGGGAGGAAGGTGGGGATGACGTCAAGTCAGTATGGCCTTTATGTCCTGGGCTGCACACGTGCTACAATGGCCGGTACAATGGGAAGCAAGACCGCGAGGTGGAGCCAATCCTCAAAAACCGGCCCCAGTTCAGATTGGAGTCTGCAACTCGACTCCATGAAGTTGGATTCGCTAGTAATGGCGCATCAGCTACGGCGCCGTGAATACGTTCCCGGGCCTTGTACACACCGCCCGTCACATCATGAAAGCTGTCTGCACCAGAAGGCGCTGTTTTAACCCGCAAGGGAGAAAGGTTCCAAAGGTGTGGGGAGTGATTGGGATGAAGTCGTAACAAGGTAACCGTAGGGGAACCTGCGGTTGGATCACCTCCTTTCTAAGGAGTATCCTGGGTTCCGGACGCTTCGGTGTTCCGGAACGCATGGAGAGGTCAAGCTGTTCCGTTTCAGTCGGGGCTTGCAAGAGCGCCTAATTGGCGGAATAATCAGGAACAGGAGCTGACTCGGTCACACCCGTTCCAGCTCGAATGAGCGGTTGAATGCATGTCTGTTGTAACCGGCGGCGGAATTGCTGCGCCGTAGCTCAAGACCATGGGGCGATGAGCGAAGGCGGGTGAAAGTGCGGGGCGACCCTTATGATTTTGCAGTCGCGCCGACTTGAATGGCCCCAGATAGCCTCGGTCAGGTCATGCGTTGGAATGGTTGCCAGGCCGGCGCATGTGGGGGCATAGCTCAGTTGGCAGAGCACGAGCTTTGCAAGCTCGGGGTCACCGGTTCAAGCCCGGTTGCCTCCACTCATTTTTTTTCGCTTAACGGGCGGCGTGATGGTTGAAGGATCTGAGCTTAGAGAAGCGCGGTAGACTTGACTGGAACAGGAACCAGCGAAAAAAATTAGGGCGTGTAGCTCAGTTGGTTAGAGCGCGTCCCTGATAAGGACGAGGTCCCTGGTTCAACTCCAGGCACGCCCACTCTAAATTTTTGTTTTTGAATTACGGATTGCGCGCATGCGATCGGCGATTCAAAATTAATAATTTTGTTGTTTTTTGCACGGGCAAAAAACATTGTTCTTTGACAATTGCATAGGGTAACAAGGTACAGCCTGCTTGTGCTCAGGTAGAAAAGGCGAGACCAATGATTTTTGGTCAAGTTACAAAGGGCGCACAATGGATGCCTTGGCATCAGAAGGCGATGAAGGACGTGGTAAGCTGCGATAAGCTTCGGGGAGCGGCAAACACGCTTTGATCCGGAGATTTCCGAATGGGGAAACCCGGGCCGGTTAATCCCGGCTCACTGGAGTCTGAATATATAGGGCTTCAGAGCGAGACCAGGTGAAGTGAAACATCTCATTAACCTGAGGAAAAGAAAACAACGCGATTCCGTAAGTAGTGGCGAGCGAAAGCGGAACAGCCCAAACCTCCCGGCTTGCCGGGAGGGGTTGCGGGACTTCGCTGTGGGACCGTAAGAGGTAGCCGAACGATCTGGAAAGATTGTCCATAGAGGGTGATAGACCCGTAGGCGAAACTTCAAGCGGCCCTAGAAGTATCCCAAGTAAAGCGGGACACGAGAAACCCTGCTTGAATCCGGGGGGCCCACCTCCCAAGGCTAAATACTCTCTGATGACCGATAGTGAACTAGTACCGTGAGGGAAAGGTGAAAAGAACCCCTGTTAGGGGAGTGAAATAGTACCTGAAATTGTGTGCTTACAAACTATGGTAGTCCTGGTTCCGCCGCAAGGCGGTTATCGGGATGGCCGTTTGCCTTTTGCATAATGAGTCCGCGAGTTACAGTGTGTGGCAAGGTTAATCCGCCTTAGGCGGAGGAGCCGTAGCGAAAGCGAGTGTGAATAGCGCGTCCAGTCGCATGCTGTAGACCCGAAACCGGGTGAGCTACCCATGGCCAGGCCGAATCTTCTGTAACAGGAAGTGGAGGGCCGAACTAGTGACCGTTGAAAAGGTCTTGGATGAGCTGTGGGTGGGAGCGAAAGACTTATCAAACTCGGTGATAGCTGGTTCTCTTCGAAATAGCTTTAGGGCTAGCCTGCACGAATGCTCGAAACGGAGGTAGAGCACTGAATGGTATAGGGTCCTTACCGGGATACCAAAGCCAATCAAACTCCGAATACCGTTTCTGTCACGTGTGGAGTCAGACTGTGGGGGATAAGCTTCATAGTCGAGAGGAAAACAGTCCAGACCGCCGGCTAAGGCCCCGAAAGTGGGTTCAGTGACTAAGGATGTGAGATTGCGATGACAGCTAGGATGTTGGCTTAGAGGCAGCCATCATTTAAACAGTGCGTAACAGCTGACTAGTCGAGTGATCTTGCGCCGAAAATGATCGGGACTAAACCCGCTGCCGAAGCCGCGGATACGAGAGCGCCGCAAGGTGTTCTCGGGATGGTAGAAGAGCGTTCCATATGGAGTGAAGCGCGAGGGTAACCGAACGTGGACCGTATGGAAGTGATGATGCGGACATGAGTAACGAAAAGTCCGATGAAAATTCGGACCGCCGAAATCCTGAGATTTCCTGGGGAAGGTTCGTCCGCCCAGGGTTAGTCGGTCCCTTAGCCGAGGCCGAAAGGCGTAGGTGATGGGAAACAGGTTTAATATTCCTGTACCACCGGCTTGGCGTTTTGAGCGACGAAGTGACGCAGAAGGCTGGATCAGCCGTCGATTGGAAGTGACGGTCGAAGTCTTGCAGGGGTTCCCGTTGGCAAATCCGCGGGGGCACAACCTTGAGAGACGAGGACGTTGAACCGCAAGGGGAGATGGATTGATCAATGCCACGCTGACGAGAAATAGCTTCTAGCAAGCCAAACAGGTGACCGTATTCAAACCGACACAGGTGGGATGGTAGAAAATACCAAGGCGCGCGAGATAAACCTCGTTAAGGAACTCGGCAAATTTGCCCCGTAACTTCGGAAAAAGGGGTCCTTCCCGGAGCAATCGCAAGAGCGTTCTGAGGAGGTGCAATCAAATGGCCCAGGCGACTGTTTAACAAAAACACAGCACTCTGCAAACTCCCAAGAGGGAGTATAGAGTGTGACACGTGACCAATGCCGAAAGGTTAAG
>JAHIJO010000212.1 GCA_018898455.1 Verrucomicrobiota bacterium | reverse complement strand
GCTACAAGCAATCTTCTGGCCGACCTAACCAATCTTCATTTTCGTCACCCGGAAACAAACGCGCGGATGATCTATGAGCTTGTCTAAACCGGCAAAAGGTGCCATCTTATTTTCCGCCCGGATCAGGAAATCTGAAATTACATTTTACTGAGTAACCAGTGTCAAATTATTTCAATCACATCCTTGAGTCTCGAAGGGGTAGATATATTTCATGCCTGGAACGCTCACGAAATCCGTGAAACTTGAAGCGGTGCGCCTGCCGGAGTTGGGGGCAATGATCCAGTTCTGAAGCGCCGGCGCCGCCTCGACGCGGTATTCAGTTTTTCAACGTTTTCTCCAGATTGTATGGATGTATGAGACGTACCACCGGCATGTCTCTACACCCTCATCCGGATGATTCCTTGATCGAGACCTTGCACAAGATGGCGCCGGCGATCACCAGCAGGCCGGCAAGGCAGAGGTTCCAGCTAAGACCGATGCGCAGGTAAAGCCCGTTGAACAGGATGGCAAGGATCGGCGTGAAATACGCGGCCAGCGAAACGAGCGTCAGGTTCCCCCGGCGCATGGCGAAATTCCAGAACAAATTGCCCAAGAGCGCCACGAAGATCGTCATAAACCCGAATTCCCACAAGGCCCGGACCGTCCAGATCGTTGTTTCGTGAAAGGCAAACCGCAGGGGGATCATTACACAACCCGTGGCCAGCAGAAAAAACGGCAGGATTGTCCCGCCGTTGACGCCGTATCGCCGGCTCAGGTTCGAATACAAGGCCCACCCCGCGGCGCCGATCCCCATGATGAGGTATGGCGCCCAATGGTGCCGCAGGTTAAGACGCAATACTTCCAACGAATACCCCTGTCCGTTGTTCGGAAACAGGCCCAGCGCAATCCCCGCCAATGTCAGGAGCATTCCGGGAATCAGCCATGAGCGCGCGTGCCGGTGCAGGATCGGCACGGAGAGCGCGATGGTCAGACTCGGCCACATGTAATTGACCAGGGTAACTTCCATAACCTGCTGGGCGTTCGACGCGAGTCCCAGGGCAGTGAAGAGCCCGAAGTAATACAGGATGAAGCAGACGCCGCCGCCTAGCCAGTAGGCCAGGGGAACGGTCCGGCTGGCCCGCGGCATTTTTTGTTGGGTCAGTGCCTGGATGACAATCCCCAGCACCCCGGCGGTGAAGTAGACACTGGCCGCCGCGGTCATGGGACCGATCTGTTGCGAGAGGCTTTTGGAAAACGCGACGCTACTGCTCCAGATCAGGAGCGCGACCAGGCCCAGCAGGGTGGCGGTTGGTGAGGAGTTTTCGCTGGAATTATAGATATTCAGAAAAATAACTTCGGTTCTTCTCGCCGATCCGCTATCGAAGCGGCTCGATCTTCTCTGGAGGATTGTGATCATCCCAGAACATCTTGATCACGATCCCGAAGAATCTGCAGATTTCAGGCATACACTGGACAACAATGCAATCCGTCCTTTCGGTTAATCCGACTTCCGGGTCTCGGTCTCAAACAACTTTCGCATGAATGCCTCCGCGTCGCGTAAGCGGTCCAGGCTATTGACTGCAAGTTCAACATCATCTAGTCCCGAATCTGCCCGGCGCGGGCGAGACTGCGCGCTTCGACGCTCTGCACCTCGACGAATCCCTGGGAACTGACCGGGTTCAGACCGCGGCTTTCCTCCATCGAGGAATCCGCCGGATTGTAGAGCGATGCCCGGCAGTCGGTGAGCTTCTGGAAATAGATGTTGCCTTTCAACAAGCCAACCTGGATTGTGCCACTGGCATAACGCGCCAGACTGTCAATCGCCGCCAGGGCGGCGCGCGTGGCGGGATCGAAATAGCGTCCGTCGTAAATCTGCCCCGCCACCAGCGTCGAGAGCTGGCAAAACAGCTGGGCCGCCCGCCGGTCCAGCGTGGCCTGGTAAACGAATTCCAGACACCGGCCGAGCAGTTCCATGCCGGGCGCTTCATATACCCCGCGGCTCTTGGTCCCGATGATGCGGTTTTCCAGGGCATGCTTCATCCCCAGCCCGTTCCGTCCGCCGATGGTATTGGCCAGTTGCATGGCTTCCAGGGAAGTGACTTTCCTGCCGTTGATCTTCACCGCGCGTGCTTTCTCGAATCGGAGCGTTACTTTTTCGATGCGGTTGGGGGCGTCATGTGGCCACACGCCCATGGTGGGAACGACGATGGTCGCGGGCGTTTCCAGGCTTTCCAGGTCTTCGGCTTCGTGCGAAAGTCCAGCCAGATTGGCGTCCGTGGAATATTTCTTCTTGCCGCCGATAAAGCATTTAATCCCCATCCGGTTCAGGTACGCAGCCATCTGGGTGCGTCCGGGGAACTCGGCCAGAAGGACCGGATCGCGCCACGGGGCGTAGATTTTCATATCGGGCGCCAGCGCGTTGGTATAGCGTTCGAACCGGACCTGGTCATTTCCCCGTCCAGTGGCGCCGTGGGCCAGGACGGTACAACCGCGTTTTTTCATTTCTGGGATCAGCCCGCGGACCGTGACCGCCCGGGCAATGCCGGTGGTGTTCCAGTACCCGCCGTCGTACATCGCCTGTGCCTTGAGGACCTCGAAACAGGCTTCCGCCATCGGGCGCTTGAGGTCCACGATGATGGTGGCAACGCCGCAGGGTGCCATCCGTTTCTTGATATTCAGGATATTGGTTTCGTCGGGCTGGGCCAGGTCGGCTGAAAAACACAATATGTCAAGCCCCGCGTCCGTCAGTTTACGGGCGATGGTCCGGCTGTCCAGCCCGCCGGACACGCAGATGCCGACTTTTTCATGGCGGAGTTCGTCAAGTATCATAGTGCAATTTCCTTTCGTCAAACACGCGGCGAATGGCCTTGTCGGTCACGTCGCGGATCCGATCGCCGCTCAATCCCCAGCAGGGCAGAAGCTCTTCGACCAGAGTTCGGTACAGGCAGAGCGAAGGATAGCCGGAAGCGTACGGCGGGTAAAGCTTTTCACTGATCGGATGCGGCGCATGATCAGTCTCAATCCAGTCAACATCGCCGTCCTTGAGCGCTTTCCGCAGGGCAATGACGTCGACGGGGTCGCGCAGGGGCGGATTGATCTTGTAGAGGAGGCCCTCGGCGCCTTTGGCCTGGACTGCGGACCACAGGAGGTGATGCGGCGTAACGCCGCAGGTGATTTTCAGCTTTCCCCGGGCGCTGTTGATCACATCCAACCCGGCGGCCGTGGATACGTGGCAGATATGAAGGGCACCCTGGAATCCGGCGGCCTCGGCGAAACGGATCTGGTCGGCGATGGCTTGAATTTCGGCGGCCGGGGGACGGGCCAGGGAATGGGTAGACGGCTGTTTGGGGTCAAATGCGTTGACGCATAGGGACTCCTTTTCGCAGTGCACTGCCAGCACGCCGGTATAGCCGGCATCGGCCAGCGTCCGGTAAACCAGGAGTTGATCCTCCTCAGCGACGACGGCCAGCGAACCCACGGAACATCCGGCGTAGAGTTTGAGCCCGATGATGTTTTCGCTGTTGGCGACCGCGGATACCGCCTTTCGAAGTTGAGCGACGTCCGCGGTGGCGCCGAGATACACCCGGTAGCGGGACCGTCCGCCTTCAGGCACGAGTTTCAAACGCAACTCGGCGTCGCGGGCCGTGAGAAGCGGAGGGTCCGTGTTGGGCATGTCGAAAATGATCGTGACGCCCTGCTGATCGCACAGACGCAAAACGTGGGCGATGGTTTCCTTGTAGCTCTCACGGCCGTCCCGGCAATGGACATGGGGATCAATTCTCATGGTGCGTCAATAATCCTTAAGTTCAGGAGGTGGAAAACCTTCAACGTCCAACGTTCAATTATCGAAAACTCCGTTGGACCGCGTTGTCCCTAACGCGGTCAGACGCAGCCAGACAAAGCGTTAAGGATAACGCGTTCCACCCGGAAACCCTAACGGACGGATATTTCGCCTTGTTCCCCGGTGAGACATCATTGCACCATGGCCTCAAGTTCCGTCCGGATGTCCGGATAGGTTAGCATGATTTTAGCCGCTTTGGCCTGTGTTTTCGGATTCCGATACAGCTTGAAAAAAAACTCGGGATGAGCGCGCAGCGCACGGAGAGCCCAGGCATGCTTGTCTTGCATGCGCGCGATCAGGGCGTGGTGGACGGATTGAGAGACATAACCTTCCTTGAGCATGAGGTCCCAGGCCTGTCCGTTCAGAGATACCACGCTCAGGGCGGGGAGACGCAGGGCTTTCAGGACAGAGACACCGTCTTCCAGTCGGTCCACGAACGAGACGAAACCGATCAGGCGGCCTTTATTCTTCTCAATATGCGGTTTCCAGTAATCCCGAAGAGAGGACCCTTCATTGTTGAGGTCGGCAATATGCAGGACGGTCTTTCCCGCGATATCGGCGCCCAAGGTTTTGCCGTCCTTGTAGAGTTTCAGATGGGGCTTTTGAAGTGTCACGGCGACCGGGTTTGAAAAATCCCAGTCGCGGGTCTCGCCGCCGGAAATTACGTCGAACGTTCCGGCTTCCGCCTGGATGAGTGCGACCAGGGACCGGATGGCCGTGGCATAGGCTGGGCCATCCTTTTCAATCGCAATGCTCTGGAAATAATAGGGGCCGATCTGGCCGGAGGTGTAGGGAAACCAAGGGGTTGCGTCGTCCACGAACTGGAATGCGCCGTTTTTCAGCAGATTCCGGAGATTGATTTCCTGAAGGTCAACGTGAAATCGTATTTGCATCGTTGGGTGGCAGTGTATTCAAAACGCGCGGGTTTGGCAATTCGGAAATCTAAATTCCACCACGGTGCACCTTGAGCCAAATCGCTTACAAGTCGCAGGAAGAACTGCAATGATGGATTGCGCCTTCAATGGAAAAAGCCAATCCGGTCTTACTTTGCCCCCTGCCACTGCAGGTACTTATCAAGAAGGCCCTGTTCCACATCAAGAGCCTTTTTTACAGCCTCGCTGTCCGCCAGGGCCTTGGCCTCGGTAAGGTATTGTTTGCAAAGGTTCTCTGATGCCTGGTCCCTGCCGAAGTACTTCAAGTGTTCCCGGCAATTGCTCTCGAATTCCTTATAGTATTTGACCATGGCCGGCGCCGCCTTGCCGCCGTAGTGCGCCTTGCAATAATCGTTCAGTATCGTCTCGGGACTGACCGTGGTATCCCAAGCCGACCTCGCGAAGGCATACGTATTAATGGCGCACTCTGCCCTGTGTTTCCAGAAGTATGGGACGAGGCAGCCCGAGACGCCCATGCGCCGATAGTACGCCATCTCTTTGGCGATGAGTTCGACGAGGGCGAATCCCTGCCAGTGACAGAATACCCCTCCATTGTAGTATTCGTAGATGAGGAAATCGCCCTTGTCCTTCATTTCTTTCCCCCACGCTTCGATGTTCTTTTGCACGTAGGGATTGGCCCCCGGCGTATCCAAGGACTGCCGGTACCACGGTCGCTCGTAATTGGCATAGATGACGTTCATGCCAGCAATGGGCTTGGTTGTCTCAGGCAGCGGACCATAGTTGATGTAAGCCGCCCTTTCTATGATCCTATCCGGAACCTGAGCCTTGATCGCAGGGACAACCTTATTCATGAATTGTTGGCAAAGTTCCGTCGCATTGGGGCAATTCGTGTTGGCCGCCCAAGAGGAAGGCATCGCCTTCTTGCATTTGTCGCACTCGCACCAACCATCCCCGTCGTTGGGATACAGGGCAAGGACTCCCACCTCCGGATGTCTCTTGGCAAAGGCCACTACGTTCTTCACATAGATATCGGCAAGTTCCGGATTGCTTAGGCAAAGCTGCACGCCACGACCCGCCGGTTTCCTCTGACCTCCGATCAGAGCGTAGTATTCAGGATGAGTCGCAAAATATTCCTTGGGCGGCACGAAGAAGTCGAATGAATGGTGTCCCGCGGCAATCACCATGCCCCGCTTCTTCCACATCTCGCCAATGGCAATGTTTGTGCGCCACGATTGGGATTCCTCGTAGCCTCCAGGATAGGCTACGAACATGTAGTTGAGGCGGTTCTTTGTCATCCAGTCCACCACTTCAGGTCGGAAATCCCCAAACCATGGCGCGCTGATAAGTCCGCGCCATTTCATGCTGGCCTTGTGGCGTTCGCGCAGTTCGGGAACCGTGACGATCGCTTTCTTAGGAATGATTTCTTGGGGTTCGGCAGCATCGCCTTTCTTTTTCTGGAGTTCGGTGACCGGCCACCGGCAGCCGAGATGATCCGCCAACAGCGTGTAGACCGCGTAGATCACCGCCCGCTCGTTGCTGCCGATAAGCAGCAGGTCGTTCCCGGACGTTTCGATGGCGAAGGCATCGTAGTCCGCATCGCCCTTGGCGAACGCGATTTTCGCGGCTGCCTTCGTGCGTGACGCGACCGCAACGACGATTTTCGGGCCGTCGGTCTTGGACTCTGTCTGCACGGCCAGCTTCGCGCCGGATATGAGCTCAAGATATTTCTGAAGTTCGGCCGCCGCGAACTGCTCCCGCTCCGTCGGTTGATCGGGAGTAACGATGCTGTACTTGCTCGCACCTGCGGTCACCAACGGCAGTTCGACTGCCTCAACTGTCCCCAAGCACGCCGCCATCAGCGTGATGACGGCCAATTTCGCCAACAGTGTTATCCTCATGTTCCGCCTCCTTCTTCGCGTTTTGTTTTTCAAACAATATCTCATGTCCATCACGGATTCAGGATTCCTTCTATTTCAATATCAGTTAGGATCTCACCCTCTTGGCCCAATCGCTGCTGACCAAGAGTCTCTATCGCTGCGAATCAAGCATCTTCTGCGCCAGCGACGCTGGCGATACAAGACCGTGTTGTTTTTCCTTGAATCAATTTGGGCATGATATCGACACCCGGTTCGGTTTGGCTTTGTTTAGCGATCATCCGCAGGAGCATATCCGCCAATAGGTGGCCAACCTGAGTCAGATTGGTGTCGATCGTGGTCAATTCGAAGTCGCGCAGCGAAGGATTGGTGTCCACGCCCATGAGCGCCAGGGCATCCGGCAACGGGAGTTGGGCCTGGCGGCAAACGTTCAAGGCTCCCAGTGCCGTCAGGAATCCAGCGACGAAGATCGCGTCCGGCCGGGACGGCTGTTGCAGGACACGTCGCATGGCATCCGCGCCGCTTTCCATGCTCCAGGCCTGCCCAGTCAACGGCACGATCGTCACCTTGTCTGGAGTCACGCCGGCGTTTGCAAGGCCGAATAAAAAACCATCCTCGCAGCGCTGTTGGTTATACGTTGTCGGGCCGGCACCGCGCACGCCGAACATGCCGAATCGTCGTCCTCCGCCAGCAATGAGGTGGTGCGCGGCCAAACAGCCGCATTCGAAATTGTTCGGTGCCACGTAATTGACGGCGTCATCCACGGCATGCGGTCCTACTTTGACCCATGGGCGGCCGGTGCGGTTTAGCAGTAATGCCAGTTCATCAAATAGATAAGGAAAGGTCACAAAGCCATCCACCGTGTCTTGGTGCGATTCAATCGTTGCGCGGGCTTGGTGCGGTTCGTTGCCCAGTCCCAGCACGATGACGCGGTATCCGGCCCGGCTGAACGTGTAGTGAAGGCCCAGATGGATTTCGCCATACCAGTGTTCGGTGGCGATACCTGCCGCGCTCTTAAGATAGGGGAACAAGATGCCGACGGCGCGGTTTCCGGTTGTGACCGCGCCGGGCAGTTTGCACACCAACGTGCCTTTGCCGGCGATTTTTTGCAGGACCCCTTCCCGTACCAGTGCCTCGATCGCGGCGCGCATGGTGACCCGGCTGATACCGTATCGTTTGGCCAAAGCGCGCTCCGGAGCCAAAAACAGGTCCACCGGAAATTGTCCGTTCAGTATTTCCCCAACCAAACGCATTTTGGCGCGATGGGCAGTCGGCAAGGCATTGTTTCGCATCATGTCAATTTCCCTAGATAGCGATATAACTCTATAAGGAATATACCAGTCTATGCCGGTAGGTCAAGTGGAAATATTAACAATATTCAACGATCTTGCAACAAGGCTGGATTGTGATATGGCTTCGTAGCTCAATCAGGATGGGATGCCGGCAGCAAATCAGACTTCTACTCCCCAACCGGCAGCCTTTTCCGGCAAACCCCACCTTGCGGATCAGGACAGCCGTGGTTTCGCGGTCATAGTCGACGGTCTTGCCGTCGAAGAGGAACCAAGAGCTGGGGTTGTCCCCGTCGCGCAGCTCCCCCACCGAACCTACGGAGACATAGGCCTTCTGCCCCTCGCGGTGGAAGTGCCGCCGCCTTGGCCTTCTCCCAGAACATCATATTGCTCGCTCCCTTTGCCGAGAGGGTTACGTTAGACAACGGCAACCGCTGCTTTCGTTCCCCGAAGCCCACGTACCTGCGGGTCACGTACTGAACGCCGGGCGCGTGCTGATAGGCGCCGCACATAAAACCGTTCGGCCGCAGCGACCACGCCAGCCGGCTCAGCCAAATGTACGTCGCCGCGGCGCGCGCGAAATCGTCGTTCAGGAATTCCGTGACGGCCAGCAGCATCTCGACACGTGATTTATCCGCCATGCCGCCGAACTCTGCGGCTTCATAACCGCCGACATACACCGGCAGAGTTGGGCCGACGATCGAGGCGCCGAAAGCTTCCGGCGCGTCGATGAAAAATTATGTTCGAGGGTGGCGATACGCGCCAGATCGCGGGCGGCTTATGCGCAATCCTCGCGGCCTGATAACAGCCACTTGGCCATGAGCGACACGTTGGCGTTGCTGAGCATGGCGCGGCAGGCTTGAAGTTTTTGCGTTTTGAAATGGGCCGAAATGCCAGGTTTGGTCAGCAACGCACTCATGGTCGCCCTCACTCCTATTGAAAAACGATCTCTATCTTCGTCTGCTTCGTCTCGTGAAGTGGGAATGAAAAGAAGATTTTTTTTCCCTCTCTGAACCAGCTATTCTCCTTCAATCCTTTCCTGGCAGAGACCTCCTGCATTGCCTTGCCATCGCACGTCACTTTGATTTTTCGGTCACTTGCCATCTCGCCGCTTACGGTGAAATCGGGACAGGCAAAAGGACAATTAAAGGCCAGCACGATTCTTTGTTTCTCCTGGCTGGATTTAACCTCAAAGGTCTGGCTGGCCACGAAATAGCGGGCGCATTCGCTGGCCTTCATCCACTTGACCCGATCGCCGAGGCGTGCCTGCACTCTCTTGAGGATTTCCTGGACGGCCAGGAAGCCTTTCTTGGTTTCGTTGCCATAAAGGGACTGCCAATGAACGTAGAAGATCAGATAGCTTCCGGTGTTGATCCAGTTGTTGAATTTGCCGTTTTTGCCGTCAGAATCGAGATAGTAATCTGCCATCTTTGAAACATCTCCGCCACCGGTCGTGCATTTCCACATGGGCTCTTGGCAGGCGACCGGCATGCCGACTACGGCTTCGCCCTTCTCTTTGTCGAGATATGCAATCCTGGGGCGGATCGGCAACGAATCGGTATCGAATCCCACCCAATAAAAAACCAGCTTTTCGCCGGTGACCTTCTTCATCGCCTCCATGATTGCCTTGACCAACATATCCTGATTACCTTTGTACCGGCGAGGATGTGTCACCCCGGTAGCGGGCAAACCGACTTCCTTGAGAGTTTTGAGGCCCAATGAAATATATTCCGTCAGTTCGTCGAGGTTCAGCTTGGCGGTATAGTCCCACTCGGGAATGGGCAAGAGCTTCTTGCTCTTGATATCCAATGCCTGGGAATGGGTAAGCAGTTCGGGAGTTATGTCGCAGATGGGGGCGATCTTCTCCTTTACGATCTTGATCCACTCCTCGGTCTCTTGTTTCGTGCAATCTTCCCAGCCCTCAGTGATGTTTCCCCGGCCTCCGGGAAATGGGATAACGCTGAACTTGCCTCGGACGTTGTTTTGGGACGCCCACTCCGCATACTCCTTTAGAAAGGAAAGCGGAATTCTCTGGACCATCTTCGTGTTCTTTGGAACTCCGGCTTCCGACAGTTCCCAATCCTTAAACAACCTGTCCTCGGGGAGATTCTCGCCATATCTTCTCTCATAATAGAAAGCGTTGATACCGGGGCAACAGTCATCTACAAAAAGCACTATGGGAGAACGAAGATTCGGAAGCTCGGACTTGAGGTTGACGATGCCGATTTCCTCAGCATTGCAACGAAAGACTGTGGCTGACGCCAATATGAGCATCACTACGATTTGTACGACCATGACCTGCCTCCTTCTGTCTTGGTTCAAAAACTAAACCGGATTGTGTTCTGTGGCAAGGATAAAACCAGGGGGATTAGGCGCTTGCGCTGCTGATGGCCAGTGAGTGTTCCTCTCCGATGGTCTCAATGGAAAAACGAACTGCATCTTCACCGGGTACGCGGCGAAACGGAACTGGCTTCCCTGCGAGAACAACTTCCGCCGGCTGCCAGGGCACTCCTATCATAACTTCCGCAGTCTTCCGCCTCGATCGTTCATGGAAGATCGAGGCTGCAAAGCCGTCACAGGTCAAGATCGGGACTTCGGCCAGTTCGCCCCAGACACGCAGGCTCCCCGTTAGTCTGTCGCCGCCGAACCCTTCCAGGCAGACGTCGGTGGGCGCCGCGCATTCGCATAACAGATCCCCTGCCAATCGTGCCCGTGTGGTTCCAATCAGAGTGAACCCGCTCACCAGTTCATTTCGAGTCTCTACGAGCGCCGCCACACCGGAGAAATCCAACTGTCCGTGGCAATCGGTCCGGTCATTGCGCAGCACCTTCAGGTGCGAGATCCCATGCCTCGAATGAAGCAGGTAATAGCCCGCATCCTCGTCCGCCGGCTCGACGCGGATCTGCGCCTGACTCGCAAGCAGCGGCTCGATCAGGGTCACGAATTCCATTTTTTGCCCGATGGGCTTGGCGGAAATGTATTCCACCTCGGGTACGGGCCGTCCGTAGGCCTCCATTTCGTTCGCCTTGCCGATCTTCCGGGCGATCGCCACTTCCGGTCCAAGAAACCTGGCGCTGAGACGAACGCCTTCTCCGGTCGTCCAAACTGCCTGTTGCCCCTCGACGGACAGAACTCCCCTGCTGTGAAGCAGCCACTCGCATTCCTTGGCGCCGGAGATGCTGTCGAGAAACACAAAGCAATCGTTCCTCTTATCGTAAAGGACATGCCGGAGATACCCGCGTCCCGTCCCGCCATCCGGGCCGACCAGCGCCCGTCGGCAGTCCACCACGGCATAGTCCGCCACGGGCGAAGACCAAAAACGGACGATTCGCGCGCCGCCGGCGCACTGGTTCTGTCCGTCGATCAGAACGACGTTGTGAGACTCGCTCCTGCGGAACCAGTCCATGCGGTCCGAGTAGCTTCCGCAACCCGCGTCCACCGCCAACGGAACGCCCTTGCCCACGAGTTCGAAGGTGGATTTGTCGAATTGATCGTGCCAGCCGCCCCACGGACCTGCCTTGAGAATGAGGTGCGTGCTTGCCCGATCCCAGCCATTCCTCATGGAAACCCAACCCACGTATGGAAAGGCCCTGGATGCAGGCGCGGGGGGAGGTTCTGCAGTCTCCTCGTCAGGATAGGACAAGATCGTGAAAGGGAAGCATTCGTAGTACTGAGGCAGGTCTTCGTGTACGCGCCGATAGGCCCACATGAACATCGGCAGGCCATACTCCAAAGCGCCCTTGAGCAGGAGGGTGTTCGAGGAATTCATCGAGCCACAGTCGAGCTTGTGAAAATTGTTCCTCCCGCTGTCATTAAAGCCCGGGAGACGACCGTCCGGCGCCAGCGTGTAAACCACGAATTCAAACATCTTGCGAAGGCCATCGTGATCGAAGAGATTCGTTCCGCCGTTTTCCCGGAGCGCATCGGCGAGTCGAGCCATATTCCACAGGGCGTAGAAATGGTAGTTCATCGTGCCTTCGCACAAGCCGCCGTCTCCCTTACGCCGGTCCAGCCAGGCGATGGCGGACGCCTGCGCCCGATCGAGCCATTCGCCTTGCCTGGGATGGCCTTCGAGATAACACGCCCCGATGCCAAGCGCCGACAGCATCTGAGAGTCCCAGTTTTCTCCCCTGTGCAGTTCCATTCGTCCGAATGACGGCGAATTGAACCAGGCAAACATCCTCTCGACCATGTTTGCGACCAACTTTTCCGCGCGAACCATTTCCTCGCGTTGACCCCCCGGCCAATCCTTGAGCCAAGACATGATAACCGCGATCCTTGCGGTCAGGCCGCCTGCCTCCAATATACTGGCCGGCGCCTCCCCGGATGCCGCTTCGATCAATCCCTTCCAAGCCGCCTGCGCGTACGCTTCCTGCCCGGTCAACCGCCAGGCAAATGCCATCCTGACGGGCCAGAAGGGGACGCCCCGACTGACGGGCCAAAAGGAGGGGGCGCTCCGATTAGACGGGCCGTCGCGGAGTTCCCGCTGCAATCCCGGCTGCACAATGTCCCGCCAGTATCTCCCGAGGTGCTCGCTCTTCTCGACACGAGCCATCAGGCTCCGAGTGCATTCCGCCGACAGATGGAGAAACGGTTTCGGGGTTCCCATCTTCGGTCCCCTTGCTGCGTAAGTTGCCATATCACGTCCTCCTGAGTAAGGACCAACACTCATTTCCCCAATTGCCACGTCTTGAGCTTCTTGAAGTTGGCTTCCTCGTCCGCGATGTTCTTCTTGGCCTGGTCTGTGTCGACGATTGACTTGGCCTCCTCAAGATATTTCTCACAATCCGCCAAGCTCTTGTCCCGGTCGGCTTCCTTGCCGCGGACAAAGTACCTGTTGAACTCGCGCGAGTTGCGCTCGGCTTCGTTGAGGTACTTGACCATCGGTTCGGCGGCCTTACCGAATCGGCCCTTGGCGTACTCGGCCAGGATATCGTCGGTTGACAGCGACGGATCCCAGCATTGCTTCGCGTAGATGTAGAGATTGGCGGGGGCGGTTTTTCGGTTGGACCAATGGGTCTCAATGATGCAACCGGCCGCGCCGAGCTTCTGAAAATATGCCAGTTCGTCGTGGATGAGGTGCATCAGGTAGAACCCGAAGCCCGGAGCATAGCGGTCGGCGTAGTACTCGTACAGTGTCACTTCACCGCCGTTGGCGCGCGTCAGATCGAGCCACTTCTCCAGCCACTGGCTATGCAGTTTAAAAGCATAGGGGCCTGCGGCCACCTCACCCTTGGCATTGCCCCACGAAGCCGTATACCAGTTGCGCCTGAAGTTCGAGTAGGAGAGGTGCAGGCCAGGCGCAGGCTTCTCCTTCGCCGGCGGTGGGGCGTAGTTTATGTATGCGAGGGCGCTGATTCGCTTCCCCGGCTGGAGCTTCTGGAGGTCCTCGTTCAGTTGGTTGACCAGACGCATGTAAAGGTCTTGAGGCGCTTGAAGCTTGGGGTCTTCTTCCCAAGCTATCCTATCCTTGATGCACAGTTCGCACTCGCACCAGCCGTAGCCGTCGTTGGGCCACGGTGCGAAGATGTCAACCTCCGGATGTGCCTTGACAAAGGCCGAGAAACCCTCCCGGAGTGTCTTGACCGCCTCGGCGTTGGACAGACAGAACTGGCCGTTGAGCCGGTGGCCCGGGATGCGTTTGCCCCCGACTAACGGGAACCACTCGGGGTGGTCCTTGAAGTATTTCTCCGGCGGCAGGAAGTCCCGCCACTGATGATGTCCCAGCACGAGAATGAACCCTCTTGGAATCATCCCATTCTTGACCACCACATCGGTCCAACCCCCGGCCTCCATACACTCCACGTATGAACTGCCCTGCATGAGGAACGTGTTGAGCTTGTTCTTGATCGCCCAGTCCACCATCACCATGGGCGTGTTGCCGAACCATGCGCCGGCGCGAAGGCCCCGGTATTTCATGGTCGCTTTCTGCCTCTCGTCAAGAGTCGGGATCGAAACGGTCTTTGCGGTGGGAACGCATTCCTCAACTTTCTCGTTGTAGCTGCCCGTTTTCTTCTGCTCCTCCGTCTGCCACCGGTCGCCATAAGTCAGCCACCGGCAGCCCAAGTGTTTCTCCAGGAACGTGTAGACGGCATAGAGCACTGCCCGCTTGTTGCTGCCTATTAGGCAGAGATCCTTGCCGTCCGTTTTGATAACAAAGGCGTCATAGTCGGCCTCTTCCTTGGTGAAACTGACGCCGGCTGGGCCCTTGCCATCCTTGGCCTGGACCACAACGATCTTTGGGCCGGCGGCCTCGGACTTGACCGGCAGTTCCGCGCCGGATATCTGCTTGAGGTACTTGGCCAACTCGGCACCCGCTAGTTGCTCCTGCGGGCTGGCGGCGGTTGGAATCACGATTGTGTACTGGCTCTTGCTGTCCTGGACCAGGGCCAAGTTTGCCGGTTCCGTTCCGGCGGCAAAACACAATCCAAAGCTGTATGCGCAAATCCCACAGACGGCCAACGCCATTCTCCATTTCGCTCGGTTCTTCATAGTCTTCTCCTGAATCCATAACAGGATTTCCTGTCACCTTGGTTTTACACGCCTTAGGCGAGTTTATCCGGTTTAGTTCGTATCCGATGGCCCAGCTCCGGATCTGGACGCACTGTCTTCTAACGCGGGCTTGTGCCCGCAACCCAAGTATGCCGTTCTCCCAGCAGTGTGTCGAGTCGAGTAGACCGGAGGAATCTCACCCCCAGTCCCTCACGGAACCGTACTTGAGCCTCTCGACTCATACGGCTCTTATTGTT